>CAZNWZ010000035.1:0-16708 GCA_964576455.1 uncultured Lysobacter sp.
AGACCCCGCCCGAGCTGGGCGCCGACATCGCCGAGAAGGGCATGGTGCTCACCGGTGGCGGCGCGCTCCTGCGCGAGCTCGACCGCCTCCTCATGGAGGAGACGGGCCTGCCCGTGATCGTCGCCGACGACCCGCTCACGTGCGTCGTGCGCGGCTCCGGCCGGGCGCTCGAGGAGATGGACAAGCTGGGCACCGTGTTCACGAACGACTGACGCCCGCCCGGCGTGATCCGCGAGCCGCCTCCGTTCTTCCACCGCGGGCCCAGCCCCCTCGCCCGCCTCACGTTCTTCGCGCTGCTCGCGGTCGCCACGATGATCGCGGACCACCGGTTCGGCGCGCTGGAGGCGGTGCGGCTGTCGCTCTCCGTCCTGGTGGCCCCCCTGCAGAGCCTCGCCGCCGCCCCCGGCGCCGCGATGTCGCGCGTGGCGGACTACTTCTCCTCGCAGGACCGGCTGCTGCGCGAGAACGAGGAGCTGCGCGCGAAGGTGCTCGACTACGCCGCCGCCGCGCAGCAGTCGAAGCTGCTGGCCGCCGAGCACGAGCGCCTGCTCGCCATGACCCCGGCCCGCAGCCGCTACGCCGCCGACGGGCTGCTCGCCGAGGTGCTGAGCCACGGGCGCAACCCCTTCGCGAGGAAGCTCGTGCTCGACAAGGGGCTCACGCAGGGCGTCAAGGCGGGCATGCCGGTCATCGACGGGGAGGGCGTGGTGGGGCAGGTGACCGCCGTGGGCACCTTCACCAGCGAGGCCACGCTCGTCACCGAGAAGGACCAGTCCGTGCCGGTGATGCTCACGAGGAACGGCCTGCGCGCCGTCGCCGTGGGCTCGGGCAAGGACGGCTCCATCGACGTGCCCTTCATGCCCGTGTCGGCCGACGTCCAGAACGGCGACCTCTTCGTCACCTCCGGCATCGACGGCACCTACCCGGCCGGGCTCGTGGTCGCGCGCGTGACGGCCGTGGAGAAGAACGCCGCCTACATGTTCGCCAAGATCACGGCGCGCCCGGCCGCCGGCGTGGACAACCACCGCTTCGTGCTCATCCTCACCGCGCCCAGGCCCGCCCTGCCCGCGCCCCCGGAGGCGAAGGCCGAGGACAAGCGCCCGGCGCGCGGCGGCGCGGCCAAGGGGCGGCGGCTGCCATGAGGCACGCGGACCTGACTCCCGTCGCCCGGGACGTGATGAAGCTCCCCGCGGGGGCGGGGCTCATCTTCGCCTCGCTCGTGGGCGCCTACCTCTTCAACTCCCTGCCCTGGGCCGGCTGGGCCCTCGCCGCGCGGCCGGACCTGGTGCTCGTGGTGCTCGTGTTCTGGGCCGTCCACCAGCCCGCCTCCGTGGGCCAGGGGCTCGCCTTCGCGCTGGGCCTCGCCATGGACGTGGGCGACTCCATGCTGCTGGGCCAGCACGCGCTCGCCTATGTCGTGGCGACCTACGGCGCGCAGGTGCTGCGCGTTCGCGTGCTCTCCTTCCCGATCCTCGAGCAGACGCTGCACGTGCTGGGGCTCTTCCTGGGCGCCACGGTCGTCGTGCTGCTGCTCAACCTGCTGCTGGGGGCCGCCCTGCCGGGGCTCGCCGTGGCGCTCTCGCCGCTGCTCTCCGCCCTCGCGTGGGGCCCGCTCACGTGGCTGCTCCACCTGCCGGCGCTGCGGCGCATGCGCCGGGAGTCGGCCGCATGAGCAGCGTCGGGCTCACGCTCCGCGACCAGCGCGCGGAGCTCAACGTCTTCCGCTCGCGCCTGACGGTCGCCGGGCTCCTGGCGCTCGCCGCCTTCGGGCTCCTCGCGGCGCGCTTCGTCTGGCTGCAGGTGATCCAGCGCGAGCACTACCACACGCTCGCGGAGGCCAATCGCATCTCGGTCGTGCCGGTGGTGCCCAACCGCGGGCTCATCCTCGACCGCAACGGCGAGGTGCTCGCCGCGAACTACTCCGCCTACACGCTGGAGATCACGCCCAGCAAGGTGGGCAACGTCGAGCGCGCGATCGACGAGCTCTCGCAGGTGATCGAGGTGAGCGCGCGCGACCGCCGGCGCTTCAAGCGGCTGCAGGAGGAGAGCAAGAACTTCGAGAGCCTGCCCATCCGCACCCGTCTCACCGAGGAGGAGGTCGCGAGGTTCGCGGTGAACCGCTTCCGCTTCCCGGGCTTCGAGATAAAGGCGCGGCTCTTCCGCTCCTACCCGCACGGCGACATCGCCTCGCACGCCGTGGGCTACATCGGGCGCATCAACGAGGCCGACGTGCGGCGCATCGAGTCGGCGGGGCTCACGACCAACTACAAGGGCACCGACCACATCGGCAAGCTCGGCATCGAGGGCGCCTACGAGAAGGAGCTGCACGGCACGACCGGCAGCGAGCAGGTGGAGATCGACGCCGGCGGGCGGGCGATCCGCTCGCTCGCGCGCTCGGAGCCGCAGTCGGGCAACAACCTCGTCGTCACGCTCGACGTGAAGCTGCAGCGGGTGGCCGAGGAGGCGTTCCAGGACTACCGGGGCGCGCTCGTGGCGCTCGACCCGAAGACGGGCGACGTCCTCGCCCTGGTCTCGCGGCCCGGCTTCGACCCGAACCTCTTCGTGGACGGCATCGACCCGGCCAACTGGGACGCCCTCAACAACTCGCCGGACAAGCCGCTCAACAACCGGGCGCTGCGCGGCCAGTACCCGCCGGGCTCCACCATCAAGCCGTTCATGGCGCTGGCGGCGCTCACCTACGGCAAGAGGACGCCCGAGTACACGATCGCCGATCCCGGCCACTGGATGCTGCCGGGAGTCTCGCGTCCCTTCCGCGACTGGAAGCCCGGCGGCCACGGCATGGTGAACCTGCACCGCTCCATCGTGATCTCCTGCGACACCTACTACTACGGGCTCGCCAACGACCTGGGCGTGGACGCGATCCACCGCTTCATGACCCAGTTCGGGTTCGGCTCCCGCACCGGCGTGGACATCGACGGGGAGCTGCCGGGGCTGCAGCCGTCCACCGACTGGAAGTGGCAGCGCTTCAGGCAGAAGTGGTACGCGGGCGACACCATCAGCGTGGGCATCGGGCAGGGCTACTGGCTCGCCACGCCGATGCAGCTGGCCGCCGCCGTGGCCACCCTCGCCAACGGCGGCACGCCCGTGCACCCGCGGCTGGTGCGTGCCGTGCAGGACGCGCGCACCCAGGAGATCCGGGAGCTGCCGGTGAGAAACGGCGAGCCCCTCGCCCTCAAGCCCGAGCACGTGGAGCTGGTGAAGGCGGCGATGATCGACGTGACGCGCCCCGGCGGGACGGCGGTGCGCGCCGCCCAGGGGGCGCCCTACCTCGTGGCGGGCAAGACCGGCACCGCCCAGGTGGTCGGCATGAAGGCCGGCGAGAAGTACGACGAGAAGCGCGTGAAGGAGCACCACCGCGACCACGCCCTCTTCATCGCCTACGCGCCGGCCGACGACCCGAAGATCGCGCTCGCGCTGCTGGTGGAGAACGGCGGCCACGGCGGCTCGACCGCGGCGCCCATCGCGCGCGAGGTCTTCGACTACCACCTGCTGGGCCGGCGCCCCGAGAAGCGGCAGGCCCTGGGCGACGGGGAGGCCACCGGTGATTAGCCGCCTGTTCGACATGATCTCGCGCCGCATCGACGGGCCGCTGATGGTGGCGCTGGTGCTCACCCTCGCCCTGGGGATCACCGTCGTGTACTCGGCCTCCGGCGGGGCCTCCTTCGACCGCGTGCTGGGACAGGCGCGCAACATCGCCGTCGCCGCGGCCGCGCTGTGGGTCGTGGCCAACATCCCGCCGCAGGCCCTGATGCGCCTCGCCCTGCCGGTGTACGCCGCCGGGCTGGTGCTGCTGGTGGGCGTGGCGCTCTTCGGCGAGGTGAGGAACGGCGCGCGCCGCTGGCTCAACCTCGGCTTCACCACCGTCCAGCCCTCGGAGATCATGAAGATCGCCGTGCCGCTGGTGCTCGCGTGGTGGTTCCACCGCCACCAGGAGGGCATCCAGCTGCGCGACTACGCCGTCGCGGCGATCCTGCTGGCGCTGCCCGTGGGGCTGGTCGTGCGCCAGCCCGACCTGGGCACGGCGCTCCTCGTCTTCGCCTCCGGCTTCTTCGTGATCTTCCTCGCGGGGCTGTCGTGGAAGATCCTCGGCGGGCTCACCGTGACCGGCCTCGTGAGCCTGCCCTTCCTGTGGGGCATGCTGCACGACTACCAGCGCAGGCGCGTGCTGACGCTCCTCGACCCCAACGAGGACCCCCTGGGCGCCGGCTACCACATCATCCAGGCCACCATCGCCATCGGCTCCGGCGGCGTGCTCGGCAAGGGCTGGCTCAACGGCACGCAGGCGCAGCTCGACTTCGTCCCGGAGCGCTCGACGGACTTCATCCTCGCGGTGTTCGGCGAGGAGTTCGGCCTGGCGGGCAACCTCCTGCTCATCACGCTCTACGTCCTCATCGTGGGCCGCGGCCTCATGATCGCGGCCAACGCCTCGACCACCTTCGCGCGCCTGACCGCCGGCGCCGTGACGCTCACGTTCTTCACCTACGCGTTCGTGAACATGGGCATGGTGAGCGGGATCCTGCCGGTGGTGGGCGTGCCGCTGCCGATGGTGAGCTACGGCGGCACGGCGCTGCTGTCGATGCTCGTGGGCTTCGGCATCCTCATGTCGATCTCCACGCACAAGCAGCTGGTGTCGAGCTGATGCGCGCGCCCGTCCTGGTCCTGGTGGCCCTCGCGGTGGCCGCCTGCGGCACGGCGCCCAAGGCCCCGCCGGCCAGGCCCGCCTACTACGCGGACGACGGCCCGCCGGAGTCCGTGCCCGTCGACATCGCGGCCATCCCCGACGCGGTGCCGCGCGACGAGCCCTACCACCGCTACGCCAACCGCCCCTACACCGTGTTCGGGCGCTCCTACGCCCCGGTGGTGAACGACGACCCGATGCGCGAGCGCGGCCTCGCCTCGTGGTACGGCCGCAAGTTCCACGGCCAGAAGACCTCCTCGGGCGAGGTCTACGACATGTTCGCCATGACGGCCGCGCACAAGACGCTGCCCATCCCCAGCTACGCGAAGGTGACGAGCGTGGCGAGCGGCCGCTCCGTGGTCGTGCGCGTGAACGACCGCGGGCCCTTCCACGACGGGCGCGTCATCGACCTCTCCTACGCCGCGGCCGCCAGGCTCGGCATCGCCAATCCCGGCAGCGGCCTGGTGGACGTCGAGCGCGTCTTCGCGCGCGACGCCACGCGCCTGGCGGCATCCGCCGCGCCCCCGACGCCCGCCGCGCCGGCGACGCCGGCCGCGCCCGCCACACCCGCGACCGTGGTCACGCCGCTCGCCTCGGCGGCGCTCCCGACGCCGCAGGCCGCCGAGGTCGCCACGCCCCTCCTGGCGCCCGGTCCCTCGGGGCTGTACCTGCAGCTCGGCGCCTTCTCGAGCGCGGAGAACGCGGAGGCCTTCCGCGACCGCATGGCGCGCGAACTCCCCTGGCTGAACGAACCCATCCAGGTCGCCGCCGCCGCGAGCCTGCACCGCGTGCGGCTCGGCCCCTACAGGACCCGCGAGGAGGCGCAGGCCATCGCGGACAAGATCCGCGCCACGCTCGACTTCCATCCCGTCATCACCCCCGCCACCCGCTGAAGCCCCGCCCCATGAAGCGCCCGCTCGCCCTGCTCCTCGCCTTGCTGCTGCCCGTCGCCGCCCTCGCCCAGGCCCTCACGCCGCCGCCGGTGGCGGCCCGGGCCTACTACCTCCTGGACACGCTTTCGGGCCAGGCGCTCGCAGCGCAGTCGGCCGAGGACCGCTTCGAGCCCGCCTCGCTCACGAAGCTCATGACCGCCTACCTCGTGTTCTCGGCGATCCGCGACCGCAAGCTCGACCCGGCAGCGACGGTGCCCGTCTCGGAGAAGGCGTGGAAGGCCGGGGGCTCGCGCATGTTCATCGAGCCGCGCAAGCCCGTGACGGTGGCGGACCTCCTGCGCGGCATGATCGTGCAGTCCGGCAACGACGCCACCATCGCGCTGGCCGAGGCCGTGGCCGGCACCGAGGAGACCTTCGCGCAGCTCATGAACCGCGAGGCGAAGCGCCTGGGGCTCGCCAACTCCCGCTTCGTGAACGCGACCGGGCTGCCGGCGCCCGACCACTACGCCACCGCGCGCGACATGGCGGTGCTCGCCGCCGCGCTCATCCGCGACTTCCCGGCCGACTACGCGCTCTACTCGCAGAAGGAGTTCACCTGGAACGGCATCACCCAGGCCAACCGCAACCGCCTGCTGTGGCTCGACCCCACGGTGGACGGCGTGAAGACGGGCTTCACGGAGGCCGCCGGCTACTGCCTCGTCGCCTCCGCGCGCCGCGGCGAGCGGCGCCTGGTGTCCGTGGTGATGGGCGCGCAGACCGACGCGCTGCGCATGTCGGAGAACCAGAAGCTCCTGAACTTCGGCTTCCTCGCCTACGACACGCAGCGCCTGTACCGCAAGGGCGAGGTCGTGGCCTCTCCCGAGATCTTCAAGGGCACGAGCGCCACGGTGAAGCTGGGCTTCGAGCGCGACGTGTGGGTGACGCTTCCGCGCGAGCGCTTCGAGGGCCTCAAGGCGAGCCTCACCACCGTGCAGCCCTTCGTCGCGCCCTACTCCCGGGGGCAGAAAGCGGGGATAATGAAGCTCGCCCGCGACAACGCGGCCGTCGCCGAGGTCGCCGTCGTGGCCCTCGAGGACGTGCCCGCCGCCGGGTTCCTCTCCCGCGGATGGGACTCGATCCGCCTCCTCTTCAAGTGAGCGCCATGACCTCCCCGATCGCGCACTTCAACGGCGAGCTGCTGCCCCTGGACCAGATCAGGATCTCGCCGCTGGACCGCGGCTTCATCTTCGGCGACGGCGTCTACGAGGTGATCCCGGCCTACGGCGGGAGGCTCCTGCGCGCGCGCGAGCACTTCAACCGGCTGCAGCGCTCGATGGACGAGATCGGGCTCGCCAACCCGCATTCGGTCGACGGGTGGATCGCGGAGGTGGAGCGCCTCCTCGCCCACCATCCGGGCAACCAGTCCGTGTACATCCAGGTCACGCGCGGGGTGCCGCCCAAGCGCGACCACGTGATCCCGAAGGGGCTCGCCCCCACCGTCTTCATGATGGTCTCGCCGCTGGCCACCCCCTCGGCGGAGATGGTCGAGAAGGGCGTGGCGTGCGTGAGCGCGCGCGACTTCCGCTGGGAGAAGTGCCACATCAAGTCCACCTCGCTCCTGGGCAACGTGCTCGCCCGCCAGATCTCGGCCGACGCCGGGGCCACCGAGACGATCCTCTTCCGCGACGGCTGGCTCACGGAAGCCGCCGCCTCCAACGTCTTCATCGTGAAGGACGGCGCCGTGGCGGCCGCGCCGCAGGACGAGCACATCCTGCTCGGCATCACCTACGAGCTGCTCACGGACCTCGCGCGGGAGGGCAAGCTGCGCTTCGACGTCCGCCCGATCGCCGAGGCCGAGGTGCGCGCCGCCGACGAGATCTGGCTCTCGTCGTCGACCAAGGAGGTCCTCGCCGTCACCACGCTCGACGGCAGGCCCGTGGGCGCCGGCGTGCCGGGCCCCGTCTTCCGCCGCATGCATGCCCTCTTCCAGGACTACAAGGCGAGGCTCACGGCGGCCTCGGCCGTCGCCGACTGAAGCGGCGGCAAGCACGAGCCATGCGCGCGGACGGCCCCGAGGCGAAGCCGCTCCTCACCTTCCCGACGGCGTTCCCCATCAAGGTGATGGGGCGCCGCGAGGACGGCTACGCGCAGGCCGTGCTCGAGGTGGTGCTGCGGCACGCGCCCGACTTCGACCCCGCCACGATGGAGATGCGTCCGTCGAAGGCGGGCACCTACCTCTCCGTCACCGTCACCATCAACGCGCGCTCGCGCGAGCAGCTGGACGCCCTGTACAAGGAGCTCTCCGGCCACCCGATGGTGATGATGGTGCTCTGAGGCGCGCGTGGACGCCCGGGCGTCCCGCGGCCACGCCCCGGGGACCGCGGTTCGCGACCTCGGGCGCGCCGACTACGAGCCCGTGTGGCGGGCCATGCAGGAATTCACGCGCACCCGCGGCGAAGCCACGCCCGACGAGCTGTGGTTCGTCGAGCACCCGCCCGTCTTCACCCTGGGACTGGCCGCGAAGCCCGAGCACGTGCTGGACGCAGGCCCGATTCCCGTCGTTCGAATTGATCGTGGTGGACAGGTCACCTGGCACGGCCCCGGCCAGCTCGTGGCCTACGTGCTGCTCGACCTGAAGCGCGCGGGCTTCGGCGTGAAGGAGCTGGTGCGCCGCCTCGAGGAATCGGTCATCGCGCTCCTCGCCGGCTACGGCATCCGTGGCGAGCGCCAGGCCGGCATGCCCGGCGTCTACGTCGCCGGCGCCAAGATCGCGGCCGTGGGCCTGCGCGTCTCGCGCGGCTGCAGCTACCACGGCATCGCGCTCAACGTGGACGCCGACCTCGCCGCGTTCTCGCGCATCAACCCCTGCGGCTACCCGGGCCTGGCGGCCACGCGGCTCGCCGACCTCGGGGTGCGTGATACGATTGCCGCAGTGCAGCAGCGCTGGCGGGCCGAGTTGCTCGCCCTCCTCGGCGCCCCCTGAACCCATGTCCGACGCGCGAACCCCCACCTCCAAGCTCGACGCCAAGCGCGCCGGGAAGACCGCGCGCATCCCGATCAAGGTCGTGGCGGCCGAGCCGCTGCGCAAGCCCGAGTGGATCCGCGCGCGCGCCGGCGGCGGCGAGCGCTTCCACGAGATCAAGCGCATCCTGCGCGGCGCGAAGCTCAACACGGTCTGCGAGGAGGCGTCCTGCCCCAACATCGGGGAGTGCTTCGGGCACGGCACGGCCACCTTCATGATCATGGGCGACCTGTGCACGCGCCGCTGCCCCTTCTGCGACGTGGCCCACGGCCGGCCGCAGCCGCTCGATCCCGACGAGCCGCGGCACCTGGCCGAGACGATCGCCGCGATGAGGCTCTCCTACGTGGTGGTCACGAGCGTGGACCGCGACGACCTGCGCGACGGCGGCGCGCAGCACTTCGTGGACTGCATCCGCGCCGTGCGCGACCTCTCGCCCGGCACCCGCATCGAGATCCTCACGCCGGACTTCCGCGGGCGCCTGGAGCGCGCGCTCGGCATCCTCGCGGCGGCGCCGCCCGACGTCATGAACCACAACCTCGAGACGGTGCCGCGGCTCTACGCCCAGGCGCGCCCGGGGTCGGACTACGCGCACTCGCTCGCGCTGCTGCGGGACTTCAAGGCGGCCCACCCCGGCACGCCGACCAAGTCCGGCCTCATGGTCGGGCTGGGCGAGACCAACGAGGAGATCCTCGCCGTGATGCGCGACCTGCGCGGGCACGGCGTGGACATGCTCACGATCGGGCAGTACCTGCAGCCCTCGCGCAGCCACCTGCCGGTGGCGCGCTACGTGCATCCCGACGAGTTCCGGATGTTCGAAGCCGAGGCCGCGGCCATGGGCTTCGCCAACGCCGCCTGCGGCCCGATGGTGCGCTCGAGCTACCACGCCGACCGGCAGGCGCGGGAATCGGGGGTTCTGTGAGGCGGCTCGCGGCTTCGCTCGCGTCCCTCCTGCTCGCGCTGGCCGCGACGCCCGCCGCGGCGCAGGCGCTCTACAAGTGCACGGCGCCGGACGGGCGCGTCACCTACCAGGAGACGCCCTGCACGATCGAGCGCTCCCAGAAGCGGCTCGACAATCCCCGGCCGCCGGGCCGCGAGGAGCTCGAGGCCCGCCGCGCCCTGGAACACGAGTCCCTGTGGGGCAACGAGCTCGCGGGCCGCTTCGCTGCGGAGGCGCGCGAGCGCGAGATCGCCCGCCAGCGCGAGCGCGAGGCCTACGCGCGCGAGGAGCGCCTGCGCCGCCTGCGCGAGGAGGCGGACCGCCCCGTCGAGGAGATCCCCTGGAACACGCCGTGGGGATTCCCCGCCAGGCCCGGCCAGGCGCGACCCAAGGGCAAGCCGGCGGGCTAGCGAACGCCGGATGCGCGCGCCCGGCCGCCTCCTCGCCCTCGCGCTGGCCGCGCTCGCGGCCGCTCCCGCCGCGGCCCAGCAGGTCTTCCGCTGCACCTCGCCCGACGGGAAGGTGACCTACCAGCAGGCGCCGTGCCCGAAGGCCGACCAGGAGCGCAAGGTGGACACCACGCCGGCGAACACGGATTTCGACCCCTCGCAGCGCGACGAGCTGCTGCGCAAGGGCGAGGAGGCCGGCAGGCGCCTCGAGGAGCGCGCGGCCCGCGAGGCCGAGGAGGCGCGCCAGCGCCGCGAGAAGGAGGAGCGGCTGGAGCGCGAGGCCCTCGAGCGCGAGGCGGCGCGCGACGAGCCCGTCGTCATCTACGGCGGCCGTCCCACCCGGCCCGTCCAGCCGCCTCGCCCCCGGCCGACGCCTCCCGTCCCCCGCCCCGCGCCTGCCACCGGTCGCTGAGCGCGGGCGGCGGGCTTGCGCCGCGGCGGCCCGACGCCGAGTATCCTCGGGCGATGGACATCGCGACGCGGATCCGCACGCTGGGCTTCCGGAAGTGGTACGAGCGGCAGCTCATCGAGAGCCACCTCGCGTTCACGACCTGCTTCCTGTGCGGGATCGTGGTCGCCTCCTGCCTGGAGGCGATCAGCTTCGCGCAGTTCGGCTGGAAGGCGGCCTCGCTCCTGGCGCTGGTCCTGGGCGCGATCGTGCTGGGCTGGCTCTCGTGGCGCCGGTACATCACCGTGCTCGAGCGCGCGGAGGTGTACGGCAACCGCTCGACCTGCCCGGCCTGCAAGACCTACGCGCGCTTCGAGGTCCTGGCGACGGGGCACGCGGCCGAGGGCCCGTACCTCGACCCGGCGACGACGCCGCTGCCGTACCCGTGGCTGCGCGTGCGGTGCCGCCAGTGCGGCACCGACTGGCGGATGCCGGAATAGCCCGCCGTCAGTCGTCGCGGGCGCGCCCCGGCGCCGGCAGGGTGCGGAAAGGCGCCTCGGGGTCGGCCATCCCGGCCACGCAGGCCGCGAGCATCAGGCCCACCAGCACGATGACCGCAAGGCCGGGATCGCCCAGCCAGATGAGCAGGCCGGGCATCGAGCCCGCTCCCGCGAAAAAGAACTCCGTCACGTCACCCGGCTTCATCGTCGCCTCCTTACCAGAGGGATGTCGCCATGCTGCGCCTCCCCGGCCACGCGGTCTGCGGAGCAGTCCCGGGGAAGAGGGCAGGATATTCCGCACGCGGGCAAAGAAGAAGCCCGCCAGATCCGGCGGGCTTTCCTGACCCCGCTACGCCAGCGCCTGGTACGCCGGCAGCGTGAGGAACTCGACGTAGTCGTCGGAAGTGCTGATCTCCTCGAAGAGGCGGGCGCCCTCGGCGTACTTGCCGGCTGCGAAGGCCTCGGCGCCCACGATCGAGGGCGTCTTCCTCAGCTCGTCCTGCAGGAGCTCGTGGAAGAGCTCGCGGGTCACCTTGCGGCCGTCGGCGAGGACGCCCTTGGGCGAGCGCATCCACTGCCACACCTGCGAGCGCGAGATCTCCGCCGTGGCCGCGTCCTCCATGAGGTTGAAGATGGGCACGCAGCCGTTGCCGCCCAGCCAGGACCCGATGTACTGGATGCCCACCTGGATGTTGTTGCGCAGGCCCGCTTCGGTGATCGGCGCCTCGGGCTTGAAGTTCAGCAGGTCCGCCGCCGTCACGTTCACCTCGGGGTGCTGCTTGCCGTACTGGTTGGCCTGCGGCATGTGCTTGTCGAAGACCTCCCTGGCGATGGGCACCAGGCCGGGGTGGGCGACCCAGGTCCCGTCGCAGCCGTCGGTCACCTCGCGCAGCTTGTCGGCGCGCACCTTCTCCATCGCGGCCTCGTTGGCGGCGGGGTCGTTCTTGATGGGGATCTGCGCCGCCATGCCGCCCATGGCCGGCGCGTTGCGGCGATGGCAGGTCTTCACCAGCAGCAGGGCGTAGGCGCGCATGAAGGGCGAGGTCATGGTGACCTGCGCGCGGTCGGCGAGGCAGAACTCGGGGTGGGAGCGGAACTTCTTGATGCACGAGAAGATGTAGTCCCAGCGGCCGATGTTGAGGCCGGCCGAGTGCTCGCGCAGCTCCCACAGGATCTCGTCCATCTCGAAGGCGGCCACGATCGTCTCGATGAGCACCGTCGCCTTGATCGAGCCGTGGGGCACGCCCAGCTCCTTCTGCGCCACCGTGAAGATGTCGTTCCAGAGGCGCGCCTCGAGGTGCGACTCCATCTTCGGGAGGTAGAAGTAGGGGCCGGAGCCGCGGGCGAGCAGCTCCTTCGCGTTGTGGAAGAAGTAGAGCGCGAAGTCGAAGATCCCGCCGGAGACGGGCTTGCCGTCGATCTTCACGTGCTTCTCGTCCAGGTGCCAGCCGCGCGGGCGCGGGAAGAGGACGGCCGTCCGGTCGTTGAGCCGGTAGCTCTTGCCGCCCTGCTCGAAGGTGATGGTGCGGCGCACGGCGTCCATGAGGTTCGCCTGGCCCTCGATCATGTTCTCCCAGGTGGGGCAGTTGGCGTCCTCGAAGTCCGCCATGAAGGTCGAGGCGCCCGAGTTCAGGGCGTTGATCACCATCTTGCGGTCCGTGGGGCCCGTGATCTCCACGCGGCGGTCCAGGATGTCCTTCGGCTGGTCGGCGACCTTCCAGTCGGATTCCCGGACGCTCCGGGTGGCGGGGAGGAAGTCGGGCATCCTGCCGGCGTCGAATTCCTTCTGGCGCCCGGCACGGGCGGCCAGCAGCTCGGCGCGGCGGGCGCCGAACTGGCGCAGCAACCGGGCGGCGAATGCGAGCGCCTCGGGGGTGAGGACGCGGCCGTACTCCGGCTTGAGGGGGCCGGTGATTTCCATGCCGGGGGGGAGGACGATCTTGGTATCCATGACGGGCCTTTCGGGAACGGGGGGCGCATCGCCCGGGCGGGGCGCGCGGCTTCTCGGGTCTCAGCCGCCAGTTTATTATGTCACTCGCGCTGAGGTAATAGCCAACTTTCGGAAAACATCTTATACTTCGAGTCGGCCATGGACAAGTTCAAGGAGCTGACCACCTTCGTGGATGTCGCGCAGCGCGGCAGCCTGTCGGCCGCTGCCCGCGAGGAAGGCATCACGCCGGCGATGGTGGGCCGGCGGATCGACCAGCTCGAGGAGCGCCTCGGCGTGAAGCTCTTCAAGCGCTCCACGCGGAAGGTCACCCTCACCCCGGAGGGTGCCACATTTTTCGAGGATTGCCACCGTGTCCTGGAGGAGCTGCGCTCCGCCGAGGACACGCTCACCGCGGGCGCCAAGAGCGCCGCCGGACGCCTGATCGTCACCGCGCCCACCGCCTTCGGGCGCCGGCACATCGCGCCGCACCTTCCCGCGTTTCTCGCCGAGCACCCCAACCTCGCGGTCCAGCTGCACCTGTCCGAGCGCGTCGTCGACCTCAAGAACGAGCGCTTCGACCTCGCGGTGCGCATCGCCGACCTGAAGAGCGCCGACCTCGTGGCGGTCAGGCTCGCCCGCAACCACCGCGTGGTGTGCGCCTCGCCCGCCTACCTGAAGCGGGCCGGCCGGCCGAAGACGCTGGCCGACCTCGCGCGCCACAACTGCCTGGTGACCAGCACCGAGGACGGCGTGGCCGACACCTGGTCGTTCCACGACCGGGGCAAGCCGGTGGCCGTCAAGGTGAACGGCAACCTGCAGTGCAACGACGGCGAGGTGCTCACCCGCTGGGCCCTCGCGGGCGAGGGCCTCGCCCTCCGGAGCGCGTGGGAGGTGGGCGAGGAGGTGAAGAAGGGGCGCCTCGTCTCCGTCCTCGAAGAGTTCGCCGTGCCCGGCAACAACGTCTACGCCGTCTTCCCGGAGCGGCGGCTCCTGCCGGCCAAGGTGCGGTTCTTCATCGAGCACCTGAAGAAGGTCTTCGGCGACCCGCCGTACTGGGAGTAGCAGGGGGACGGGTCCCCCCTCTACCGGAACTCCCTGACGACGTGCTGCTGGCGCCGGCTGACGGCCAGGCGCTCGCCCGTGCCGCGGATCACGACCGCCCAGCCCGACTCGCTCTCCGCGGAGTGCCTCTCGAAGCCCTCGATGGCCGCGCGCGCCACCAGGCAGTTGCGGTGCACGCGGACGAAGGCCTCGCCGAACTCCTCCTCCAGGTGCGTGAGGGATTCCTCCACCAGGTGCTCCCGCTCCACGGTCCGGACCGTCACGTACTTCTGCTCGGCGCGCAGGTACAGGATATCCGCCACCGGCACGAGGTGGATGCGGCCCCGCTCGTGCACGCTCAGGTGGCGCCGCGGCTGGCTCGCGGCCGCCGCCAGCGCGTCCCGGCTGGGCGAGGACGCGGCGGCCTTGCGCAGCGCGGCGAGCAGGCGCCCGGCCCGGATGGGCTTCAGGAGGTAGTCGATCGCGTTCACCTCGAAGGCCTTGATCGCGTAGGCGTCGAAGGCCGTGGTGAAGATGATCCCCGGCGGGTTCGGGAGCGCGGCCAGGTGGCGCGCGGCCTCCATCCCGTCGATCCCCGGCATGCGGATGTCGAGCAGGACGATGTCCACCTTCTCGCGGCCGACGATGTCGAGCACCTCGCGCCCGTTCCTCGCCTCGTCCACGACGGCGAGGGGAAACTCGGGGCGGCAGTCGTCGAGGAGGTCGCGCAGGCGCGAGCGCGCGGGCGCCTCGTCGTCGGCGATCAGGATCCGGGGCACGCGGGCGTCGGCGAGGCTCATCGGGGGGCGGTGATGTACGGCAGGCGCAGGGTCACCTCGTAGGCCGGGCCGTCGACGCGCGCCTGCAGGCTGGCCTCGGCGTCGAAGTGCAGCTGGAGCCGCTCCCGGATGTTGGCGAGCGCCATCTTGTTGCCGACGTGGTTGTCGGCGCCGGGCCGGTACGGGTTCGTGAGGCGGACGACGACCTGGTCGCCCGCGCCGGCGACCTCGATGGCGATCTCCCCGCCCTCGGCCAGGGGCTCGACGCCGTGGTACACGGCGTTCTCCACCAGCGGCTGCAGCAGCAGGGCGGGGACCATCGCGTCCGCCGGCATCCGGTCGATGCGCCAGGTCACGCGCAGCCGCTCCCCCAGGCGCAGCTCCTCGATGGCGAGGTACTGGCGGGCGAGGTCGATCTCCTTGCCGATCGGCGCGAAGGCGCGGTTGTCCGCCATGAGGACGCGGAAAAGGTCGGCCAGGTCCTCGAGGGCCCGCTCGGCCCGCTTGGGGTCGGAGCGGATGAGGGAAAGGACGGCGTTGATGCTGTTGAAGAGGAAGTGCGGCCGGATGCGGGCCTGCAGCGCCTGGATGCGAGCCTGCGCGATGGCGGGCGACTGCGCGCGGGCGCGCAGGTCGAAGTAGGCGAGGATGACGCCGGTCACGAAGAGCACGAAGAAGGCCTGGCGCAGGAAGGACCCCGGGGCCTGGTCGGGGAACATCGCGCCGAAGGCCTCCCCCCACGCCCAGGCCAGCGCAAGCTCGAGGACCAGGACGCCGGCGGCGGCGGCGGGGTAGGAAAGGGCGTGCAGCAGCCGGCGGCCGGCGCACAGGAGCGTGAGGGAGACGATGAGCACCGGCTCGGCGAGGGCGGCCGCCACCAGGAACTGCCCGGCGAGCTCGGCCGGCTGCCCGGCGCGCATCACGGCCGCCGCCAGCACGAAGAGGTTGACGATGACGAGCACGCGCAGCATCACGCCCAGGTTGCAGAAGTTGGGCAACCGGATGCCCGCACCCGTCTGATTTATACTCGGCACGCAGCCATTCTTCCCGACGCCGCCGACTCCATGCAACACGAAGATTCCCCGACCGGCGCGCCCACGCCCGCCAAGGCCTGGTCCGGCCGCTTCGCCGAGCCCGCCGACCGGCTCATGCAGCGCTACACCGCCTCGGTATCCTTCGACCGGCGCCTGGCTTCGTTCGACATCCAGGGCTCGCTCGCCCACGCCCGGATGCTGGCGCGCTGCGGCATCCTCGCCAAGGACGACCTGGCGGCGATCGAGCGCGGCATGGCCCAGGTGGCCGACGAGATCCGCGAGGGGCGCTTCGAGTGGTCCGTCGCCCGGGAGGACGTGCACCTCAACATCGAGGCCCGCCTCACCGAGCTCGTGGGCGACGCCGGCAAGCGCCTGCACACGGCCCGCTCGCGCAACGACCAGGTCGCCACCGATGTCCGCCTGTGGCTGCGCGCCGAGATCGACGGCCTCGCCGGGCTGCTGCGGGCGGTGCGCGAGCGCCTGCTGGACCTCGCCGAGGCCCACGCGGGGACGGTGATGCCCGGCTTCACCCACCTCCAGGTGGCCCAGCCCGTGACCTTCGGGCACCACCTGATGGCCTACTTCGAGATGTTCTCGCGCGACAGCGAGCGCCTCGCGGACTGCCGCCGGCGCGTCAACCGCCTGCCGCTGGGCGCCGCGGCGCTGGCCGGCACGGGCTTCCCCATCGACCGGGAGTCGGTGGCGGCCGAGCTCGGCTTCGACGGTGTCTGCGAAAACTCCCTGGACGCGGTCTCGGACCGGGACTTCGCCATCGAATTCCTCGCCGCCGGCGCGCTCGCCATGGCGCACGTCTCGCGCCTTTCCGAGGAGCTGGTCCTGTGGATGAACCCCCGGTTCGGGTTCGTCGACATCGCCGACCGCTTCTGCACCGGCTCCTCGATCATGCCGCAGAAGAAGAACCCGGACGTCCCCGAGCTCATGCGCGGCAAGACCGGCCGGGTCTACGGCGCCCTCGTGGCCCTGCTCACCCTGGTGAAGGCGCAGCCGCTCGCCTACAACAAGGACAACCAGGAGGACAAGGAGCCGCTCTTCGACG
>CAZNWZ010000036.1:0-16239 GCA_964576455.1 uncultured Lysobacter sp.
CGAACTCGCAGCCGCCGTAGTAGCGCTTGCCCGGGTAGCCCTCGGCGTACTTGTTGGTGAGAACCGTCCCTTGCGCAGCGAGCACCGCGGGGCTCGCGTAGTTCTCGGAGGCGATGAGCTCCATTTCGTCCTCCTGGCGCCGGTATTCGTCGCGGATGGCCTGCCAGATCTCGGGATCGACGGAAGCGAGGGTGTGGGTGTCGGCGAACATGGGCGGGCCCGGCTTGGGCCGGGGCCTCGAAGGAAGTGATTGAAAGCGTGGAGGATTCTAGCACGCGGCCCCGCGCGGCCATCGCCTATAATCGCCTCTCGCCGCCTCCGCGCTCGGGCCCCGCGCCGAACCGAATGTCCCCCCTCCTCAAGCTCGCCGCCCTGATCGACGACCTCAACGGCCGGGTCGGCCGCGCCGTGTACTGGCTCGTCCTCCTCGCCGTGCTCGTGAGCGCCGCCAACGCCCTGGCCCGCTACGGGCTCAACGCCGGCTCCAACGCCTGGCTCGAGCTGCAGTGGTACCTCTTCTCGGCGATCTTCCTGCTCGGCGGGGGCTACGCGCTGCGCGAGGGCGCCCACGTGCGCATCGACCTGCTCGCCGGGCGCCTGTCGCCCCGCGCCCAGGCGTGGATCGACATCTTCGGCGGCCTCTTCATGCTGCTGCCGGCCGCGGCGATCATCCTGTGGTACGGCTGGGACGCGTTCGCCGCGAGCTGGCGCATGGGCGAGGTGTCGACGGACGCCGGGGGGCTCGTGCGCTGGCCCGTGAAGCTGCTCATCCCGGCGGGCTTCGCGCTGCTCATCCTGCAGGGCGTCTCGGAGACGATCAAGCGGGCCGCCTTCCTGCGCGGGGGATACGACTGGCGGCCGCCCGGGCACGCCCCGGCCGCGGACGGCGCGGCGAAGGAGGGCTGAGCGTGGCCTTCGAGCTCATGGCGCCGCTCATGTTCGTCCTGCTGGCGGCGTTCCTGCTGCTGGGCTACCCGGTGGCCTTCGCGCTGGCCGCCAACGGCATGCTCTTCGCGTTCGTCGGCTTCGAGCTGGGGATGCTGCAGCCGGAGCTGCTGCAGGCCCTGCCGCAGCGCCTCTTCGGCATCATGTCGAACCCGCTCCTCATCGCGATCCCCTTCTTCACCTTCATGGGCATCGTGCTCGAGCGCACCGGCATGGCCGAGGACCTGCTGGACACGATCGGCCAGCTCTTCGGCCCGGTCCGCGGCGGCGTGGCCTACGCGGTGATCCTCGTGGGCGCGCTCCTGGCGGCCACGACGGGCGTCATCGCGGCCTCCGTCATCGCCATGGGCCTCATCTCGCTGCCCGTGATGCTGCGCTACGGCTACGACGCGCGCGTGGCGAGCGGCGTGATCTGCGCCTCCGGGACGCTCGCCCAGATCATCCCGCCCTCGATCGTGCTCATCGTCCTCGCCGACGTGCTGGGCGCCTCCGTCGGCGACCTCTACGCCGGCGCGCTCGTGCCGGGACTGGTGCTGGTCGCCCTGCTCATGGGATACGTCCTGGTCGTCTCCCTCGTGAAGCCCGGCGCGGTGCCGGCGCTTCCGCCGCAGGCGCGCACGCTGCGCGGCGCCGCCCTCTACCGGCGGGCGCTGGTCGCGATGGTCCCGCCGCTCGTGCTCATCTTCCTCGTGCTGGGGACGATCTTCCTGGGCATCGCGACGCCCTCGGAGGGCGGGGCCATGGGCGCCGTGGGGGCGCTCGCGCTGGCGATCGCCAAGCGCCGCCTCACGTGGGCGCTCCTGCGCCAGGCGATGGACCAGACCGCGAAGCTCACCACCTTCGTGATGTTCATCCTCGTCGGGTCCACGGTCTTCGCGCTCGTCTTCCGGGCCGTGGAGGGCGACCTCTGGGTGGAGCGGCTCTTCGGCCTGGTGCCGGGCGGTGCGGTGGGCTTCCTCGTCGTGGTGAACCTGATCGTGTTCGTGCTCGGGTTCTTCATCGACTTCTTCGAGATCGCCTTCATCCTGCTGCCGCTCCTCGCCCCCGTGGCCGCCAAGCTCGGCATCGATCCCGTGTGGTTCGCCGTGATGATCGGGCTGAACATGCAGACCTCGTTCCTCACGCCCCCCTTCGGCTTCGCGCTCTTCTACCTGCGGAGCGTGGCACCCGGGACGATCGCGACCCGGGACATCTACCGCGGCGTCGTGCCCTTCGTGGCCGTCCAGCTCCTGGCCGTGGGCCTGCTCTTCGCGTTCCCCGGCATGACGGAGCTCCTCGGGGCGGAGCGCGCGAAGAAGGTCGACGTGGACCAGGTCGAGATCCGGCTCGAGGCCCCGGCCGAGGACCGCCCCGCCGACGACAAGGCGGCGGAGGACCTCCAGAAGGCGCTGGGCGGCTCCGCGCCGCCGGGCGAGGCGCCCCGGGACGCTCCGGCGCCCGGCAAGGGCGCCGCGCCGAAGACGGAAGAGGAGAAGGCCGCCGAGGAGATCGAGCGGCAGCTCAAGGGGCTGAAGTGAGCCCTATTTCTTCGCGGGCGCCTTCGCGGGCGCCGCGGCCGTGGCCGGCTTGCGCCCCGTCTGCATGAAGCTGTCGTAGTTCGCCTCGGCCACCCGGAACCACAGGACCTGCTCCTCGAGGAACCGCATCATGTGCTCGAGGACCTTGGCGAACCTCGGGTTCTTCGCGGAGATCTCGGCGTACAGGGCCTGGGTCTCCTTGTGGCAGGCCTCCATCACCGGGCGCGGGAACGCGCGCAGCTGCGTGCCGCCGCCGACCAGGCGCTTGAGCGCGACGGAGTTCTGGGTGTCGTAGCGCGTGAGCATCCACGTGTTGGCCTCGGCCGTGGCCGCCTCCAGGATGGCGCGGTACTCCTTCGGCAGCCCCTCCCAGGCCTTGGTGTTCACGAAGACCTGCAGCGCCGCGCCGCCCTCCCACCACGCGGGGTAGTAGTAGAACTTCGCCACCTTGTTGAAGCCGAGCTTCTCGTCGTCGTAGGGGCCGACCCACTCCGTCGCGTCGATGGTGCCGCGCTCGAGCGCCTGGTAGATCTCGCCGCCGGCGATCTGCTGCGGCACGGCGCCCAGCTTCGTGAGCACCTGGCCCGCGAGGCCCGCGATCCGGATCTTGAGGCCCTTCAGGTCGGCGACCGACTTGATCTCCTTGCGGAACCAGCCGCCCATCTGGGCGCCGGTGTTGCCGCACAGGAGCGCGTGCAGGTTGTGCTCCTTGTAGAACTCGTTCATCAGCGCCTCGCCGCCGCCCTGCACCCACCACGAGTTGAACTGGCGCGCGTTGGGGCCGAAGGGCACCGTGGTGCCGAACGCGAAGGTCGGGTCCTTCCCGATGTAGTAGTAGGAGGCCGTGTGGCCGCACTCGACCGTCCCGTTGGAGACGGCGTCCGCCACCTGCAGGCCGGGAACGATCTCGCCGGCGGCGAAGGGCCGGATCTGGAACTTGCCGCCCGAGGCGTCGGCTACGCGCTTCGCGAGGAACTCGGAGGCGCCGAAGATCGTGTCCAGGCTCTTGGGGAAGCTCGAGGCGAGGCGCCACTTCACCTCGCCGGCGCCCTGCGCGAAGGCCGGGGCGCTCCCGGCGGCCAGGATGCCGGCCATGCCGGCGCCGGCGTTGTTCAGGAATTTCCTGCGTTGCATGGCGATCTCCTCGTCGTTGTCGCGCCTTGCCGGCGCGTCGTCCGGCTTCGCCGGCGAACGCGGCAGAGCGTACCAGAATTGCCCGCTCCGGGAAGGCGCGGCGCGAGGCCCGGTCAGTCGCCCGCGACCGTCATGCGCTCGACGAGGATCGATCCCGTGGACCGCGAGCCGCGCACCAGCACGTCGCGGCCGACGGCGACGATTCCGCGGTACATGTCCCGCAGGTTCCCGGCGATCGTCACTTCCTCGACCGGGTAGCGGATCTCGCCGCCCTCGACCCAGAACCCCACGGCGCCGCGCGAGTAATCGCCCGTGACCGGGTTCACGCCCTGCCCCATCATCTCCGTGACCACGAGGCCGCGGCCCATCCGTCGAACGAGCGCCTCGAAATCCTCGCTTCCCGGCTGCAGGACGAGGTTGTGGCTGCCACCGGCGTTGCCGGTGGTCTCCAGGCCGAGCTTTCGCGCGGAGTAGGTCGACAGGAAGTAGCCGGTGAGCACGCCCGCGTCCACGACGCGGCGCGCGCTCGTGGCCACGCCCTCGCCGTCGAACCAGCAGCTCGCCATCGCGCCGGGCAGGTGCGGCAGTTCGTCGAGGTTCACGAGCGGCGAGAAGACGGGCTTTCCGGCGCAATCGACGAGGAACGAGGACCGGCGGTAGAGGCTCGAGCCGCTCGCCGCGCTCACGAAATGGCCCAGGAGCGAGCCCGCGACGTTCGCCTCGAAGAGCACGGGCACCTCGGCCGTCGCCACGCGGCGCGCGCCCAGCCGGCGCACGGCGCGTTCGCCCGCCTGCCGGCCCACCGCCGCGGCTGCCTCCAGGCGGGCCGGATCGCGCTCGGCGCTGTACCAGTAGTCCCGCTGCATCGCCTCGCCCTCCGAGGCGATCACGCCGCAGCCGATGCTCGCGCGCGAGGAGGGAAAGCCGCCCACGAAGCCCAGCGAGTTGGCGAAGACGAAGTCGGCGTCCCAGGAGGAGACCGTCGCGCCCTCGGAGTTCGCGATGCGCCGGTCGACGGCCCGCGCCGCGTCCTCGGTCTCCCGCGCGAGCGCGATGGCCGACTCCACGGAGAGCCCCCAGGGATGGAAGAGGTCCAGTCCGGGCGCCTCGCCTCGGTAGAGCCGCGAGGCCTCCGGCAGGCCCGCCGCCTCGTCCGGCGCCGTGTGGCGGGCGATGGCGCACGCGGCCTCCACGGTGCGGCGGACCGAGTCGGACGACAGGTCCGAGGTGCTCGCGTTGCCGCGCCGCTGGCCGAAGTACACGGTCACGGCGAGCGCCTTGTCGCGGTTGTACTCGACGGTCTCCACTTCCCCCAGCCGGACCGTCACCGACTGCCCGACGGAGGCCGAGCACTCGGCTTCCGCGTCGCTCGCGCCGCGCTCGCGGGCGAGCTCGAGGGCGCGCAGCGCGGCCGACTGCAGGGAGGGTCGATCGAGGGGGAGCGCCGGGGCGGCGGGCGTGTCGGGCATGTTCGCGTGGGAAGTGAGGATGGACGGGCGCTCGCGCACGCGGGACGGCCGAAACGACTAGAATTCAGCGCGACCGTCCTGGCGGGCCACCCCGCGACCGAAGGCAAGATGAGCGACGAGAATCTTATCAGCAAAACCCGGCGCAAGAAGCAGATGAAGGACCTGCAGGACGTGGGCGCGGCCCTCACCCGGCTGCCGGCCGACCAGCTCGCGCGACTCGACCTGCCGCCGGAACTGCGCGAGGCCGTCGTCGAATGCCGGAAGATGACCAGGCACGAGGCCATTCGCCGCCAGCTGCAGTACATCGGCCGCGTCATGCGAGACATCGACGCCGGGCCCATCGCGGCGCAGCTCGAGGCGATGCACGCGCCCACGGGGCGCCAGACCGCCCTCTTCCACCGCGCCGAGCGCTGGCGCGAGGACCTGCTCGCGGACCCGTCCGCCGTGGCGCGCTTCACGATGGAGTTTCCGGAGGCAGACCCGCGCCGGCTCCGGGACCTGGCGGAGGCGGCGATCGAGGAGCGGCGCGCCGAGCGCCCGCCCCGGCGCTACCGCGAGCTCTTCCAGGCGATCAACGCGATCCTTCAGGACCACGCGAGGCGGCACCCGTGAGCGCGCACGACCCCGTCACCATCGGCCTGGTGGCCACGAGCGACCGCGCCTCGCAGGGCGTCTACCGCGACGAGGGCATCCCGGCGCTCGAGGGCTGGCTTTCCGGCGCGCTCCTGAACCCCATCCGCTTCGAGCGCCGCCTCATCCCGGACGAGCGGCCCGTCATCGAGGCCACGCTCGTGGAGCTCGTCGACCGGGCCGGCTGCCACCTGGTGGTCACCACCGGCGGCACGGGTCCGGCGCCGCGCGACGTGACCCCGGAGGCCACGCTCGCCGTGGCGGACCGGGAGATGCCCGGCTTCGGCGAGCAGATGCGCCGCATCAGCCTGGAGTTCGTGCCGACGGCGATCCTCTCGCGCCAGGTGGCCGTGGTCCGCGGAGGCGCGCTCATCCTGAACCTCCCCGGCCAGCCCAAGTCCATCCGCGAGACCCTGGAGGGCGCGAAGGACGCCGACGGCCGCGTGCGCGTGGCCGGCATCTTCGCGGCGGTGCCCTACTGCGTCGACCTCATCGGCGGGCCCTACCTCGAGACGCGCGAGGAAGTCGTCAAGGCCTTCCGCCCCAAGTCCGCCCTCCGACCCCCGAGGCCCTAGAGAATGGAACTGCTCTCCCACATCGAGCTCGCC
This sequence comes from uncultured Lysobacter sp., assembly GCA_964576455.1. Classification (GTDB taxonomy): domain Bacteria; phylum Pseudomonadota; class Gammaproteobacteria; order Burkholderiales; family Usitatibacteraceae; genus FEB-7. Next base: position 6,304 of record CAZNWZ010000036.1, read on the forward strand.
ACCGGCGCCGACCCCCGCGGCACCGTCATCTGGATGCACGGCCTGGGGGCCGACGGCTGGGACTTCGTGCCCATCGTGCGCGAACTGGACCTGCCGGAGGACCTGCCGCTGCGCTTCATCTTCCCGCACGCGCCCGTGCGCCCGGTCACCATCAACAACGGCTACGCCATGCGCGCCTGGTACGACATCGCGATGGCCGACATCGGCCGGCTGCCGGACGAGGCGGGCATCCGCCAGTCCGCCGCGCAGGTCGAGGCCTTCCTCGCGCGGGAGAAGTCGCGCGGGATCGCGGCGCGCGACATCGTCCTCGCGGGCTTCTCGCAGGGCGGCGCGATCGCGCTGCACGCGGGACTGCGGCACACGGAGGCCCTCGCGGGCATCCTCGCGCTCTCCACCTACCTGCCGCTCGCCGAGACCCTGGACCGCGAGTCGAGCGACGCGAACGAGCGCGTTTCCATCTTCATGGCGCACGGGACGCAGGATCCGGTCGTCCCCCTCGCGCTCGCGGAATCCTCGCGCGCCACGCTCGCCTCGCGCGGCCTGGCGCCCGAATGGCACACCTACCCCATGCCGCACTCGGTGTGCGCCGAGGAGGTCGGCGCCATCTCGCGCTGGCTCGCGGCCCGCTACGCGAGCCCGATCCTGCTCGCCTGAGCGCGCCGGCCCCTCAGGGGGCGGGCGTCGCGAGCGGACTTCCGCGCTCGACCACGAAGGTCGCGAGCGCACGCGCCGGCCGCGCGCCCACGGCGCGCACGTCGTGGATCCGTCCCGCGGGGACGAGGTAGGAATCGCCGGGGAAGAGCCGGCGCGGCGCCTCGCCATCGACCTCCATCACGACCTCGCCTTCGACGACGTAGCCCGTCTCGACGCCCGGATGCGAATGCCGCCCGGCCGCGGCGCCGGGGGCGATCTCCACCTTGACGAGCAGCACCTCCTGCCCGTCCGACGGCCCGGGCGCGCGCTGCAGCACCTGGCGCTGGACGCCCGGCGGCTGGCCGTGGGCCGCCGCGGCCGCGCACAGGGCGAGCCCGGCGAGGAGAGCGCGCGCCCTCACGGTCCCGCCGCCTTCGGGGCCAGGGTGGCCAGGCGGCGGCGCCACTCGTCCGGCAGCGGCGCGGGCCGGCGCGTGGCGCGGTCGACGTAGACGTGCACGAAGTGGCCCTGGGCGGCGGCCCGGTCCCGGCCCTCGCCGAAGAGGGCGACCTCGTAGCGCACGCTCGAGTTGCCCACGTGCGCCACGCGCAGCGCCGCGGTCACCGTCTCCGGGTAGGTGAGCGGCTCGAAGTAGCGGCAGCCCGTCTCCACCACGAGCCCGATCAGCGCGCCCTTCTCGACGTCGAGCAGTCCCTCGCGGATGAGCCACTCGTTCACGACCGTGTCGAAGTACGAGTAGTAGACGACGTTGTTCACGTGGCCGTAGGCGTCGTTGTCCATCCAGCGCGTGGTGATCGGGCGCTCGTGAGGGTAGTCCGCGCGAGCGTCCGGGGCGGGTCGGGCCATCATCCTCCTCCTGCGGGGGGGTCCCTGGGCGCGGGGACGAAGAACTTCACCGTGCGCGCGTAGGCCCCCGGCACGGGGCACATGGTGCCCTCGAGGAAGGCCAGCACCTCCTCGCGGCGCTTCAGCGTGTCGTGGTAGCCCAGCGCGATGAGCTCGCGGCAGTAGCCCTGCTCGAAGAGCAGGTAGCTCGCGAGGTTGGCGCCGCCGCGGCGCATGGCGCCCACGCTGCGCAGCAGGAAGCGGATCGGGGCCGGCAGGCTCCGCAGGTGGCGCACGGCGATGGCGTCGAGCGGCTCCGAGGGCGTCATCACCAGCACGTCGACGTGGTGCAGGGTGAGCCCGAGGCCGCGCAGCCGGTCCGGCGGCACGGCGCTGATCGTGCGGTTGATGCGCTCCATGCGCTCGATGTCCACGGCGAGGCTGTCGAGGAAGATCGAGTTCATGACGTGGCCGGCCACCTGCGCGAGCGTGGGGTACGTGTCGCCGCGCGTGCGCTCGGGGTCGTCGTTGCGGATGCGGGCCGTGCCCACGACCACCACGCGGTCCGCGCCCAGGTGCAGCGCGGGGCTCACCGGGGCGATCTGCCGCATCGACCCGTCGCCGAAGAACTCGCGGTTCACGTGGTACGCGGGGAAGAGGAACGGGATGGCCGCCGAGGCCATCAGGTGCTCGACCTGGATCTTCGAGCGCACGCCCACCCGCTGCGAGCGCTTCCAGCCCGCCAGGTGCGGCGCCCCCTCGAAGAAGCTCACGCTCTGCCCGGAGGTGTAGCCGGAGCAGGTGATCGCGACCGCGTCCAGCGCTCCCTTGGCGATGTTCTCCGAGATGCGCGCGAACTCGAGCTTGCGCGCGAGCAGCGCCGCGAGCGGCCGGTTGTCCAGGAGCGAGATGCGCCGGTCGCGCAGGAAGGCCCCGAAGAAGAGCCCGAAGAGCCACCGCCCGCTGTTGGCGGCCACGCCCGCGACGTCCGCGCGATAGACGTGGCGCGGCTCGAACTGGCGCCAGACGTCGAGGAGGTTGTCGACGGCGCGGCCGAAGTCGTCGGCGTGGCAGGCGAGCGCGCCGGCGTTCACCGCCCCGGCCGACGTGCCCGCGATGATGGGAAAGGGGTTGACCGCCGGGTCCGGCAGCATCTCCCGCAGCGCCTGCAGGACGCCCACCTGGTAGGCGGCGCGGGCGCCTCCGCCCGCGAGCACCAGGGCGGCCTTTCCCGAAGCCGTTTGCATGCCGTCCCTCCCGCGTCGCGACACGCCTTCAGCGGGCGCGTCCCGCCGCCCGGTTCCTTTCGCCCTTCGCCGCCGCGGCCTGCGCTCCGTGGCCCAGCATCTCCTCGGCGTGCCTTCGCGTGGTCTGCGTGATGCGCGCCCCGCCCAGCATGCGCGCGATCTCCTCCACCCGCCCCTCGGCATCGAGCGGGCACACCGTCGCCCGCGTCCCCTCGGGGCGGGCCTCCTTCGCCACCCGGAGCTGGTGCCGCGCGAAGGCGGCCACCTGCGGCAGGTGGGTCACGCACAGCACCTGGTGGTGCCGCGACAGCTCCGCGAGGAGCGAGCCCACGATCTCCGCCACCCGCCCGCCGATGCCCGCGTCCACCTCGTCGAAGACCAGCGTGGGGATGCCGGCGCGACCGCCCATCAGGACCTGGACGGCGAGCGCGAGGCGAGAGAGTTCCCCGCCCGAGGCGACCTTGCCCACCGGCCCGGCGACCTGGCCCGCGTGCGCCGCCACGCGAAGCTCCACGGCCTCGAGCCCTCCCGCCGACGGCTCCGCCAGGGGCTCGAGCACCACGTCGAGCCGGCCGCCCTCCATCGCGAGCCCCTGCAGCCGCCGCGTGACCTCCTCCCCCAGGCGGCGCGCGGCCTCCCGGCGCTTCCCCGACAAGGCGCGCGCGGCCTCGCCGTAGGCGTCCTTGGCCGCCGCCTCCCGTTCGCGCAGCACCTCGAGGCTCTCGTCGCCGCCGAGCTGCGCGAGCCGCTCCCGGCGCGCGGCGAGCGCGTCCGGCAGGCCCGCCGGGTCCGTGCGCAGGCGGCGCGCCGCGTCGTGGACCGCGCGCAGGCGCCGGTCGAGGGCGTCGAGCCGCTCGGGATCCGGCTCGACGCGCTGCAGGTAGCGGCGCAGCTCGTGGCCGGCCTCGGCGGCGTGGGCGGCGGCCGTCTCGAGGTCGCGCCTCGCCGGCTCGAGCGCGGGATCGACCTCGGCCGCCTGGCGAAGCCGCGAGAGCGCGCCGGCCAGCAGCCCCGTGGCGCTGGGCTCGGCCTCGTCGGCCGCCTCCAGCGCCGCCCGGCAGTGGGCGATGAGCTCCTGGGCGTGCGCGAGCCGGCGGTGCTCCGCCGCCTCCTCGGCCCAGCTCTCGGGCGTGAAGGCGAGCGCCTCGAGGTCGCGGATCTCCTCGCGCAGGAACTCGCGCTCGCGCTCGCTCGAGGCCTGCGCGCGCTCGCGCGCCGAGCGCGCCTCGGCGGCGCGCCGCCACTCGCCGTGGCTCGCGGCGACCCGCCCCGCGTCCTCCTCGGCGCCGGCGAAGGCGTCGAGCAGGCGCCGCTGGTAGTCGCGCTGCGCCAGCCACTGGTGCTCGTGCTGGCCGTGGATGTCGACGAGGAGCTCGCCGAACTCGCGCAGCTGGGAGGCGGTGGCCGGCCGGCCGTTGACGAAGCCGCGCGAGCGCCCCGCCAGGTCGATCGTGCGCCGGACCAGGCAGGCCTCGGCGCCCGGCTCCTCCAGGTCGTTGCCGGCGAGCCAGGCGCGCGCCGCGCCGCTTCGGCCGACGTCGAACTCCGCCGCGATCTCGGCGCGGGAGGCGCCCGCGCGGACGAAGCCCGGATCGGCGCGGCTGCCCAGCACGAGGCCCAGCGCGTCGACGAGGATCGACTTGCCCGCCCCCGTCTCGCCGGTGAGGGCCGTGAACCCGGCGGCGAGCTCGAGGTCGAGCGCCTCCACGATCACGAAGTCGCGAAGCGACAGGGCCCGGAGCATGGGATCGGCCGCCCGCTCAGGAGTTGCGCTCGTTCCAGCGCAGCTTGTCGCGCAGCATCGAGAAGTAGCGGTAGCCGCGCGGGTGCAGCAGGACCGCGGGCTTGGCGGCCGCGGCGATGCCCACGACGTCGTTCGCCTCGAGGTCCACGTGCGACTGCACGTCGAAGTTCACGCGCGCCCCCGGCCCCCGCACCAGCACGATGTCGATGCGCGCGGTGCTCTGGATCGCGACGGGGCGGTTCGAGAGCGTGTGCGGGGAGATGGGCACGAGCGCCACCGCGGACAGGCCCGGGTGCAGGATGGGGCCGCCCGCCGACAGCGCGTACGCCGTGGACCCCGTGGGCGTGGCGGCGATGATGCCGTCGGCGCGCAGGCTGTAGATGAACTCCCCGTCCACGTGCACCGCGAACTCGATCATGCTGCCGGTGCCCGCGCGGCTCACCACGACGTCGTTCATGGCGTGGGTGGCGAAGACCTCGCGCCCCGCGCGCAGCACGCGGGCGGCGAGCATGAGGCGCTCCTCGGTGACGAAGTCGCCGTCGAGGACCGCCGAGAGCGTCTCCGAGACGCGGTCGGCGGGGATGTCGGTGAGGAACCCCAGGCGCCCCAGGTTCACGCCGATGAGCGGCACGCCGTGGGCGGCCATGAGGCGCGCGCAGGACAGGAGCGTGCCGTCGCCGCCCACGACGACCGCGAGGTCGGCGCGCGAGGGCAGCTCCGCCAGGGGAAGGGCCTCGTCCGGCGGCGTGCGCGAGGCCTCGGCGGTGCGCGTGTCCATGAGCACCGCGGCGCGGTGCGCGCGCAGCACCGCGATGACCTGGTCGAGCTTCTCGGGCAGGACCGGGGCGTCGCTCTTGCCGACGATCGCCACGGTCTTGAAGGGGGGGAGCATGGGCCCCAATTAGATCACAGCGCCGACGCCGGGCACAAAGGAGAACCCCCGCCTCCGCGGCCGGCGATTTTCCGTACAATGAACCGCATGCTGAACGACCGCGCGCAGGCCCTGCTCAAGATCCTCGTGGAGCGCTACATCGCCGACGGCCAGCCGGTCGGCTCGCGGGCGCTGGCGCGCGCCTCCAGCCTGGAGCTCTCCCCCGCCACGATCCGCAACGTCATGGCCGACCTGGAGGAGATGGGCTTCGTCGCGAGCCCGCACACCTCGGCCGGCCGCGTCCCCACCCCCAAGGGCTACCGTTTCTTCGTCGACACGCTGCTCACGGTCCGCCCGCTGGAGGAGGTCGAGCGCGCCCAGATCGAGGGCAGCCTCCTGCCCGACGACCCGCACCGGGTGGTGGCCGCCGCCTCGCAGCTGCTCTCGGACCTCACGCACTTCGCCGGCGTGGTGATCTCGCCGCGGCGCCGGGCCGCGCTGCGGCACGTGGAGTTCTTCCACCTGTCGGAAAAGCGCGTGCTCCTCATCATCGTCGCCTCCGACGGCGAGGTGCAGAACCGCGTCCTCGTGACCGACCGCCCCTACTCGCCGGCCCAGCTCGTGGAGGCCGCCAACGCCATCAACCAGAACTACGCCGGGATGGACTTCTCGGCCATCGCGAGCCGCGTGCGCGGCGAGCTCCTCGATCTGCACCGGGACATCTCGGCGCTCATGCGGGCCGCGATCGAGACCGGCGGCGAGGCCATGCGCCAGGGGGGCGACGGCGTCGTGATCTCCGGGGAGAGGAACCTCCTCGAGGTCGAGGACCTCTCCTCGGACCGCGCGCGCCTGCGCAAGCTCTTCGACCTGTTCGAGCGCAAGGCGCAGCTCCTGGGACTGCTCGACGAGAGCGAGCGCGCCGAGGGCGTGAAGATCTTCATCGGCGGCGACTCGCAGCTGGTGCCGCTCGACGAGTGCTCGATCGTCACGGCGCCCTACGAGGTCGACGGCCGCGTCGTGGGCACCGTGGGCGTCATCGGGCCGACGCGCATGGCCTACGAGCGCGTCATCCCGATCGTGGACGTGACGGCGAAGCTCATCTCCTCCGCCCTGTCCCAGCACTGAATGGCCTACCTCCCGGAGCCGACCCACGCGCACGGGACGCCGGCGCGAGCCGGCGTCCTGCTGGTGAACCTCGGCACGCCCGACGAGCCCACCGCGAAGGCGGTGCGCCGCTACCTCGCCGAGTTCCTCTGGGACCCGCGGGTGGTGGAGATCCCGCGCGCGGCCTGGTGGCTGATCCTGCGCGTGGTGCTGCTCACGCGGCCGGCGAAGAGCGCGGCCAAGTACGCCTCGATCTGGACGAAGGACGGCTCGCCGCTGCGAGTGCACCTCGACCGGCAGGTGCAGCTCCTGCGCGGCTACCTGGGCGAGCGCGTCAAGTCGCCTCTCGCGGTCGCCGGCGCCTGCCGCTACGGCAACCCGTCCGTGGCCGCGGGGCTCGCCGAGCTGCGCGCCAAGGGCTGCGACCGCATCCTGGTGCTGCCGCTCTACCCGCAGTACGCCGCGAGCACCACCGGATCGGCGATCGACGCGGTGGGCGCCGCGCTCTCGCGCATGCGCAACGTCCCGGCCATCCGGACCGTCCGCCACTTCCACGACCACCCGGCCTACGTGAAGGCCATCGCGAAGGCCGTGAACGACTACTGGATGAAGCACGGGCGGCCCGACCGCCTGGTGATGAGCTTCCACGGCCTGCCGCGCTTCTCGCTCGACCGCGGCGACCCCTACCACTGCGAGTGCCACAAGAGCGCGCGCCTCATCGCCACCGAGCTGGGATGGAACGACGAGCGCACGCTCGTCACCTTCCAGTCGCGCTTCGGCAAGGCCGAGTGGCTGCAGCCCTACACGGACAGGACGCTCGAGGAGCTGGGCAGGACGACCCGGGGGCGCGTGGACGTGATCTGCCCGGGATTCGCGGCCGACTGCCTCGAGACCCTCGAGGAGATCGCGATGGAGGGCCGCGACGCCTTCCTCGGCGCCGGCGGCAGGCAGTACCACTACATCCCCACCACGAACGACTCGCCCGCGTTCATGGCGGCGCTCGCCCGCATCGCCCTCGACAACCTGCACGGCTGGGCGAGCGCGGAGTGGGACGCGGCGGCTGCCGAGGCCGCCTCGCGCGAGACGGCCGCGCGGGCGCGCGCGATGGGCGCGAAGAACTAGGAGAACGACCGCCATGACCTCCCTCCTGCTGCGCTGGCTCCTGAGCGCCCTGGCCCTCCTGGCCGTCGCGTACCTCTATCCGGGCGTGCGGGTGGACTCCTTCCTCGCCGCGGCGGTGGCCGCGCTCGCCCTGGGCCTCGTCAACGCGGTGATCCGCCCGGTCCTGGTCCTCCTCACCCTGCCGGTGACGATCGTCACGCTGGGGCTGTTTCTCTTCGTCATCAACGCGGCGCTCTTCTGGCTCGTGGCCCAGGTCGTCAAGGGCTTCTCGGTCGAGGGCTTCCTCGCCGCGCTCGTGGGCTCGCTGCTCTACAGCCTCATCACGCTCGCCGTGAGCTGGGTCCTTCCCGGCCGCCGGAAGTGACCCTCCGGGGCCGCTCCCGGCCCCGGCCTCGCCTTGAATTTCCGCCCCCCGCCCCCATGTGGGGCGTAAAGGCTTGTTTTTCAGGGAGATTCGCGTGACCGACCCGACGACGCCGGCCCTCGAGCCGGCACCGGAACCCCCCGCCCCGGCCGAGGCGCCCGGCACCCCGGAGGCCCGCCTCGCGGCGCTGGAGGCGCAGCTCGCCGCCGCGGAGGCCAAGGCCGCCCAGCTGGCCGAGGACTTCCTGCGCGCGAAGGCGGAGACCGAGAACACGCGCCGGCGCGCCACCGAGGACGTCGCCCGGGCGCACAAGTTCGGCATCGAGGCCTTCGCCACGTCCCTCCTGGCCGTGCGCGACAGCCTGGAGGCCGCGCTCGCCGTGGGGGCGCCCACGATCGAGTCGCTTCGCCAGGGCGTGGAGATCACCCACAAGCAGCTCGTCGCCGCCTTCGAGAAGGCCTCCCTCGCGCCCATCGACCCGCTGGGCGCGCGGTTCGACCCCCACCGTCACCAGGCGATGGGCCAGGTCGAGGCCGACCAGGAGCCGGGCACGGTGGCCGCGGTGGTGCAGAAGGGCTACCTCCTGCACGACCGCGTCGTGCGCCCCGCGCTGGTGATGGTCGCCCGGCAGAAGGCCGCCCCGGCCGGCGAGGCGCCGCCAAGCGCTTGAAGCGACGGGAAAACACCCCATCTTCGGGGCAGGTTCCGAACAAGGATCAGAGGACAGCGAACATGGCAAAGATCATCGGCATCGACCTGGGCACCACGAACTCGTGCGTGGCGATCATGGAGGGCGGCAAGCCCAAGGTCATCGAGAACAGCGAGGGCGCGCGCACCACTCCCTCCATCGTGGCCTATGCGGACAACGACGAGATCCTCGTCGGCGCCCCCGCCAAGCGCCAGGCGGTCACCAACGCCCGGAACACGCTCTTCGCCGTCAAGCGCCTCATCGGCCGGCGCTACGAGGAGAAGGAGGTCCAGAAGGACATCGGCCTCATGCCGTTCAGGATCACGCGCGCCGACAACGGCGACGCGTGGGTCGAGGCGCGCGGGCGCGGCATGGCCCCGCCGCAGGTCTCGGCGGAGGTGCTGCGCAAGATGAAGAAGACGGCCGAGGACTACCTGGGCGAGCCGGTCACCGAGGCGGTGATCACGGTGCCGGCCTACTTCAACGACTCCCAGCGCCAGGCCACCAAGGACGCCGGCCGCATCGCCGGCCTCGAGGTGAAGCGCATCATCAACGAGCCCACGGCCGCCGCGCTCGCCTTCGGCCTCGACAAGAAGGAGGGCGACCGCAAGATCGCCGTCTACGACCTGGGCGGCGGCACCTTCGACATCTCGATCATCGAGATCGCCGAGGTCGAGGGCGAGCACCAGTTCGAGGTCCTCTCGACCAACGGCGACACCTTCCTGGGCGGCGAGGACTTCGACCAGCGCCTCATCGACTACATCGTCGAGGAGTTCCGCAAGACCTCGGGCGTGGACCTCTCCAAGGACCCGATCGCGCTGCAGCGCGTCAAGATGGCGGCCGAGCGGGCCAAGATCGAGCTCTCCAGCTCGCAGCAGACCGAGATCAACGAGCCCTACATCGCCATGGCGAACGGCGCGCCCTCGCACCTCACGATGAAGATCACGCGCGCCAAGTTCGAGGCGCTCGTGGAGGACCTCGTCGAGCGCACGATCGAGCCCTGCCGCATCGCGATCAAGGACGCGGGCGTGAAGGTCTCCGACATCGGCGACGTGATCCTCGTGGGCGGCATGACGCGCATGCCCAAGGTCCAGGACAAGGTGCGCGAGTTCTTCGGCAAGGAGCCGCGAAAGGACGTGAACCCGGACGAGGCGGTGGCCATCGGCGCCGCGATCCAGGGCGGCGTGCTCAAGGGCGACGTGAAGGACGTGCTGCTCCTCGACGTGACGCCGCTGTCGCTCGGCATCGAGACCCTCGGCGGGGTCATGACCAAGCTCATCCAGAAGAACACGACCATCCCGACCAAGGCCCAGCAGG
>CAZNWZ010000037.1:0-15917 GCA_964576455.1 uncultured Lysobacter sp.
AGTACCAGACGTTGAAGTTCTTGGGCGCGTAGTACTCGGAGAGCTGGCTCTTCCACAGCACCATCAGCGGGAAGCGCTGGTCGAACCAGGTCAGGATGCCGTTGAAGGGGCCGGCGCCGGTGACGGGAGGCTTGTTGGTGACGGCCATGGCTTATCCCTTCTGGTCCTCGCCCACCACGATCCGGGCGTCGCTCAGGTACTTGTGGGGCGGGACCTCCAGGTTGGTGGGCGCGGGGGCCCCCTTGAAGACGCGTGCCGCCAGGTCGAATCGCGAGTTGTGGCAGGGGCAGTAGTAGCCGCCCGGCCAGTCCGCGCCCATGTCGGAGGCGGCGCCGACCTCCTTCTTGAGGGTGGGCGAGCAGCCCAGGTGGGTGCACACGCCCACGACCACGAGGATCTCCGGCTTGATCGAGCGGGCCGCGCCCTTCACGTAGTCGGGCTGCTTGGCCGACTTCGACTCCGGGTCCGCCAGCAGGCCGGCGTTCTTCTCGAGCTGCGCCAGCATCTCGGGCGTGCGGCGCAGGACCCAGACGGGCTTGCCGCGCCACTCCACGGTGACCTGCTGCCCGGACTCGATCTTGGAGACGTCGATCTCGACGGGGGCCCCGGCGGCGAGCGCGCGGGCGCTCGGGAACCAGCTGCCGAGGAAGGGAACGGCCACGCCGCCGGCGGCGACGGCGCCCGCGGCGGAGGTGGCGACGATGAGGAAGCGCCGCTTCTTCTCGTCGACTTGGTCTAGGACGATGGCAGTCATTGCGGGCGGGGGTCTGGGCGGGAGTGAAAAGAGGTAGATCGCCCGCCATTTTAGCCGATTCCCCGCGGGGACTTACAGCCCCGGGGGTACCGTCGAGGGTTGACGCCCCCCCCTCCCCCCCGTAGATTCGAAGCCGGGACCGCCTCCGGCCCGCACGGAGAAGAAAATGAGTTTTTCCTCTGAATTCAAGCAGTTCGCGCTCAAGGGCAACGTCATGGACCTGGCCGTCGGGGTCATCATCGGGGCGGCCTTCGGCAAGATCGTCGACTCGGCGGTGAACGACCTGGTGATGCCCGTCGTCGGCCGCGTCCTGGGCAACGTCGACTTCTCCAACCTCTTCATCGCCCTGCGCGAGGTCCCGCCGGGGATCCCCCAGACGCTCGAGGCGGTCAAGAAGGCCGGCGTGCCGGTCTTCGCGTGGGGCAATTTCCTCACCGTGTCGCTCAACTTCGCCATCCTCGCCTTCATCATTTTCGTGATGGTCAAGCAGATCAACCGGCTCAAGAGCGAGGCGCCACCCCCGCCGCCGCCGGCCACGCCCGAGGACGTCCAGCTCCTCCGGGAGATCCGGGACAGCCTGAGGAAATAGGGGTTGCTGCGCCGGCTCTGGCTCGTCTTCGCGCAGGTCGTCACGGCCACGCTGGCGGCGATCTTCGTCGTCAGCCTGGTCAAGCCCGAGTGGACGCCCTGGCGGGGCGCGGGCGGCAACGTGGTGGAGATCCGCGAGTCCCCGGTCGCCGCGACGGCGATCCCGGCCGCCCCGGGACGGCCGGTCTCCTTCAGCGACGCGGCCCGCAAGGCGGTCGCGTCGGTGGTGAACATCTCGGCCACGAAGCAGGTCCGCCGGCGCGGCCCCCTGTTCGACGACCCGGTGCTCCGGCGCTTCTTCGGCGAGCGCTTCAACGTCCCCGAGACGCAGCTCTCGCTCGGCTCGGGGGTGATCGTGAGCCGCGAGGGCTTCCTCCTCACCAACTCCCACGTCGTGGAGGGCGTGACCGAGATCCAGGTCACCCTGAACGACGGCCGCACCGTCCCCGGCCGGATCGTGGGGGCGGACCCGGAGACGGACCTGGCCGTGGTGCGCGTCACGGCGCCGGGCCTCACGCCCATCACTTTCGGGCAGTCCGACCAGCTCAGGGTGGGCGACGTCGTGCTCGCCATCGGCGACCCGTTCAGCGTCGGCCAGACGGTCACCATGGGGATCGTGAGCGCCGTCGGGCGCGAGATCGGCGCGGCCAGCCCCTTCGGCAGCTTCATCCAGACCGACGCCGCGATCAACCCGGGCAACTCGGGCGGGGCGCTGGTCGACACGGCCGGCAACCTCGTGGGCATCAACACCCTGATCTACTCGCGCTCGGGCGGCTACCAGGGGATCGGGTTCGCCATCCCCGCCGGCCTCGCGCGGCGGATCATGGAGCAGATCATCGAGACCGGGAGCGTCGTCCGCGGCTGGTTCGGCGTGGAGGTGGCCAACATCACGCCCGAGCTCGCGGAGTCCCTGGGGCTTTCCGGGACCCGCGGCGCCATCGTCGGCGGTATCGAGCGAGGCAGCCCGGCGGACCGGGCCGGGATCCGGCTCGGCGACGTGATCGCCTCGGTGGGCGGCCAGCCGGTCACCGACCTCACCGCCACCCTGAACGCCATCGCCGACATCCCGCCGGGCAAGACCGTGCCGGTCGGGATCATCCGGCGCAACCAGGAGATGACGCTCTCCGTGACCGTGGGGCGGCGCAAGCCGCGCGCGGCCGACGAGGAGTAGGGGCCTAGGAGCCGGCGTCGGCCTCCTCGGCCGGCCGGGGCTTCTCGACGAAGCGGGCCACGAAGATCCCCACCTCGTAGAGCAGGCACAGCGGGATCGCCAGCAGGAGCTGCGAGACCACGTCCGGCGGGGTGACGATCGCCGCCACCACGAACGCGCCGACGATCACGAACGAGCGGATCTCGCGCAGCTTCTCGACCGAGACCATGCCCGTCATCACCAGGACCACGACCACCACGGGCACCTCGAAGGTGACGCCGAAGGCGATGAACATGCCCAGGACGAAGTTGAAGTAGGCCTCGATGTCGGGCGCGACGGTGATCGACTTGGGCGCGAACTGGGCGATGAAGGCGAAGACCGTCCCGAAGACGAAGAAGTAGCAGAAGGCCATCCCGAGGAAGAAGAGCACGGTGCTCGAGACCACGAGCGGCGCCACGAGCCGCTTCTCGTGGGCGTAGAGCCCCGGGGCCACGAAGGCCCACGCCTGGTAGAGGACGTAGGGCAGCGCCACGAGGAAGGCCACCACCAGCGAGATCTTCATCGGGATGAAGAACGGCGTGATGACGCCCGTGGCGATCATCTTCGATCCCTCGGGCAGGGTGCGCATCATCGGCATCGCGACCAGGTCGTAGAGCTCCGCCGCGAAGAAGAACGAGGGCAGGAAGGCGACGAGCACCGCCACGAGCGAGCGCACGAGGCGGTCGCGCAGCTCGAACAGGTGGGAAAGGAAGGTCTCCTGCGCGGCGTCGCTCATCGTCGTCTTCCCGGCGCTGCGCTCACGCGGCGCCGGGCCTGCGCTCCGGCGGGGGCTCGTCGATCGCGAGCTCGAGCTGCGGCGAGGCGGGCGCCGGCCCCGGCTGCGCCTCGGCCGGGGCCGCGGGCGCGGGCTCCCCGCCCCCGGCGCCGCCGTCGGGCCGCAGCTGCCGGTCGATGTCGCTCTCCACTTCGCGCAGCTCGCGCTCGGCGTCGGTCACCTTGGTCTCGATGTCGCGCTGGAACTCGCGCGCCGCGCCCTCGAACTCGGTCTTCACCTTGGAGAGCTCCGAGAGCTCCATCTCGCGGTTCACGTCCGCCTTCACCTGGGAGACGTAGCGCTGGAGGCGGCCGAAGAGGTGGCCGAGGGTGCGGGCCACCTTCGGCAGGCGCTCGGGGCCGATGACGACGAGCGCCACCACCCCGATGACCAGCATTTCGGAGAAAGCGATGTCGAACATGGAATCGCCCGGCGGGAGGATCCCCGCGCCCGGGGCGGTCAGCTCTTCTGCTTGTCCTTGACCTCGCCCTCGACGGTCGCGCCGGAGGCGGCGATCTCGCCGGCGGGCTTCTTCTCGTCCTCGCCCTTCATGCCCTCCTTGAACCCGCGCACGGCGCCGCCGAGGTCGGAGCCGATGTTGCGCAGCTTCTTGGTGCCGAAGACGAGCAGGACGATGACGAGGACGATCAACCAGTGCCAGATGCTGAATGAACCCATTGGGATGCTCCTTCGCGGCGCCGCTATTCCGGCGCGATCATGCGCGGAAGGCGATCGGGGCCGCCGATGATGTGGACGTGCAAATGATACACGTCCTGCCGCCCCACCCTCCCCGTGTTCACGATCACGCGGAAGCCGTCGGGGGAGCCCTGCTCGCGGGCCAGCCGCCCCGCCATGGCCATGATCCGTCCGAGGACCGGCGCGTGTTCCGGGCCGCATTCGGCGAGGGAGGCCACGTGCGCCTTGGGGATCACGAGCAGGTGCACCGGCGCGGCCGGCTGGATGTCGTGGAAGGCGAGGATCTCGTCGTCCTCGTAGGCCTTCCGCGAGGGAATCTCGCCCGCGGCGATCTTGCAGAAGATGCAGTCGTCCTTCTTCATCACGGTTCCTTTCTCGAAGCCTTTTCCTCGATGCCCGAGCGGCCCTCGCGGCGTTCCAGCTCGGCGAGCACCTCGGAGACGGGGATTCCCTCCCGGCCCAGCAGGACGAGGCAGTGGAACCAGAGGTCGGCCGTCTCGTGCACCACGCCGGCCCGGTCGCCCGACTTGGCGGCGATGACGGTCTCGGTCGCCTCCTCCCCGATCTTCTTGAGGACCGCGTCCAGGCCCTTCGCGTTCAGCTTCGCCACGTAGGAGCCGGCCGGGTCGGCGCCGCGCCGGGCGGCGATCGCGGCCTCCAGCCTCTCCAGGATGGACCGGTCAGCCATCGCGGAACCTCCCGGGATCGGCGAGCACGGATTCGGTCTCGCGCCAGGCCGACCCGGCGCCCCCCGACTCCAGCCGCCTGTAGAAGCAGCGCCGCCGGCCGGTGTGGCAGGCGATGCCGCCCACTTGCTCGACGCGCAGCAGGATCGCGTCCGCGTCGCAGTCGAGCCGGATCTCCACGACCTTCTGGAGGTGGCCCGAGGTCTCGCCCTTGCGCCAGAGCGCGGCGCGCGAGCGCGACCAGTAGGTCGCCTCGCCGGTGGCGAGGGTCCTCGCGAGGGACTCGCGGCTCATCCAGGCGAGCATCAGCACCTCGCCGGAGGCGGCGTCCTGCGCGATGGCGGGCGCGAGCCCGTCGGCGTTCCACGCGACCTCGTCGAGCCAGTCCACGGGCCTAGAGCCTCATCTCGATGCCGCGCGCGGCCATGAAGCGCTTGGCCTCGCCCACGGTGATCTCGCCGTAGTGGAACACGGAGGCCGCGAGCACCGCGTCCGCGCCGCCGACCTCCACGCCCTGGGCCAGGTGCTCCAGGGTGCCCACGCCCCCGCTCGCGATGACGGGCACCGGGACCGCTCGCGCGACCGCGCGCGTGAGCTCGAGGTCGAACCCCGCCTTCGTGCCGTCGCGGTCCATGCTGGTCAGGAGGATCTCGCCCGCGCCCAGCTCGGCCATCCGCGCGGCCCACTGCACGGCGTCCTTGCCCGTGGGCTTGCGCCCGCCGTGGGTGTAGACCTCCCACCGGCCCGGCCCGGCGCTCTTCGCGTCCACGGCGACCACGATCGCCTGCGAGCCGAAGCGCCGCGCCGCGTCGGCCACGAGCTGCGGGTTCTCGACGGCGGCCGTGTTGATGCTCACCTTGTCGGCGCCGGCGTTGAGGAGCTTCCTCACGTCCTCGACCTTGCGCACGCCGCCGCCCACGGTGAGCGGGATGAAGACCTGCTCGGCCACGCGCTCGATCACCGGGACGATGGTGTCGCGCGCGTCGCTCGAGGCGGTGATGTCCAGGAAGGCGATCTCGTCGGCGCCCGCCTCGTCGTAGCGGCGGGCCACCTCCACGGGGTCGCCCGCGTCGCGCAGGCTCACGAAGTTGACGCCCTTCACGACGCGGCCGGCGTGCACGTCCAGGCAGGGGATGATTCGCTTGGCGAGGCCCATGGCGGATCGGACGGCGCGGGCCGCGGCGGCGGTCCGCCTCAGGCCTCGCCGTCGGCGAGCTTCTGGGCGGCGGCGAAGTCCAGGCGCCCCTCGTAGATCGCGCGGCCGGTGATGGCGCCCACGATGCCCTCGCCCTCGACGGCGCACAGGCGCTTCACGTCCTCCAGGCTCGTGAGGCCGCCGCTCGCGATCACGGGAATCGTGAGCGCCTGCGCCAGCTTCACCGTGGCCTCCACGTTGACGCCCCTCATCATCCCGTCGCGGCCGATGTCGGTGTGGATGACCGCCTCGACGCCGTAGTCCTGGAAGCGCTTGGCGAGGTCCACCACGTCGTGGCCCGTGAGCTTGGACCAGCCGTCGGTGGCCACCTTGCCGTCCCTCGCGTCGAGGCCGACCATGATGTGGCCGGGAAACGCGTCGCAGGCCTCGTGCAGGAAGCCGGGGTTCTTGACCGCGGCCGTCCCGATGATCACGTAGGACACGCCGTCGTCGAGGTAGCGCTCGATCGTGTCGAGGTCGCGGATGCCGCCGCCCACCTGGACGGGGACGTCCGCGTCGACCGCGCCGATGATCGACTTGATGGCCGACTCGTTCACCGGCTTGCCGGCGAAGGCGCCGTTCAGGTCCACCACGTGGATCCGGCGCGCGCCGAGGCCGGCCCAGTGCGCGGCCGTCTTGCCGGGGTCGTCGGAGAAGACGGTGGCCGTCGCCATGTCGCCCTGTTCGAGGCGGACGCAGCGGCCATCCTTGAGGTCGATCGCGGGAATGATCAGCATGGGAGCGGTCGGTGCCGGTTCCTCACGGGGTCCAGGAGGCGAAATTCTCGAGTAGCGTGAGCCCCGCGGCGCTGCTTTTCTCGGGATGGAATTGCGTGGCGAAGATGTTATCCCGCGCGATGGCCGAGGTAAAGGCGTGCGGATAGCGCGAGACGGCGGCCGTCAGGGACGGCTCGCGCGGGGCGCAGTAGTAGCTGTGGACGAAGTAGAACCGGGCGCCGTCCGCGATGCCCTTCCACAGCGCGTGGGGCCGCGCCTGCCAGGCCTCGTTCCAGCCCATGTGAGGGATCTTGAGCCCGGCCTGCCGCGTCGGCTCGGCGCGGGCGAACGCGAGGACCTCGCCGGGGAGGAGCCCCAGGCCGGGCGTGTCGCCCTCGTCGCTCCTGTCGAAGAGCATCTGCAGGCCGATGCACAGCCCCAGGAAGGGCTTCGCGGCAGCCGCCTCGCGCAGCGCCTCGCCCAGCCCGCTCTCGGCCAGGCAGCGCATGCAGTCCGGCATCGCCCCCTGGCCCGGGAACACCACCCGGTCGGCGGCCCGGATGGCATCCGGGTCGGCCGTGATCGCCACGGCGGCCGCGGGCGCGACGTGGACCAGGGCCTTCTCCACCGAGCGGAGATTGCCCATCCCGTAGTCGACGATCGCGATGCGCTGTGCCATGGCAGGGGCCCGGGCCGCACCCGGGCCGATCGAGGCTCGCCTAGAGGGTTCCCTTGGTCGAGGGGACGACGCCCGCGGCCCGCGGATCGGGCTCGACCGCCGTGCGCAGGGCGCGCGCGAACGCCTTGAACAGCGTCTCGCACTGGTGGTGCGAGTTGTCGCCGCGCAGGTTGTCGAGGTGCACGGTGGCGAGCGCGTGGTTCACGAACCCCTGGAAGAACTCGCGCGCGAGGTCGACGTCGAATTCGCCCACGCGGGCGCGGGTGAACTCGACGTGGAACTCGAGCCCGGGCCGGCCGGAAAAGTCGATCACCGCCCGCGACAGCGCCTCGTCGAGCGGGACGTAGGCGTGCCCGTAGCGGCGGATGCCCTTGCGGTCGCCGAGCGCCTTCGCGACCGCCATTCCGAGCGTGATGCCGATGTCCTCCACGGTGTGGTGCGCGTCGATCTCGAGGTCGCCCTTGGCCTTGACCGTCAGGTCCACGACGCCGTGGCGCGCGATCTGGTCGAGCATGTGGTCGAGGAAGGGAACGCCCGAGGCGAGGCTCGCCTTGCCGGTGCCGTCGAGGTTCACGGCGACGAAGACCTGGGTTTCCTTGGTGTCTCTCTGGATTTCCGCGGTGCGCATGGTTCAGCCGATCGTCCCGGCAAGCGCCGATAGGAGCATCGAGTTCTCGTCGGGCGTTCCGACGGTGAGCCGCAGGCAGTTCGCGAGCAGGGGATGGGAGCCGTGGAGGTTCTTGACCAATATACCACGCGCCTTCAGGCCCTCGAACGCGCGCGGCGAGTCCGCCACGCGCACCAGAACGAAGTTGGCGGACGACGGGAAGCGCCGGGCGCCGGCGAGGGCGTCCAGCCCCGCCTCGAGGAGGCCGCGATCGCGCACGATGGCCCGCGCCTGTTCCTCGAGGATCCCGGGCTCCCCCAGGACGAGCTCCGCGGCCGCGGCCGTGAGCACGTTCACGTTGTAGGGCAGCCTCACCTTCTCGAACTCGGCCATCCAGTCGGCGGGGCCCACCGCGAGCCCCAGGCGCAGGCCCGCCAGCCCCAGCTTGGACACCGTGCGCATGAGGACGAGGTTGGGGTGCCGCCCCACCTCGGGCAGGAAGGACGCGCCGCCGGCGAACGGATGGTAGGCCTCGTCGATCACCACGAGGCCCGGCGCCGCCTCCAGGATCGCGAGGACCGCCTCGCGCGGGAAGAGGTTGCCGGTGGGATTGTTGGGATAGGCGATCCAGACGAGGGCCGGGCGCTCCCGCCGGATCGCCGCGAGGGTCGCCGGCAGGTCGGGGGTGAAATCGGCGGCGAGGGGCACGCCCACGTAGCGCATGCCGGCGACGACGGCGCTCATGCGGTACATCACGAAGGACGGCTCCAGCGCGAGCACCGTCGCGCCCGGCCGCGCGAGGGCGACGGTGATCACCTGCAGGACCTCGTCGGAGCCGTTGCCCAGGACCATCGGCAGCCCGTCCGGGATTCCCATGGCGCGGCGCAGCGCCGCCTTGAGGCCCGCCGCCGCCGGGTCGGGATAGCGGTTGACCGCGACCTCGGCGAGGCGCCGCCCCAGCCGCTCGGCGACGGCCGGCGGCAGGCGGTAGGGGTTCTCCATCGCGTCGAGCTTCACGAGGCCCGACGACGGCGCGACGGCGTAGGCGGCGAGCGCGCGGATCTCGTCGCGCACCCACCCGGCCGCTCCCTTGCTCACTCCGGCTCCTCGCCGCGCAGTTCGGCGCTTCTCGCGTGCGCCTCCAGCCCCTCGGCCCGGGCGAGCGTCGTGGCGACGCGGCCCAGGCTCGCGGCGGCACCCCGCGACACCCGGATGAGGCTCGAGCGCTTCTGGAAGTCGTAGACCCCCAGCGGCGAGGAGAACCGCGCGGTCCGCGAGGTCGGCAGCACGTGGTTGGGTCCGGCGCAGTAGTCGCCCAGCGACTCGGAGGCGTAGTGGCCCATGAAGATGGCGCCGGCGTGGCGGATCTTCGGCAGGAGCGCGTCCGGGTCGGCCACCGCCAGCTCGAGGTGCTCGGGCGCGATGCGGTTGGCGATGGCGCAGGCCTCGTCGAGGTCGCGCACGACGATGATCGCGCCGCGCCCGGCCAGCGAGGCCTCGATGATCGCCCGGCGGGGCATCGCGGCGATGGCGCACCGCATGGCCTCCTGCACCCGGTCGGCGAGCGCGGCGTCCGGCGTCACGAGGATCGACTGCGCGATCTCGTCGTGCTCGGCCTGCGAGAAGAGGTCCATCGCCACCCAGCCGGGGTTCGCCGTGGCGTCGGCCACGACGAGGATCTCCGACGGGCCGGCGACCATGTCGATGCCCACGCGGCCGAAGACGCGGCGCTTGGCGGCGGCCACGTAGGCGTTGCCGGGCCCCACGATCTTGTCCACGGCGGGCACCGTGCGCGTCCCGTAGGCGAGCGCCCCGACGGCCTGGGCCCCGCCGATGCGGAAGACCCGATCCACGCCCGCGATCGCCGCCGCCGCCAGCACGTGGTCGTTCGCGGCCCCGTCCGGGGTGGGCACCACCATCACGAGCTCGGGCACGCCCGCGACCTTGGCCGCGATCGCGTTCATGAGCACGGAGGACGGGTAGGCGGCCTTGCCCCCGGGGACGTAGAGGCCCACGCGGTCCAGCGGCGTGACCTGCTGCCCCAGCATCGTCCCGTCGGCCTCCTCGACGCGCCAGCCCTCGAGGCGCAGGTGCCCGTGGTACGCGCGGATTCGCGCCGCGGCGGTCTCGAGCGCCTGGCGGTCGGCCGCGCCGATGCGCCCCAGCGCCTCGCGGCAGGCCGCGGGGGCGATCCCGAGGTCGGCGGCCGAGGCCGGCGACCAGCGGTCGAAACGGCGCGTGTACTCGACGAGGGCCTCGTCGCCGCGGCCGCGCACGTCCTCGAGGATCGCCGCCACGGCGCGCTCCACGCCCTCGTCCTGGGCGCCTTCGAAGGCGAGCAGCGCGGCGAGGTCCTCCTCGAAGCGGGGGTCGGCGCTCGACAGGCGGCGCGGGTCAGCCACGGCAGGCCCCCTCGAAGGCCTCGATGAGCGGCAGCACCTCGGCGCGCTTCACCTTCAGGGAGGCGGGATTGACGATGAGCCGGCTGGACACCGCGAGGATCTCCTCGACGGCCTTGAGGCGGTTGGCGCGCAGCGTGCTGCCGGTGTCCACCAGGTCCACGATCGCGTCCGCGAGCCCCACCAGGGGGGCGAGCTCCATGGAGCCGTAGAGCTTGATGAGGTCGACGTGCACGCCCTTGGCGGCGAAGTGCTCGCGGGCGGTCTGGATGTACTTGGTGGCCACGCGCAGGCGCGCCCCCCGGCGCACGGCGGCCGGGTAGTCGAAGTCCTCGGGCACGGCCACCATCATGCGGCAGCGCGCGATGCCCAGGTCGAGCGGCTGGTAGAGCCCGCGCCCGCCGTGCTCGACCAGCAGGTCGCGCCCGGCCACGCCCAGGTCCGCCGCCCCGTACTGCACGTAGGTGGGGACGTCCGAGGCGCGCACGATGATGACGCGCACCCCGGGATTGCCCGTGGGAAGGATGAGCTTGCGGGAGACCTCGGGATCCTCGGCCGGCACGATGCCCGCCGCAGCGAGCAGGGGCTTCGTCTCCTCGTAGATGCGTCCCTTGGACAGCGCGATCGTGACCATGGCGTCGCCTTCAGTTGACCCGTCTCACGCGGGCGCCGAGCCGGGAGAGCTTCTCCTCGAGCGCCTCGTAGCCGCGGTCGAGGTGGTAGATGCGGTCGACCACCGTCTCGCCCTCGGCGACGAGGCCCGCGATCACCAGGCTCGCGGAGGCCCGCAGGTCGGTCGCCATGACCGCCGCGCCCGCGAGGCGCTCCACCCCGTGCACCACCGCGGTGTTGCCCTCGATGTCGATGCGCGCCCCCAGGCGGCGCAGCTCCTGCACGTGCATGAAGCGGTTCTCGAAGATGGTCTCGGTGACGAGGGCCGTGCCCGACGCGATGGTGTTGAGGGCCAGGAACTGCGCCTGCATGTCCGTCGGGAAGGCCGGGTAGGGCGCCGTGCGCACGCTCACGGCGCGCGGACGGGCGGCCATGCGGATCGCGAGGGTGCCGGCGCCCGCCGTCACCTCCGCGCCCGCCTCGCGCAGCTTGTCGATCACGGCGTCGAGCGCGGCCACCGGCGCGTCGGTGAGCGTCACGCCGCCGCGCGTCGCCGCGGCCGCGGCGAGGAAGGTCCCGGCCTCGATGCGGTCCGGCATCACGCCGTAGTCCGCGCCCTCCAGCCGCTCGACCCCCTCGACCACGATGACGTCGGTGCCCTCCCCGCGGATGCGGGCGCCCATGCGGACGAGGCAGCGGGCCAGGTCGACCACCTCGGGCTCGCGCGCGGCGTTCTCGAGCACCGTCTCGCCGTCGGCGAGGCAGGCGGCCATCATCAGGTTCTCGGTGCCCGTGACGGTGACCGTGTCCATGAAGATGCGCGCGCCCTTGAGGCGCCGGGCCTCGGCGTGGATGTAGCCGGCCTCGATGCCGACCGTGGCCCCCATGGCCTCCAGGCCCTTCAGGTGCAGGTTCACGGGACGCTCGCCGATGGCGCAGCCGCCCGGCAGCGACACGCGGGCCTCGCCGAACCGCGCGACGAGCGGCCCGAGCACGAGGACGGAGGCGCGCATGGTCTTCACGAGCTCGTAGGGCGCGAAGGGCTCGGTGATGCGGCCCGCATCCAGGCTCGCCGAGCCGTCCTCGCGGTCCACGCGCACGCCCATGCGCCCGAGGAGCGCCAGCATGGTCTCCACGTCCTTGAGGCGCGGCAGGTTGCGGACGCGGGCGGGCGTGGCCGCCAGGAGCGAGGCGGCCAGGATGGGCAGGGCGGCGTTCTTCGCGCCGGAGACGCGGATCTCGCCGGAAAGCGGCACGCCGCCTTGGATGGAGAGCTTCGGCATGGGTCGTTCCAGGAGGCCGGTCAGGCCGGCCCCGGGGGTCGGTTCAGCGGGCGGCCCACTCTTCGGGGGTGAGGGTGTGCATCGAGAGCGCGTGGATCTCCTCGCGCATGCGCTCGCCCAGGGCCGCATAGACCATCTGGTGGCGGCGCACCCGCGCGACGCCCGCGAAGGCCGGGCTCACGACGAGCGCCTCGAAGTGCACCCCGTCGTCGCCGCGGACGTCGAGGTGGGAGCACTCGATCGCCCCGCGGATGGCTTCCTCGATGGATTGTCGGTCGGCCATGGCGGCCTCAGTGCCTCAACTTGTACCCGGAACGCAGCAGGCGAAGGGTCGTCCATGATAGGGCACAGAGCGTGCCGGTCGCAATCGCGAGGCTCGTCCAGGGCGAAACGTCCGCCTTCCCGAAGAAGGCGTAGCGGAACCCGTCGATGGCGTAGAAGAAGGGGTTCAGGTGCGAGGCGGCCTGCCAGAACGGCGGCAGGGAGTCGATCGAGTAGAAGACCCCGGCGAGGAAGGTGAGCGGCATCACCAGGAAGTTCTGGAACGCGGCGAGCTGGTCGAACTTCTCGGCCCAGATCCCGGCCACGATCCCGAGGGCGGCGAGGATCCCGGCCCCGGTGAAGGCGAACGCGGCGAGCCACAGGGGGTTCGGCAGCGGCAGGGGCACGAGCCAGGCCACGGCGAGGATCACCCCCGCCCCCACCACCACGGCGCGCACGATGGCGGCCAGCAGGTAGGCCGCGAACAGGTCGACCGGCGTGAGCGGCGCGAGCAGGATGAACACGATGTTCCCGGTGATCTTCGACTGGATGAGCGAGGACGAGGCGTTGGCGAAGGCGTTCTGCAGCATCGACATCATCGCGAGCCCGGGCACCAGGAACTGCGTGTAGCCGACACCGGGATAGGCCTCCACGTGCGCCTTGAGCGCGTGCGAGAAGATCACGAGGTACAGGATCGCCGAGAGCACCGGCGCGGCCACGGTCTGGAAGCTCACCTTCCAGAAGCGCAGCACCTCCTTGCGGAAGAGCGTCGGGAAGCCCCCGGTCACGCGGCCTCCGGGACTGCGGCCTCGCCGCGGGCCATGATCTTCACGAACACCTCCTCGAGCTCGGGCTCGGCGACCTCGAGGTGCGAGACGCGGGCGCCCGCCTCGCGCAGCTGCGCGAGCGCGCGCTCCACCTCGGCGGCGCTCCCGACGGGAATGCGGTGCCAGCCGGAGGCGTCCTGCACGGCCCCCGCCGAGAGGGTGGCCGGCAGCGCGCAGCCTTCGAGCTTCACGCGCAGCACGCGCTCGGAGAAGGCCGCGAGGAGCCGCTCCGTCGAGTCCAGCGCCACGACGCGGCCCGCCTTCATCATGGCGATCCGCGAGCACAGGTTCTGGGCCTCCTCCAGGTAGTGCGTGGTGAGCACGATGGTGTGCCCCGCGGCGTTGAGCTCGCGCACGAACTGCCACAGCGTCTGGCGCAGCTCCACGTCCACGCCGGCGGTGGGCTCGTCCAGCACGATGACCGGGGGGCGGTGCACGAGGGCCTGCGCGACCATCACCCGGCGCTTCATGCCGCCGGAGAGCGAGCGCATGTTCGCCTCGGCCTTGGCGCCCAGCGCCAGGCGCTCGAGCAGCTCGTCGATCCACGGGCGGTTCGCGCGCAGGCCGAAGTACCCGGCCTGGATCTCGAGGGTCTCGCGCACGGTGAAGAAGGGGTCGAAGACGATCTCCTGGGGCACGATGCCCAGGAGCCGGCGCGCCTCGCGGTACTCGGCGGCGACGTCGCGGCCCATCACCCGCAGCCGCCCGCCGTCGGGGCGCACCAGGCCGCCGAGGGCCGAGATGAGCGTGGTCTTGCCCGCGCCGTTCGGGCCCAGCAGGGCGAAGAACTCGCCCTCCTCCACCGCGAGGCTCACGCCGTCCAGGGCGCGAAGCGACCCGAAGCGCTTGGTGGCGTCGCGTACCTCGACCGCGGGCCCGGCCATGCCTCAGGCCCGGCAGGGTTGGATGAGCCCGGTGACGCCGTAGAGATCGGCCAGGGCGAGGAGGTTGGCCGGCAGGTTCGCGAAGTAGAGGCCCTTGCCGAGTCGCGCGGCCTCGCGGCGCCACTCCAGCAGGAGCGCCACCGCGGCCGAGTCCACCTCGGTGACGGCCGAGAAGTCGATGGTGAGGCGGTCGGGCAGGTCGCTGCGCGCGCCGTAGGCGCGGCTCCGCTCGAGCACCCTCGGCAGCGTCTCGAAGGAGAGGGCGCCCTCGAGGGGGAGCACCTCGGCGCGCGCCTCGGCGTTCACGACTTCAGCTCGACCTTCACGGGGGCCCTCGGGGCCTCCGAGCTGCGGTTGCGGTCCGCGAGCGTCTTCACCAGGCCGTCGACGCCGGACTTCTGGATCTGGTCGTTGAAGGAGCTGCGGTAGGTGGTGACGAGCGAGACGCCGTCCACCATCACGTCGTAGACCTTCCAGCCGCGGTCGGCGCGCTCCATCGCGTAGTCGATGGGGATGGGCTGGCCGCCGGGCTGGTTCACGACCGTCTTCACGACCGTGTCCTTGTCGCCGGAGGCGAGCTTGGCCGGCCTCACGTCGATCGTCTGGTTGCGGTACTGGGAGATCGAGGTCGAGTAGGTGCGCACCAGCAGGGTCTGGAACTCCCGGGTGAGCGCCTGCTTCTGCGCGTCGCTCGCCTGCGACCAGCCCCGGCCGACGGCGAGCCGCGTCATGCGCGTGAAGTCGAAGTGCGGGAGGATCTTCTCCTCGACGAGCGCATGCAGCTTCTGCGGGTTGCCGCCCTGCAGGTCCTTGTCCGCCTTGAGGACGGCCACCACCTCGTCGATCGACTTGCGCACGAGCGCGTCGGGGGCCATCTCCTGCGCGGAGGCGGCCGCGGGGGCCAGAAGCGCGAGGGCGGACAGGGCGAGGGCGGCGAGGCGTCGGGTCATGGGCGGTCCTGGGAATGCGGGGCTGGCGGTTGGAGCGCTCGCGGGCGGCCGGGGTTCCCGGCCGCGCCTCACTTCTTCGCCCCGTCCTCCTGGGCCTTGCTGAAGAGGAACTGGCCGATCAGGCGCTCGAGCACCACGGCCGACTGCGTGATCGTGATGCGGTCGCCCTCGGCGAGCTTCTTGTCGTCGCCGCCGGCGTCGAGGCCCACGTACTGCTCCCCGAGCAGGCCGGAGGTGAGGATGGAGGCGCTCGTGTCCTTCGGGAAGCCGTAGCGCGCGTCGAGCGCCAGGACGACGGTCGCCTGGAAGCGCTCGTTGTCGAAGTGGATGTCGGCCACGCGGCCGACGAGCACGCCGGAGCTCCTCACGGGCGCGCGCACCTTCAGGCCGCCGATGTTGTCGAAGCGCGCCTCGACGCGGTAGGTGGTCCTCGCGTTGTCCGCGCCGAGGTTCCCCACCTTGAGCGCGAGCACCAGCAGCGCCGCGAAGCCCGCGAGCACGAAGGCGCCGAACCAGATGTCGATCGTCGTTCTTTCCATGGTGTCCGTCGCTTGTCCGGGAAGGTCCCTCAGGCGCCGCCGCGCAGCAGGGAGGCGGTGAGCACCAGGTCCAGGGCGAGGATGGCGAGCGCGGAGCTCACCACGGTCCGGGTCGTCGCCCCCGAGACGCCCTCGGCGGTCGGCGGCGCGTCGAAACCCTCGAAGGTCGCGATCACCGTCACGGCTATCCCGAACACGAAACTCTTGATGACGCCGTTGAGCACATCATACCGGAAGTCCACCGCCGCCTGCATTTGCGACCAGAAGGCGCCGTTGT
>CAZNWZ010000038.1:0-11491 GCA_964576455.1 uncultured Lysobacter sp.
ACGAGACCCGCAACCCCGCCTACCGGCTCTTCCTGAAGTGAGGCGGCGCGGCCGCCAGGCCCGCGGCCGTTTGCCTAGGACTGCGGCCAGTTCTTGATGTACTGCTTCAGCAAGCGGTTTTCGAACGCGACGTCCTTGACCGCGCTGCGGGCGATGTCGTGGAAGGAGACGATCCCGACGAGCCGCCCTTCCTTGAGGACCGTGGCGTGGCTCACGTGCCGCTCGGTCATCAGGGCGCGAAGGCCGTCGGCGGAGTCCTCGGGATGGACGATGGCCGGCGCGGGGTTCATCACCTCGCGCACCGGGGCGTCGAGGAGACCCGGGCCCAGGGCGTCGAGGCCCCGGAGGACCTCGCGCAGGGTGAGGATGCCGGCGAGCTTCTCGCCTTCCATCACCACCACGGAGCCGATTTCCTCCCGGGCCATGGTGGCCACCGCCTCGCGCACGGGGGCCGCGGGGGCCACGCCGTGGGTGCGCCCGCCCTGGACGGCCTTGTCGTCGAGGATCTCCTGGACCGTCAGCGGCATCGCGGCGCTCGCGGGGGTGTGTGGGGGCCTGCCGGGGGTGCCGCGGCGCGCCGGGGGCGCCCGCGGGCGGGGAAAACTGGTGCTGTTGAGTGGATTCGAACCACCGACCTACTGATTACGAATCAGTTGCTCTACCAGCTGAGCTACAACAGCACGCGAGTCGGGCATTATAGCGCGAGAGCCCGCCTTCCGCGACTCCCGGGGCCGCCCTGCCGGCCGCGGGCGCCCTCCCCGGGCGGCTTCCGTTCGTCGGCCGCCGGGCGCCTCGCGTCGGCCCGGCTGGCGGGTTGCGGCGGGGGTACCTAACATGCCAATCGTCCTGGAGGATCCCATGAAAAGACAGAACGGCTTCACCCTGATCGAGCTGATGATCGTCGTGGCCATCGTCGGCATCCTGGCCGCGATCGCCGTGCCGATGTACAACGACCACATCATCCGCGCCACGCTGGTGGAGGGGCACACGGGCCTGTCGGACTTCCGCGTCCGCATGGAGCAGTACTACCAGGACAACCGCACCTACGACAAGGGAGCGGCCGCGGGGCTGGACAACTGCGGCGCCCGCGCGCCGGCCAACGTCAAGAACTTCACCTACAACTGCCGCTCGCTGGGCCAGACCTACACGGCGATCGCCACCGGCAACGCCGGCACGCGCGCCGCCGGCTTCGTGTTCACCATCAACGAGCAGAACACCCGCAGCACGACGGCGACCAAGGCCGGCTGGGAAACGCCGGTCGCGGGCGACATGGCGACCTGCTGGGTCACGAGGAAGAAATCTTGCTAGCCCGCCGGCCCTCGCAGCAGGGCATCTCCCTCATCGAGGTGATGGTCGCCGTGGCGATCATCGCGGTCGTCATGGCCCTCGGCATGCCGGCCTACTCGACCTGGATCCAGAACACCCAGATCCGCACGGCCGCGGAGTCGATCCTGGCGGGCCTGCAGACGGCCCGCAACGAGGCCATCCGCCGCAATGCCGAGGTGCAGTTCATGCTCGACGGCGCGGGCACCACGCAGTGGCGCGTCAACTTCAAGTCCGACCCGGACGCGAACCCGATCCAGTCCCGCCCGGCCGGCGAGGGCTCGCCCAACGCCAAGGTCGTGGTCACCCCCGGCGACGCGACCACCGTGACCTTCAGCGCGCTGGGCCGCGTGTCGGGCAACGCCGACGCCTCGTCCGCCATCACCCTCATCGAGATCGACAATCCGCTCATCGCCAACGAGGACGACAAGCGCAAGCTCAACATCGTCATCCCGGCGGGCGGCGCGATCCGCCTGTGCGACCCGAAGGCGCCGGCGGGCGACCCGCGGCGGTGCCTCTAGGAGCTGACACCATGGCACCCGGACAATCCAGCCAGCAAGGCGTGGTCCTCCTCGAGGCCCTCATCGGCATCCTGATCTTCTCCCTCGGCGTGCTCGCGCTGGTGGCGATGCAGGCGGTGTCGATCAGCAACGTCTCCAACGCCCGCTTCCGCACCGAGGCCGCCTTCCTCGCCAACGAGATCATCAGCGAGATCTGGGTGGACCGGGGGGTGAACTACTCGAACGTCGTCCGGTACGAGATCGCGAACGGGACGACCAGCTCCTACGCGCCGGCCGTGCGCTGGGTGGAGAAGGTGCGCACGCTGCTGCCGGGCTCCGACGTGAACGGCCCGGACGTCGCCATCGTCACGCCGGCCTCCGGCGGGCGGCAGGTCACCGTCACGCTTCGCTGGAAGGCCCCGGACGCGGTCGCCGTGAGCAACCACGTCGCCGTCGCCTTCATCAGCGACCCCTAGACCCCACCGGAACCGCGACCATGAGAAACGTGAGACTCCCCCGGCTCTCGAGAGGCTTCACCCTCGTCGAGCTGATGGTGGGCGTGCTGATCGGGCTGATCGGCACCGTCGTCATCTTCCAGGTGTTCGCCGTGTCCGAGGGCCAGAAGCGCACCACGGCCGGCAGCAGCGACGCGCAGCAGAACGGCGTCTTCGGCCTCTTCCAGATCGAGCGCGACGCCCGCATGGCCGGCTACGGCCTCAACCACATGACGCTCCTGGGCTGCACCGTCAACGGCTACTACGAGCCGGGCGGCGCCACCATGCAGTTCAAGCTCGTGCCCGTGGAGATCACGAACGGCGTCGGCGGCGCCCCGGACCAGGTCCGCCTCGCCTTCGGCAACTCCGACCTCTTCATGGCGCCGGCCCAGTTCGATGCGCCCTCGAACACCTCGCAGGCCAACTACAAGCTGAAGAACAAGTACGGCTTCAACGAGGGCGACCTCATCATCGCCGCGGAGGCCGGCAAGCCCTGCACGCTGGCGCAGGTGAGCACCAAGCCGGGTTCGCAGCGGGAGATCGTCCACAACAGCGGCACCTATACCAACCCCCAGGGCGGGCAGGAGCCCACCCAGTACAACCGCCCCGGCGGCCTGCCCGCGCCCATGGGCCAGTCGTACAAGGAGTGGGATCCGGTGTCCGGCACGGGCGGGCTGCTCTACAACCTCGGCGCCGCGCCGACCGTCGTGACCTACGCCATCCAGAACAGCCAGCTCGTCGTGACCAACGTCCTCACGCCCAACGTCGTGAACGCCACGTCGGCGATCGCGGAAGGCGTGGTGCAGCTGCAGGCGCAGTACGGCTACGACGGCGACGCCGACGGGTTCATCTCCCCGACGGCGAACCCCGTCGTGGACGTGAACCTCGCCGCGAACGCCGACCAGTGGGCCGACAACATGCCGGCCGCGGCCACCGCGACGCACTGGTCGAGGGTCATCGCCATCCGCCTCGTCGTGACCGCCCGCAGCATCACGCCCGAGCGGCCCAACCCCGCGACGGGCGTGTGCGACGCCACCACCTCGCAGCCGCGCTGGATCGCGCCCGCCCCCGCGGGGGCGCCGCCCGGCATCGAGCTCGACGTGAAGTCGGCCTTCGCGGACCCGAACGAGTGGATGTGCTACCGCTACCGCACGTTCGAGGTGGTGGTGCCCCTTCGCAACATCCTCTGGTACCCCCTGACCACCTGACGCGCGCGATCTTCCCAGGATACCGGCCATGACGATTTCCCGAACTCCCCGCCCTCGCCTGCCCGCCGGCCGGCCGCGCCGCGCCCAGGAGGGCCTCGTGCTCTTCATCGCCCTCATCGTCCTGGTGGCGATGTCGCTCGCGGGCGTCGCCCTCATGCGCGCCGTGGACACCGGCACCGTCGTCGCCGGCAACATGGCCTTCAAGCAGTCCGCCATCATGGTCGCCGACCGCGGCACGCAGGAGGCGGTGAAGTGGCTCGCGGACAACAGCGCCGGCGCCACGCTGCAGAACACCAACACCTCGAAGGGCTACTTCTCGTCGCAGATCCCGGGCGGCGAGCCCGACTGGTTCCGCGCCGACAGCTGGACGGAATCGCTGGCGGTGAACGGCGGCGCCCCGGACGCCTCGGGCAACGTCGTCCGCTACGTCATCCACCGCATGTGCACGCTGCCGGACACCGCGTACAACGCGAACAACAACGAGTGCGCGATGTACTTCGCGACCAGCGGCGGCGCCTCCGGCGGCAGCATGGCCGTGGGCGCGCCGCAGTTCACCGGCACCCCGCAGCTCTACTACCGAGTCACCACGCGCGTCGAAGGCCCGCGCGACACGGTGAGCGTCATCCAGACGAGCGTCCTCGTCGGGATCTGACGCGAGCCCCCTTCCCCAGGAGCGACCCGCCATGGCAACCCTTTCCCGAACCCGCAGGTTCCTCGTCGCGCTGCTCGCGGTCTCCGCGGCCGCCCTATCCGGCGTCCGCCACGCGGGCGCCGAGATCGCCGACCTCTCGAGGGTCCCGCTCGCCAACTCCCCGTCGGACGCGGTGCTGCCGAACCTCATGTACGTCCTCGACGACTCGGGGTCGATGGCCTGGAACTACATGCCCGACCACGTCTTCCGCACGAGCGGCGGCTCGATCCTCTACAACTGCAAGCGCTGCTCGAGCAGCTCCTGCAGCGGCCCCGGCGGCACGAGCTCGTCGAGCGGCTGGCAGTGCGGCAACGACGAGAACGATCCGGACAGCTCGTCCAACACGGCGCCGACGGAATACGGCGAGGCGCCCTTCTACGCCTCCACGTTCAACAAGATCTGGTACAACCCGAACATCACCTACGCCCCGGCCATCGACTTCGAGGGCAACAGCTACGGCAACTCCAACCCGAACAGCGCGAGCAACGACTACTACCTCGGGGGCGGCAACACCAACCTCGTGAGCGGCTTCCGGGAAGTCATCTACTGCAACACCGGCAGCCCGTCGGGCGCGGACCTCACGAACACCGCCAAGTGCCGCAAGAACGGCCTCCACAACGTGTCCCCGTTCGCGGGAACCCTGGGCTACTTCCTCTACTGGGGAGCAAGCGGGAGCAACGTCGGCTTCCCGACGACCTCGTACTACAACAAGGTGCTCGTCACCAACTCGAACGCCCACTACTTCAACATCACGCCGCACGAGTACTGCAGCGACACGAACCTGGTGAACTGCGTGCTGGCGAACGCCGCCGGCACCGGGCCCGGCACGGCCACCACGCCCCCGAGCACCATCCCGGCGACGGTCCGGTGGTGCAAGTCGGCGTCCGACGCCTCCTCGACGGCCGTGGTGTCGGGGAACTCCTCGGGCACGCCGCGCTGCCAGAAGAAGTTCACCCTCGGGACCTACAAGTACCCGCGCTACGGCCGCTTCACGCGCGTGGACATCGTGTCGTCCACCCCCTCCTACCCGAAGGGGCCGAACGCGGTGCGGACGGACTGCGCGGCGGCGGCGAGCTGCACCTACGACGAGGAGATGCAGAACTTCGCCAACTGGTGGACCTACTACCGCACCCGCATGGCGCTCATGAAGACCGCGACGGGCCGCGCCTTCCTCGCGATCGACGACCGCTTCCGCATCGGCTTCATCACGATCAACCCGAACAACCCGGTCACCACCGACAAGTTCATCGGGGTTTCCAAGTTCGACGCGACGCAGAAGAAGGCCTGGTACAAGCTCGTGTACCAGCAGGACACGAACGGCAGCACGCCCAACCGGACCGCGCTGCACCGCGTGGGACGGTACTACCAGGGCCTGAGCGACGGGATCAACTCCAACATGACGCCCGACCCGCTGGAGTACTCCTGCCAGCAGAACTTCGCGCTGCTCACGACCGACGGCTACTGGAACGACAGCTTCTCCGCGATCGGCAACGTGGACAACGCGAACTCCGGCTACACGACGCGGGCCTACGGCGCCTACGACGGCGGCATCTCGGGGGCCTCCAACACGCTCGCGGACGTGGCGGCCTACTACTACAAGACCGACCTGCGCACCGCCGGGCCGTACGCCGACAACAACGTGCCCACCTCCTCGCGCGACCAGAACCCCGCGCAGCACATGGTCACCTTCACGCTCGGCCTGGGCCTCGAGGGCTTCATGGACTACCAGTCCGACTACGAGACGGCGACCACCGGCGACTTCGCCAAGATCAAGGCGGGCACCAACAACGCCTGCTCGTGGACGACGGGCACCTGCAACTGGCCCGCGCCGAGCTCCAACGAGCCGAGCACGCTGGACGACCTCTGGCACGCGGCGGTGAACGGGCGCGGCAAGTACTTCAGCGCCGGCGACCCGAACTCCCTCACCCAGGGCCTGCAGCAGGCGCTCGCCTCGCTCAACATCCAGACGGCCGCGGCGGCCGCCTCGGCGACCTCCAGCCCGAACATCACCGAGACGGACAACTTCATCTACAGCTCGACCTTCCGCACGGTGAAGTGGGACGGCGAGATCGTCGCGCAGCGCATCGACACCACGACCGGCAACGTCCTGCCGGCCATCGTGTGGTCCGCGCAGGCGAACCTGGACGGCTCGACCACGGGCAACAGCGACACCCGCGACATCTTCACGATCGACGAGGGCGCCGGCGGCAAGAGGAAGCCCTTCACCTACACGAGCCTGTCGGCCGCGCCCTCGGGCAGCATCGACCCCGAGCGCGACTACTTCGACAACAAGTGCACCGCCTTCTCGCAGTGCGCGCTCCTCACCGCGGCGCAGAAGGCCATCGCCAACAACGGCGACCACCTGGTGAACTGGCTGCGCGGGCAGCGCCAGCACGAGGCGTTCACGAACCCGGAGACCAACCCGCCGTTCCGCGCCCGCGAGCACATCCTGGGCGACCCGGTGAACGCCACGCCCGCGTTCATGAGCAAGCCCCGCTTCAACTGGGCCGACCTCGTCACGCCGACGTACCAGGACTACAAGACGGCCCAGGACGGCCGCCAGGCCACGCTCTTCATCGCGGCCAACGACGGCATGCTGCACGCCCTGAACGGCGACACCGGCAAGGAGATGTGGGCCTACGTGCCGCGCATCGTCATGCCCAAGCTGCACCGCCTCGCCACGGAGAACTGGACGGTCACCCACGAGTACAACGTGGACGGCTCGCCGGAGGTGATGGACGCCTACTTCGGCGGCGGCTGGAAGACGGTCCTCGTCTCGGGTCTCGACACCGGCGGGCGCGGCTTCTACGCCCTCGACGTGACCAACCCGACGTCGCCCAAGGTCCTGTGGGAGTTCTGCCACGACAAGGCGCTGTGCAAGGTCTGGGACCCGGACGTCGGCTACACGCACGGCAACCCCGTGATCACCAAGCGCGCGAGCGACGGCAAGTGGGTGGTGATCGTCACCTCGGGCCTCAACAACGTCTCGCCGGGCACGGGGCGCGGCTACCTCTTCGTCCTGGACATCGAGACGGGCGCCGTCCTCGCGAAGGTGGACACCGGCGAGGGCGACACCACCACGCCCTCCGGGATGAACCACATCAGCGCCTTCGCCTCCAGCTTCAATTCGAACAACACCGCGAAGTGGGTGTACGGCGGCGACCTCTACGGCAACGTCTGGCGCTTCGACATGGCGACCGACCCGCCGTCCGTCAGCAAGCTCGCCGCGCTCAAGGACGGCGGCGGCAAGCCGCAGTCGATCACCTCGCGGCCGGAGCTGGGCCTCATCGAGGGATTCCCGGTCGTGTTCGTGGGCACGGGCCGCTACCTGGGCACGGACGACCTCGTCGACCCGGCCTCGATCGGCAACCAGTGGGCCTACCAGCAGTCGTTCTACGCGATCAAGGACAAGGGGACGGGCGCGACCTACGCGAACTTCCGCCTGGCCAACGTCGTGAAGAACGAGATCATCCCCAACGGCCCGGTCTCGCGCACCACCAACGAGAAGATCGACTTCAGCTGGGGGGACAAGGACGGCTGGTACGTGGACTTCAACCCGGGCAACGAGTCCCCGGGCGAGCGCGTGAACCTCGACCCGCAGCTGGTGCAGGGGACGGTCATCGTCGTGACCAACGTGCCCAACAACAGCGCCTGCACGGTGGGCGGCGACAGCTGGATCTACCAGTTCGACTACAAGTCGGGCACCTACGTGCCGTCGGCTGCCCTCAAGCAGGCGGGCCAGAAGTTCACGGGCCAGATCACGGTGGGCCTGGTCGTGGTGCGCCTGCCCAGCGGCATCTTCAAGGGCATCGCCACGGGCGCGACGGGCTCCAAGACGCCGTTCGCGGTCAACATCGGCGGCGGCGGCGGGGCGGCGCGCCGCATCTCCTGGCGCGAGCTGATCCAGCGATGAGCGCCGCCACGCGAATCGCGGTCCTCGCCCTGCTGGGCGCGGTGGCGGCCCTGCCCGCCGCCGCCCTGGCCCAGGGGAAGTCGATGCCCACCTACGAGCCGCAGCAGCGCCTGCGCACGGCCCTGGACACCTGCCTCAAGACCGAGGTGATGCGCAACGCCTACTGCGTGAAGAAGTGCGCCGCGGGGTTCCGGATGGACCTCGCGGGGCCGAAGCCGCGCTGCATCGGCCTGAAGCCCGACGCGAGCTACACCCCGCCCAAGCCCTCGTACCAGCCGCCGGCGCCCAACCCGTCGCGCAAGCCGCCGCCGGGCGCCTAGCCCCCGGGCTGCGCCTTCGCGATCGACTTCGGGAGCGGGAAGGTGACCGCTTCCGTGATGCCCTCGAGCTCGCGGACGCGGGAGGCGCCCAGCCGCTGCAGCGCGGCGATCACGTCCTGGACGAGCACCTCCGGCGCCGAGGCGCCGGCCGTCACGCCGACGGTGCGCGCGCCCGCGATCCACTCGGGGCGGATCTCCTCGGCGCGGTCCACCAGCCAGGCCTTGCGGCCGAGGTTCTCGGCGACCTCGCGCAGGCGGTTGGAGTTCGAGCTGTTGGGCGAGCCCACGACGATCACCACGTCGCAGCGCGGCGCCATGAACTTCACCGCGTCCTGGCGGTTCTGCGTGGCGTAGCAGATGTCGTCCTTCTTGGGGCCGACGATCGCGGGAAACCGGGCGCGCAGCGCCGCGACGATGCGCGCCGCGTCGTCCATGGAGAGGGTGGTCTGGGTGACGTAGGCGAGGTTCGCGGCGTCCCTCACCGCCAGGCGCGCCACGTCCTCCTCGCTCTCGACGAGGTACATGCCGGCGTCCGACTGCCCCATGGTGCCCTCGGCCTCCGGGTGGCCCTGGTGGCCGATCATGATGACCTCCCGCCCCTGCTCGCGCATCCTCGCCACCTCGGCGTGCACCTTGGTCACCAGCGGGCAGGTGGCGTCGAAGATGCGCAGGCCGCGTTCCTCCGCCTCCCGGCGCACGGCGAGCGAGACCCCGTGGGCCGAGAAGATCACCGTGCCGCCCGAGGGCACCTCGGAGAGCTCCTCGACGAACACGGCGCCCTTGCGCCGCAGGTCCTCGACGACGAACTTGTTGTGGACGATCTCGTGGCGCACGTAGATGGGCGCCCCGTGCACCTCCAGGGCGCGCTCGACGATGGCGATGGCGCGGTCCACGCCGGCGCAGAACCCGCGCGGCTTGGCGAGGACGACTTCGATCGGCTCGGGCATGGGGGCTCCTCTAGCGGCCTTCGGGGCGGTCGCGGCCGGCGCGCGCCTCGCGCAGGCCGTCCCACAGGATCAGCGCCACGCCCACGGTGATGGCCGAGTCGGCGACGTTGAAGGCGGGCCAATAGTAGCCCGCCGCGTGCAGCTGGATGAAGTCGACCACGTGGCCCAGGGTGAGGCGGTCCCAGAGGTTGCCGGCCGCCCCGCCCAGCACGAGGGCGAGCGCGGCGGCGAGCAGGCGGTTGCCGCCGCTCTTCCTGAGCATCGCGAGGAGCACCGCGCCCACGACCACCGTGACCGCGACGAAGAACCAGCGCTGCCAGCCCCCTGCTCCCGCCAGGAAGCTGAAGGCCGCCCCCGGGTTGTGCCAGAGCACGAGGTTCAGGAAGGGCGTCACCACGTGCACGTCGCCCGCGCGGAAGGCCGAGCTCACCCACGCCTTGGTGGCGAGGTCGGCCACGGCGACGGCCGCCGAGAGGCCGAGCCAGCGCTGCCAGGGGCCGTGGCCGGCCTCAGGCATGCCGCCGCTCCTCGCCGGGGCCCTCGATGTTCGACACGCAGCGGCCGCAGATGGCCGGGTGGCGCGCGTCCGCGCCGGTGTCCTCGCGGTAGTGCCAGCAGCGCTCGCACTTGGCGTGGGGGCTCGCGGCGACGCGCACGGCGAGCGCCTCGCCGGCCTCGACCGCGGCCGTGGAAGTGATGAGGACGAAGCGCAGGTCGGCGCCCAGGCTCTCCAGGAGCGCGCGGTCGCCCTCGGGCGCGGCGATGGCCACCTCGGCCTGCAGCGACGAGCCGATGCCGCCGGCCTGGCGCAGCTCCTCGAGGCTCTTCTGGACGAGCGCGCGGATCTCGCGCAGGCGGGACCACTTGACCTGCAGCGCCTCCTCGCCCGCCTGGGGCGGGAGGACGCCCTCCCAGGTGTGGAAGAAGAGGCTCTCGCCGCGCCCGGGGTGGAGGACTTCCCACGCCTCCTCGGCCGTGAAGGAAAGGATCGGCGCCATGAGCCGCAGCAGGATCTGCGTGACGTGGTGCAGCGCCGACTGCGCGGAGCGCCGCGCCGCGGAGTCGCGGGCGCAGGTGTAGAGGCGGTCCTTGAGGACGTCGAGGTAGAACCCGCCCAGGTCCTCCGAGCAGAAGGTCTGGATGCGCTGGGTGACGAGGTGGAACTCGAAGCGCGAGTACTCCGCCACCGCCGCGTCGGCCATCGAGCGCGTCATGGCCAGGGCGTAGCGGTCGATCTCGAGCCAGCGCTCCGGCGGAAGCAGGTCGCGGGCCGCGTCGAAGTCGGCGGTGTTGGCCAGCAGGAAGCGCAGCGTGTTGCGGATGCGGCGGTAGCTCTCCACGACGCGCTTGAGGATCTCGTCGGAGATGTAGAGCTCGCCCGAGTAGTCGGCCGAGGCGACCCACAGGCGGATGATCTCGGCGCCCAGCGTGTCGGAGACCTTCTGCGGCGCGATCACGTTGCCCAGCGACTTCGACATCTTGCGCCCCTGGCCGTCCACCACGAAGCCGTGCGTGAGCAGGGCGTCGTAGGGCGCGCGGCCGTCCATCGCGCAGCTCGTGAGCAGGCTCGACTGGAACCACCCCCGGTGCTGGTCCGAGCCCTCGAGGTAGAGGTCGGCGGGCCACTTCTGTCCGGCGAGGCTCCTCAGCACCGAGAAGTGCGTGGTGCCGGAGTCGAACCACACGTCCACCGTGTCCGTGAGCTTGCGGTACTTCGCGGGATCGACGCCGAAGTCCTCGCAGGTCGCGGCGAACCAGGCCTCGATGCCGCCCTTCGCGACGCGCTGCGCCGCCTCCTCGATGAGGCGCCCGGTGTCCGGGTGCAGCTCCTCGGTCTCGCGGTCGAGGAAGAAGGGCAGGGGCACGCCCCAGTTGCGCTGGCGCGAGAGCGTCCAGTCGGGGCGCCCCGCGATCATCGCCTCGATGCGCGAGCGGCCCCACGAGGGGTAGAAGGTCGTGTCCGCGATGGCCTCGAGCGCCGTCTCGCGGAGCGTCTTTCCGTTGCCGTCCATGCCCGCCGCAGCAGGCCTGTCCATTCCAATAAACCACTGCGTCGTGGCGCGGAAGATGATGGGCGTCTTGTGCCGCCAGCAGT
>CAZNWZ010000038.1:11591-15822 GCA_964576455.1 uncultured Lysobacter sp.
TCTTCAGGAGCGAGCCTTCCGCGGCGAGCTTCTCGAGGATCGGCTTCTCGGCCTCGCGCACGCCCATCCCGGCGAAGTGCGGGACGCCCGCCTTGAAGCGGCCGCGGTCGTCCACGGGCTGGTCCAGGGGCAGGCCGTACTTCACGCCCGCGTCGAAGTCCTCGGCGCCGTGCGCGGGGGCGGTGTGCACCAGGCCCGTGCCCGCCTCGAGCGTGACGTGCTCGCCGAGGATCATCGGGACCTCGCGCGGCTCCAGCGGATGGCGGAAGCGCAGGCCGTCCAGCGCGCCGCCCGCCACGCGGCCGAGCACGGCCTGCGCCTCGAGGCCGCAGCGCTTCAGGCTCGCCTCGCGCAGCTCCGCGGCGAGGACCAGCGCTCCCTTCGCGGTGGCGACGAGCTCGTACTCGTGGCCGGGGTGGGCCGCGATGGCCTGGTTGCCGGGGAGCGTCCACGGCGTGGTGGTCCAGATGACCGCGAAGGCCTTCTCCGGCGCCTTCGCCAGCCCGAAGGCGCGCCGGACCGCCTCGGGGTCGGCCGCGGCGAAGGCCACGTCGATGGCGCTCGAGGTCTTGTCCTCGTACTCCACCTCCGCCTCGGCCAGCGCGGAGCCGCACTCGATGCACCAGTTGACGGGCTTCAGGCCCCGGTAGAGCAGGCCCTTCTTCCAGATGCGCGCGAGCGCCCGCAGCTCGTCGGCCTCGGTGGCGAAGTCCATCGTCTTGTAGGGGTGCTCCCAGTCGCCCAGCACGCCCAGGCGCCGGAAGTCGGCCATCTGGCGCTCGATCTGCTCGGCCGCGTAGGCGCGGCACAGCTCGCGGGCCTTGTTGCCCTCGAGATGGCGGCCGTGCTTCTTCTCGATCTGGTGCTCGATGGGCAGGCCGTGGCAGTCCCAGCCCGGGGTGTAGGGTGCGTCGAAGCCCGCCAGCGTCTTCGACTTGACGATCACGTCCTTCAGGATCTTGTTCACCGCGTGGCCGATGTGGATGTCGCCGTTGGCGTACGGCGGGCCGTCGTGGAGGACGAAGAGGGGGCGGCCCCGGCAGGCCTCGCGGAT
Organism: uncultured Lysobacter sp.; assembly: GCA_964576455.1. Lineage (GTDB taxonomy): Bacteria > Pseudomonadota > Gammaproteobacteria > Burkholderiales > Usitatibacteraceae > FEB-7. The sequence goes on from CAZNWZ010000038.1 coordinate 12,646, forward strand.
GCGGGCGTAGAGGCCCTTCTCCTGCCAGGCCTTCACCCACCCGGGCTCGCGCTTGGCGAGGTCGCCGCGCATCGGGAAGGGCGTGTCGGGCAGGTTGAGGGTCTGCTTGTAGTCGGTCTTGTCTGGGTTTCCCATCACGTCCCCGTTTCGCGGAAGTAGGCCCGCGCCGCGTCGCAGTCCCGGTGGATCTGCGCCACGAGCTCGTCGATCGAGGCGTATTTCGCCTCGTCGCGCAGCTTCTTGAGGAACTCGATGGAGAGGCGACGCCCGTAGAGGTCGCCCGAGAAGTCGAAGAGGAAGGCTTCCAGGGTCGCCGGGCCGTTGGATGCCACGACCGGCTTGTATCCCAGGCTCGCCACTCCCTCGAGTCCGCGAGTTGCCGCACCGTGGCATTTTACCGCAAAGACCCCGGTCATCACCGGGCGCCCCGGCGGCAGCGCGAGGTTGGCCGTGGGGAACCCCAGGTTGCGGCCGAGCTTGGCGCCGTGCACCACGCGGCCGCAGATGGCGTAGGGCCGGCCCAGCAGGCGCGCGGCGAGGGCGAGGTCCCCGGCGGAAAGGGCCTCGCGCACGCGTGTGCTCGAGACGCGGTCCTCCCCGTCGGCGACGGTGGCGAGCGTCTCGACCTCGAATCCGAGCCGGGCGCCCTCGGCGGCGAGGAAGGCCACGTCGCCGCCGCGCCGGGCGCCGAAGCGGAAGTCCCTGCCCACCAGCACGCGCCGCGCGCCGTGCAGCTCGCGCAGGCGGCGGCAGAACGCCTCGGGGGAGAGCGCCGCGAAATCGCGCGTGAAGCGGCAGACGTAGGCGATCGCGATGCCGGCGTCGGCGAAGGCGTGCAGCTTGGCCGAGAGCGTGGAAAGGCGCGGCGGCGCGCGGTCGGGGAAGAGCAGCTCGCGCGGCAGCGGCTCGAAGGTGAGCACCGCCGGCAGGACGCCCCGGTCCCTCGCCTCGTCGACCACTCGCGCGAGGAGCGCCCGGTGCCCGCGGTGCACGCCGTCGAAGCTGCCGATGGCGAGGACGGCGTCGGGCGCGCCGGGCGTCGGGTCGCGGACGACGGCGAGCTTCATGCGTCCTGGCGGGAGAAATGCCGCAGGCGCAGCCCCAGCGCCCAGAGCGTGGCGAAATAGGCGGCCATCGCCGCGACCACCAGGACCGCGAGCTTGAGGGCGCGCGTGGCGACGGGGATCCCGAACCACGACAGCTCGGTGCCCATCCCGTACCACAGGACGCCGCCCATCATGTAGAGGGCCACGCCGATCTTGAGCAGGAACGCGCCCCAGTCGGCGCCGGCCCGCCAGTGGCCGTCGCGGCGCGTGAGCCACCAGAGCCACGCGGCGTTGAAGGTCGCCCCCAGGGAGATGGCGGCGGCGAGCCCCGCGTGCCTGAGCCAGGGAACGAGCGCGATGTTCGCCACCTGGGTCACCGCCAGCGTGACGAGCGCCACCTTCACCGGCGTGCGGATGTTCTGCCGGGCATAGAAGCCGGGCGCGAGGACCTTCACCAGGATGATGCCGGCGAGGCCCGCGGCGTAGGCGACGAGCGCGGCCCGCGTCATGAGCACGTCGTGGCGGGTGAACTCCCCGTGCCAGAACAGCGTGGCGATGATGGGCACGGCGAGGAGCGCGAGGCCCACCGCCGCGGGCAGGGCGAGCAGCAGCGTGACCCTCAGCCCCCAGTCGAGCAGCCGCGAGTAGGCGACGGGGTCGTTGTTGCTGTGGTGCTTCACGAGGGAGGGCAGGATCACCGTGCCCAGCGCCACGCCCAGCAGCGCCGACGGGAACTCCATCAGCCGGTCCGCGTAGTAGAGCCACGAGACCGGGCCGTCGCCCAGCCACGAGGCGATGTGCGTGTTGATGACGAGGCTCACCTGCGCCACCGACACGCCCAGGGCCGCGGGGGCCATGAGCCTGAGGATCCTCGCCACGCCCTCGTCCCGGGGGTCCCACTTCGGCGCGGGCAGCATGCGGATGCGCAGCAGGAACGGCACCTGGAAGGCGAGCTGCATCACGCCGCCGGCGAACACGGCCCACGCGAGGGCCACGATCGGGCGCTCGAAGTAGGGCGCGGCCAGGAGCGCGAAGCCGATGAAGGAGAGGTTCAGCAGCACGGGCGTGAAGGCCGGCGCCTTGAACGATCCCCAGGTGTTGAGGATGCCGGCGGCGAAGCTCACGAGCGAGATGAAGAAGATGTACGGGAAGCAGATCCGCAGCAGCGTCACCGTGAGGGCGAACTTGTCGGCGTCCTTCGCGAAGCCCCACGCGCTCGCGTACACGAGGAGCGGGGCTGCCACCACGCCCACGGCGGTGGCCACGAGAAGCGCGACCAGGAGCGCGCCCAGGACCCGCGCCGCCAGCGCCCGCGTCGCCTCGTCCCCGCGCCGGGACTTGTACTCGCCGAGGATGGGGACGAAGGCCTGGGAAAAGGCGCCCTCGGCGAAGAGGCGCCGCAGCAGGTTGGGCAGCCGGAAGGCGACGACGAAGGCGTCCATCGCGAACCCGGCGCCGAAGGTGATGGCGAGCAGGGTGTCGCGCACGAAGCCGGTGACGCGCGACAGGAGCGTCATCGCGCTGACCGAGGCGGCGGCCTTCAGGAGGTTCATGGGCGCTGGCGGGCGACGCGGGCCGCTGCGGGCGGGAAAGGGCGGGGGGAAGCTAGGGCTTTGTTTTGACTGGACAAGCGCTGTATAATATCAGGCTTCGCTTTTGAACCCGACGCTAGTCCCTCGACCTTAGGAATCCGACATGGCCAACTCGAAACAGGCCGCGAAGCGCGCCAAGCAGGCCGCCAAGCAGCGCACCGCCAACATGGGCCTTCGCACCACCCTTCGCACCGCCATCAAGAAGGTGAAGGCCGCGATCGCCTCCGGCGACGCCAAGGCCGCGCAGGCCGCGCTCGCCGAGAACGTCTCGACGATCGACCGCATCGCCGACAAGAAGATCATCCACAAGAACAAGGCCTCCCGCCACAAGAGCCGCCTGGCCCAGCAGGTCAAGGCCCTCGCCGGCCGCGCCTAGGCGCCTTCCCCGGGGGCGCCATGCCCCCCGGTCCCGGGGGCCGCGCCGGGCACCGGGCAGAACTCCGCGGAGCCTTCCGGCCGCGCCGGGTCGATCACCACCAGTTCGTTGTCGTTCGCGAAGTCGAGCAGGAACCGGTACGCCCGGGGCTCGACGGCGCGCA
>CAZNWZ010000039.1:0-15555 GCA_964576455.1 uncultured Lysobacter sp.
CGGCCCCTCTCCCAAGGGAGAGGGGAGAAAGGCGCTCCCTTCTCCCTTGGGAGAAGGGTTGGGGATGAGGGTCAGCCTTTGACGCAGATGAGGGGGCGAAGGGAAGCCACGCGGCGGGCGAGGCCCGCGCGCTCGGTCGCCTCGGCCACCGCCTCGACGTCCTTGTAGGCGCCCGGCGCCTCCTCGGCCGCGCCGCGCATGGAACGCGTGCGGATGATGATGCCCTGCTCGGCAAGCTGGTCCACGAGCTGGCGGCCCTGCCAGCGCCTGAGGGCGGCGTTGCGGCTCATGGCGCGGCCGGCCCCGTGGCTCGCGGAGCTGTAGGCGCGCGCCTCGCTCGTGTCGCAGCCGGCGAGGATCCAGGACCCGGTGCCCATGCTGCCGCCGATCACCACCGGCTGCCCCACGGCGCGGTAGCGGGGCGGCAGGCCCTCGTGCCCCGGGCCGAAGGCGCGCGTGGCGCCCTTGCGGTGCACGTAGAGCAGGCGCCGGCGGCCATCCACCTCGTGCGTCTCGGGCTTGCAGGTGTTGTGCGAGACGTCGAAGAGCGTCTCCACGCGCGACTTCGGGAAGAAGTGCCGGAAGACGCCGCGCGCGAGGTGCGTGAGGATCTGCCGGTTGGCGAGCGCGCAGTTGGTGGCCGCGTTCATGGCGCCGAAGTACTGCTCGCCCTCGGGGGAGCGGATGGGCGCGCAGGCGAGCTCGCGGTCCGGCAGCGCGATCCCCAGGCGCGAGGCGGCCTTGGCGAGGCTCACGAGGAAGTCGGTGCCGATCTGGTGCCCCAGCCCGCGCGAGCCGCAGTGAATGGAGACCACCACCTGCCCCTCGGCTACGCCGAAGGCGGCCGCGGTCGCGTCGTCGAGCACGCGGTCCACCCACTGCACCTCGAGGTAGTGGTTCCCGGAGCCGAGCGTGCCCATCTCGCCCAGCTGTCGCGATTTCGCCAGCGGCGAGACGCAGGCCGGGTCCGCGCCCGGGGCGCAGCCCTGGTCCTCGATGAAGCCCAGGTCCGCCTCCTCGCCGAAGCCCTGCTGCACGGCCCAGCGCGCGCCGTGCCGGAGCACGCGGTCGAGCTCGGGCACGGTGAGGCGCAGGTTCCCGCCCTCGCCCACGCCCGCGGGGATGTCGCGGAAGAGCCCGTCGGAGAGCTTCCTCGCCACCGGCAGGATGTCCTCCTTGTGCAGGTAGGTGCGCAGGCAGCGGATGCCGCAGGAGATGTCGAAGCCCACGCCACCGGCGGAGATGATGCCGCCTTGCTCGGGATCGAAGGCCGCCACGCCGCCGATGGGGAAGCCGTAGCCCCAGTGCGCGTCCGGCATCGCCATCGCGGGGCCCACCAGGCCGGGCAGCTTCGCCACGTTGCCGATCTGCTCGAGCACCTTGTCGTCCATGGCGGCCACGAGGTCGCGCGTGCCGTAGAGCCGCGCCTCGCGCCGGCCTTCGCCCGCGTCCGCCGGCAGCGACCAGGTGCAGGGGTCGACTTCCTCCAGGCGGGCGAGGTCCATGGCGGCTCCTACACGTCCACGACGCAGCGCGCGTCCCAGGCGCCGCGGTCCCGCTTCACGGAGAGCATCGTGAGCGTGGCCCCCTTCACGTCGGTGCCGCGTTCCAGCCCCTCGCGCCAGGGCTCGCCGCTGGCCGAGCCCACCCACCGGTCGCCCTCGTGCCCGAGGGTGAAGCGCGACAGGACGAGCCCCTGGTCAGCCGCGTGGAAGAGCAGCAGGTTCAGCCAGCGCACGAGCGCGAGCTCCACGTCGGACTCCTCGAAGTCGAAGAACACGGTCACGCCCGGCTTCACGGCCCCGAGGTCGGTGACGAGCGCGAACATCGCCTTGGCCGCCTCGCAGAAAGCGGCGGTGAGACTCGCGCCGCGGCCCCAGATGCCGAAGTCGGCGCCGTGCTCGAAGGTGCCGTGCTCCACGTCCACGGCGGTGGGCGGCGGCTAGCGCCGGCGCTTGGTTTCCTTGACCTGCTCGTTGCCGATGGCGTGGACGATGTCCTCCAGCTCCTCGGCCACGATCTCGAGCAGGTCGTCCACGGTCACGATGCCCGCCAGGTCGCCCTTGTCCGTGACCACCGGGATCCGGCGCACCCCGCTCGCGCGCATGAGCTTGAGCGTGTCGAGGCTGTCGTCCGTTTCCTTCGCGATCACGAGCTTGTCGCCCATGATCTCGCCGACGGTGAGGGTGCGGTAGTCCAGGTCCTCGGCCAGCACTTCCACCACCATGTCCCGGTCCGTGACGATGCCCACGGGCTTGCGGCCGTAGGTGTTCTTCGAAACGACGAGACTGCCCACGTGGTTTTCGCGCATCAGCTTTGCGGCCTCGGACAGCGGCATCTCGCGGCCCACGACGACCACAGTGCGGTTGCACACTTCGCCTGTCTTCATGGTCCCCTCCTGCGGCGCATCGCTCCTAAGCCATTGTCCCCACCGTCCCCCGGACGCGGATTGAGGCGTGTCAATCAATTGGAGTGCGCTCCCCCCGAAATGGGGTCAGGTTACTTTGCCCAAGAAATGGGCAAGGTAACCTGACCCCATTTGGCCCCTTATTGCCCTCCGTCATAACGGTCGCCCGCGGAAGGGGCATGCTGGAGTCGTGGCAGGAAGGGGGTTCGGAAAGTCCCCCCGGCTCTAGGAGACCCTTCGGGGCACGATGAGCGGGCCGGCCTCCCGATGAGTGGGGGGCCATCTGGGGGGACTAACCGAACCCCCTCCCTTTTCGCGTCCGGAAGGGGGCCGCATGGGCAGGCCAGCGCTGCGCAGGGGAGACGTCCTCGTCCTGGTGGACGTGCAGGAGGACTTCGTGTCCGGCAGCCTCGCCGTCCCCGACGGCGCCGGGGTGATCGGCCCTCTGAATGCGTGCGTGGCGGCCTTCCACGAAGCGGGGCTCGTGGTCGTGGCGACCCGCGACTGGCACCCGGCCACCCACCAGTCCTTCCGCGAGCAGGGCGGTCCCTGGCCGGCGCACTGCGTCGCACACACGCCCGGCGCGGCCTTCGCCCGGGGCCTGAAGCTCCCCGAGGGCACGTGGCTCGTGTCCAAGGCCACCCGGCCGGCGCGCGAGGCGTACTCGGGCTTCGAGGGGACGGACCTCGACGCGCGCCTGAAGCGCCTGGGCGCCAGGCGGCTCTTCGTGGGCGGGCTCGCGACGGATTACTGCGTGCTGCGCACCGTCCTCGACGCGCGCTCCCGCGGCTACGAGACCTTCGTGCTCACCGACGCCATCCGCGCGGTGGACGCGAAACCGGGGGACGGCGACGCGGCGGAGGACGAGATGATCCGCGCCGGGGCCCGGTTCACCACCACGGCCGAAGTCCTGGGCGAGGAGGCCTTCGATGCCTGACACGCGCCTTCGGGGGTCCCGGCGCCCCTCGGGCGAGGGCGTCCTCCTCACGGACCTCTACGAGCTCACGATGCTGCAGGCCTACCACGACGAGGGCCTGCACGGCACCGCGTCCTTCGAGCTCTTCATGCGCGCCCTGCCGCCGGGGCGCAACTTCCTCGTCGCGGCGGGGCTCGAGCAGGTGCTCGACTACCTCGCGCAGCTTCGCTTCACCGCGGCCGAGATCGCCTGGCTGCGCGGGACGAAGCGCTTCACCCCGGCGTTCCTGGCCTCGCTCGCGGACCTGCGGTTCACCGGCGACGTGGACGCGATGCCCGAGGGGACGGTCTTCTTCGCCGACGAGCCGATCCTGCGCATCACGGCGCCGCTTCGCGAGGCGCAGCTCGTGGAGAGCCGCGTCATGAACCTGCTGCACTACGAGACGCTCGTGGCGACCAAGGCCGCGCGCTGCGTGCTCGCCGCGGGCGACAAGGTGCTCGTGGACTTCGGCCTGCGGCGCGCGCACGGGGCGGAGGCGGCGCTGCTCTCGGCGCGCGCGAGCCACCTCGCGGGATTCACCGGCACCGCCACCGTGGAGGCCGGGCGGCGCTGGGGCATCCCCATCTTCGGGACGATGGCCCACTCGTACGTCCAGGTGCACGCGGACGAATCGGAGGCCTTCGAGCGCTTCGCGATGGCCCAGCGCGGCAACGCCACGCTCCTCATCGACACCTACGACACCGAGCGCGCGGCCGGGCGCGTGGTGGCCCTGGCCCCGAGGCTCGCGGCGCAGGGCATCGCGATCCGGGGCGTGCGGCTCGACAGCGGCGACCTCGCGGAGCACGCGCGGCGCGTGCGCGCCATCCTGGACGCGGGCGGCCTGCAGTCGGTCACGATCTTCGCGAGCGGCAACCTCGACGAGTACCGGCTGGCGGCGCTGCGCGCGAGCGGCGCCCCCATCGACGGCTATGGCGTGGGCACGCGCATGAACACCTCCGCCGACGCGCCCTACTTCGACTGCGCCTACAAGCTGCAGGAATACGACGGCGAGCCGCGCCGCAAGCGCTCCGAGGGCAAGGCCACGTGGCCGGGACGCAAGCAGGTCTGGCGCCGCTACGACGGTGAAGGACGCTTCGCGGGCGACACCCTTTCGCTCGCCGACGAGCCGCAGGCCGGCGAGCCGCTGCTGGTCCCGGTGGTCCGCGGCGGCAAGCCCGCGTGTCCGCGCCCCGCGCTCGCCCGGTCGCGCGACCTCGCGAAGCGCCAGCTCGAGCGGTTGCCGGAAGCGCTGCGATCGCTCGATCCGGCGAAGCCGCCCTATCCGGTCGTCGTGACGGAGGGCCTCAGGCGGCTGGCGGCGCAGATCGACGCGAGGACCTGAATCGCTACGCGCCTATCCGCGCCGCGACGCTCTTCGCCGCGACACGCGTTGCGTCCGCGGCATCCCCCGCCTCGACGATGACGGCGGTATCGAGCTCGTCCGCGAGGAGCGGCTCGAGCTTGCCGAGCTGGCGCTCGAGGACGGCGGGGCCCGCCTCGGAGGCGTCCGCGCCTTCGCGCTCGCGCCGCGCCACGCGCTCGCGCAGCGCCTCCACGGGCGCCGCGCAGGCCACGAGGACGAAGGGCACGCCCTGCGCGCGCGCCAGCTCGCGGAACGTCTCGCGCCAGGCCAGCGCGAGGAACGCGGCGTCCACCACGACCGGGTATCCCGCCGCGAGCACTTCGCCGGCCAACGCGGTGAGGCGCCCGTACGTCAGGCGGTCGGCCTCGACGGTGTACAGGCCCGCCCCGGGGGCGCTGTCGGTGCGCGCGAGCGCTTCCAGCCCGTGCAGGCGCTTGCGCTCGACGTCGGAGCGCAGCCGGACCGCGCCCAGCGCCTCGACGAGCCCCAGGGAGACCGTGGTCTTGCCCGAGCCGGAGAGCCCGTGCATCGCGACGACCGCCGGCCGTCCCGGCCCGGCGAGCCGCTTCGCCAGCGCCAGGTGGCCGCGGCAGGCCGCCGCCGAGCGCTCGCGGTCCTGCGCCGAGATGCCCTCCTGGTGGGCGCGGATGCACGAGACCTTGGCGCGCACCATGGCGCGGTACACGAGGTAGAAGCGCAGCAGCCTCAGGCCCGCGAAGTCCCCCGTCGCGTCGAAGTAGGCGGCGACGAAGCGGCTCGCGAGCGCGCCCAGGCCGTGGTGCACGAGGTCCATCACGGGGAAGGCCACCTCGCTCATCACGTCGATCCAGCGGAACGCCTCGTTGAACTCGATCGCGTCGAAGGCGCGCGGGTGGCCGTCGAGGAGGGCCACGTTGCCCAGGTGCAGGTCGCCGTGGCACTCGCGCACGAAGCCCTCGCGCTTGCGGCGCGCGAAGAGGGGCTCGAGGCGGTTGAACTCGCGAAGCGTCCAGGAGGCGAGCGCCTGGCGGGCCTCGCGCGTGTCGCCCGGGTCGTCCAGGAGCTCGAGCTGCGCGAAGTTGTCCACGGCCTCGGCGAGGATCTCGGCGGGCGAGCCGAAGCGGCCCTCGTGCCCGGCACGCGCCACGCCGGCGTGGAAGGCCGCGACCGAGCGCGCGAAATCCTCCACCTGCGCCGCCGTGAGGGCGCCGGCCCGGGCCACGCGGTCGAGCAGCGCCTCCTGCGGGAACCGGCGCATCTTCACCGCGTACTCGAACGCCTCGCCCGGCCCGTCCAGCACGGGGTCCTCGGGGGTGCCGGCGATGGGCACGACCGCCAGGTAGAGCTCCGGGGCGGTGCGCCGGTTCAGGCGCAGCTCCTCCTCGCAGCAGTGCTTGCGCAAGGCCAGCGTCGAGAAATCGGCGAAGCCCAGGCTCACGGGCTTCTTGATCTTGTAGGCGAAGTCCCCGGCGAGCAGGACCCAGGAGATGTGCGTCTCGAGCAGCTCGACGGCCTGCGCGGGATGCGGGTAGCGCCGGGGCTCGAGCAGGCGCTCGACCAGCGGGACCGTCCTTGCGGGTTGGCTTCCCTCCGGCACGGCGCTGTCCTCAGTGCTCCTCGATGTGGGGCACGTTGTCCTCCGCCGGCGCGGAGGTCTCGGGGTCGATCCAGTCCGCCACCCCGATCTCGCGCTCGACCTCGGCGAGCGCCCCGGCGGAGGGCGCGTCTTCCTCCTCCGCCACGCGCTGGTCCTCGATCGCCTCGATGAGGCTCGCGTAGGGGCCGGCCTCCGGCCCTCCCGCGAGGGGCTGGACCCAGAACCCGTCGGGACGCTCGACGACGCGCACGTCCTCCAGTTCCGCGGCGATTCCGGGGGCGGGTTTCGGGGGTTGCGGCTTCGCGTGTTGCCTGATGCGGTTCACATTCCCTCCATGCTCGGCAGGTTCTCGGAAGCGGGTTTCGGGATGTCGGCGACCATGACATCGGTGGTGAGGATGAGGCCGGCGACGGACGCCGCGTTCTGCAGCGCCGTGCGCGTGACCTTGCACGGGTCCAGGATCCCCATCGCCGCGAGGTCGCCGTACTCGCCCGTGAGCGCGTTGTAGCCGAAGCTCCCGGCGCCGGCCAGGACGCGGTCGAGCACCACGGAGGGCTCGTCGCCCGCGTTGGCCACGATCTGGCGAAGGGGCTCCTCGAGGGCGCGCAGCACGATCGCCACGCCGCACCGCTGGTCGGCGTTGCCGGCCTTCACCTCCCCCAGGCGCGCGCGCGCGCGCAGCAGCGCGACGCCGCCTCCGGGCAGCACGCCTTCCTCGACCGCCGCGCGCGTGGCGTGCAGCGCGTCCTCGACGCGCGCCTTGCGCTCCTTCATCTCCGTCTCGGTCGCGGCGCCCACCTTCACGACCGCCACGCCGCCGGCGAGCTTGGCCGCGCGCTCGCGCAGCTTCTCCTTGTCGTAGTCGCTCGTGGCGTCCTCGAGCTGCCGCTTGATGTCGGCCACGCGCGCCTTCACCTTCTCCGGGTCGCCGGCGCCGCCGATGATCGTCGTGTCGTCCTTGTCGATCTCGATGCGGCGCGCGTGCCCCAGGTCCTCGAGCCCGGCGTGGTCGAGCTTGCGGCCCGCCTCCTCGGAGATGACGCGCCCGCCGGCCAGGATCGCGATGTCCTCCAGCAGGGCCTTGCGCCGGTCGCCGAAGCCGGGCGCCTTGACGGCGCAGCTCCTGAGCACGCCGCGCAGCGTGTTCACCACCAGCGTCGCGAGCGCTTCGCCCTCGACGTCCTCGGCGACGATGAGGAGGGGGCGGCCCGCCTTGGCCACGAGCTCGAGCACCGGCAGCAGCTCGGGCAGGTTCGAGACCTTGCGGTCGCACAGCAGGATGTACGCGTCCTCCAGCACCACGCGCAGCTTCTCGGCCGTGTTGATGAAGTACGGGGAGAGGTAGCCGCGGTCGAACTGCATGCCCTCGACCACCTCCAGCTCGCTCGCGAGCCCGGAGCCGTCCTCGACGGTGATCACGCCTTCCTTGCCCACGCGCTCCATGGCGTTGGCGACGATCTCCCCGATGACCGGGTCGTTGTTGGCCGAGATGGCCGCCACCTGCGCGATTTCCGTGCGCGAGCCGCAGGGCCTCGCCATGCGCTTCAGCTCGGCGACCACCGCCTCGACGGCGAGGTCGATGCCGCGCTTGAGGTCCATGGGATTCATGCCGGCGGCCACGTGCTTCATGCCCTCGACCACGATTCCCTGGGCGAGGAGCGTCGCGGTGGTGGTGCCGTCGCCGGCCACGTCGGAGGTCTTGCTCGCGACCTCGCGCACCATCTGCGCGCCCATGTTCTCGAGCGGGTCCGGCAGCTCGATCTCGCGCGCGACGATGACGCCCGAGTTGATGATCGTGGGCGCGCCGAAGGAGCGCTCCAGCACGACCGTGCGCGCCTTCGGGCCCAGCGTGCTCCGGACGGCGGCCGCGAGGAGGTTCACGCCCGCGACGATCTTCGCGCGGGCCGCGTCCCCGAACACGATCTGCTTCGCGCCCACGGCAGTGGCCTCCTGACGATTCCAACCTACCCCCCGGGGGTGGGGGCAGGTTGACCCGCATCAACATCGTCCTCGGCGCGACCCTCACCCCCGGCCCCTCTCCCAGGGGAGAGGGGAGAAAACCGCTCCCCCAAGGGAGAAGGGAGAAAGCCGCTCCCTCTCCCTCGGGAGAGGGCTGGGGTGAGGGTGGAGGACGCTAGAAGTGGTGCCGCCCGGCGCTCACGCGCCGCGCCTGCGAGCCCTCGCCCGCCAGTTCCTCGAAGAACTGGACGTCGACGCCGGGCCCGAGCTGCTCGAAGGTCGGATGGACGACGTTCTCGCGGCTGAAGTAGAACTCGCGGCCGTCGGAAGCCTCGATGAAGCCGAAGCCCTCCTCGGCCATCACGCGCGCCACCTTGCCGTGCTGCGGGACGGCGTGGACCTTCACCTCGCCGCGGGTCTCGCGCCAGGTCTCCTCGAGCCGGCGACGGACGGCGCCGATGGCGTCGCGCAGGGCGACGTACGGGTCCTCGTGGTGGTGGAACCGGGACACGATGGTCTCGTGCCCGGGCACGCGCAACTCGATGCGGATGCCGAAATGCCGCCCCTGCTGGTGGTGCCGGTGCGCCTCCTCGACGGTGACGCGGCAGCCGGTGATGTTGGGATGGAACTGCTCGAGCTTGGCCACCTTTTCCCGGATTCTGGCCTCGAGGGCCTCGGAAGGCGGCATGTCCCTGAAGGTGATCTGGAGAGTGCCTTGCATGGCGTTCTTTCCTCCCGCTCATGGGTCGTACTACGGGATACAGCCACACTTTCACCCTAGCCCCCGGCCCCGCCGGCTCCTTGACGCCGGTCAATCGACCGTCGCCCGCGCGGTCCGGCCGATCCGGCGCGACGGGCGGGAGATCGCCCGGGCATGGCATCATCCCCGGCATGATCCCGAGGCTCGCGATTGCCGCCCTGGCGGCCCTGCCGATGGCCCTGCCGGCCGCCGCCGCGAGCGAGGTGAAGAACGGCGTGTGGAGCCTGCTCGTGGAGAACGACCTCTTCTACGGCTCGGACCGCAACTACACGAGCGGCGTGGGCCTCGCCTGGGTGACGAGCCCGAAGCCGCCGCCGGAGTGGGCCGTGAGGATGGCCCGCAGCGTCCCGTGGTTCCCGGAGATCGGCGAGATCCGGCACGGCTACATCGTGGGGCAGAACATGTACACGCCCCGGGACATCGGCCTCGTCGATCCGCCCCTCGACGACCGGCCCTACGCCGGTTGGCTGTACGCGACGATCGGGCTCGGCGTCGAGTCGGCGGGCCAGACCGACCAGATCGCGTTCACGATCGGCGTGGTCGGGCCGGCGTCCCTGGCCGAGCAGAGCCAGAAGGCCATCCACGAGATCACCGGATCGCCCAATCCCCAAGGCTGGGACACCCAGCTCGCGAACGAGCCCGGCTTCGAGCTCGCCTACCAGCGCCGCTGGCGGGACGTGGCGGCCGGGACCCTGGCCGGCCTCGAGCTCGACTTCACGCCGCACGCGGGCGGAGCCCTCGGAAACGTGTACACGTACGTGAACGCCGGGTTCACCGTGCGCTACGGAAAGCGGCTCGCCAGCGACCTCGGGCCCCTGCGCATCCGGCCGAGCCCGCCCGGCTCGGGCTTCTTCGTTCCCGGTGACGCCTTCTCCTGGTACGTGTTCGTCGGCGTGGACGGCCGCGCGGTCGCCCGAAACGTGTTTCTCGACGGCAACACGTGGCGGGAGAGCCGCAGCGTGTCGAGGGAGGCGCTCGTGGGCGACCTGCAGTGGGGCGCGGCGGTCACCTGGAAGGGCGCGCGCCTCACCTACACGCACGTGCGGCGCACCCGCGAGTTCGAGACCCAGGGTCCCAGCTCCGATTTCGGCGCGATCGCGCTTTCCGTGGCGTTCTGACCATGCCCCGCAAGCCCCGCATCGGACTCGCGCTGGGCAGCGGCTCGGCGCGGGGCTGGTCGCACCTGGGCGTGATCCGCGCCCTCGAGCGAGCGGGCATCTCGCCGGAGATCGTCTGCGGCACCTCGATCGGCGCCCTCGTGGGCGCGGCCTACGCGGCTGGCGAGTTCGATCGCTTCCACGACTGGGCGCGGCAGCTGCGATGGCAGGCCGTCGTGGGCATGCTTGACCTGCGGATGGACGGCGGCCTCATCGCCGGCGGCAAGCTGGTCGACTTCTTCCGCTCGCAGTTCCGCGACGAGGGCATCGACCGGCTGCCCCGGGCCTTCGGCTGCGTGGCGACGGAGCTGGTGAGCGGGCGCGAGATCTGGCTGCGCGAGGGCCCGGTGATCGACGCCGTGCGCGCCTCGATCGCGCTGCCCGGGCTCTTCACGCCGGTCGAGCGCGACGGGCGCCTGCTCGTCGACGGCGGGCTCGTGAACCCGGTGCCGGTGTCGCTGTGCCGGGCCATGGGCGCGGACGTGGTCATCGCCGTGGACCTGAACTGGGATCTCATCGGGCGGCACTTCTGGGTGCCGGAAGCGCCGAAGACGCCGCCCGCCGCCGAGCCGGACGGCTTCTTCGCCTCGATGCTCGCCCGGCTGCGCCGGGGAGACCGCGGCGAAGTGCCGCCGGGGGAGAGGGCGGACGACATGCCCTCCCTGCTGGAGGTCCTGTCCACCAGCCTCAACATCATGCAGGTGCGCATCACGCAGAGCCGCCTGGCCGGGGAGCCGGCGGACGCCATGATCCGGCCGCGCCTCGCGGGGGTGGCCGCGATGGACTACCACCGCGCCGACGTCGCCATCGAGGAGGGCGAGCGCGCCACGGAGCGCGCGCTGCCGCAGATCGAGGAGCTGCTCGGCGCCCTGGGCCCCCGCGGGGCCCCGGCCCGGAGCCCGCCGCGCTAGGGCCGCGGCCCCCGCCGCGCCTGGGCGTCCACCCAGCCTTCGAGATCGCCCAGGAGCGCGGCGAGCGCCTCGTTGAAGCCGCGCACGGCGCCGGGCGCGTCGTAGGAGGCGGCGGGCGCGGAGCGGCTGAACGAGCGCCGCGCGAGCACGGCCCGCGTGGCGGGATCGACGAGCTCGGCGGAGAGCGTGATGTTCGCCGTCCCCGGCTCCTGCGCCGCGTCGTGGTAGATCTCCTTGAGGTGCGTGACGAGGGTCGGGCCGGCCTTGCCGGCCCCGCCGAGGCGCGATTCGAGCTGCGCGTGGACGCTGCGCGCCGGGCGCTCCGTCCAGTGGTTGAACTGGTAGTAGGCGCGAACGCCCGGCGCGCGGCTGTAGGCGATGTCCTGCGTGTCGTAGAAGCTCGCGGATGAAGTGGGCTCGACCGTCACGGCGCCGCCGGCGCGCGCGCCGCCGGCTTGTGCCGCCTCGAGGATGAAGAAGCGGTCCGGCTCCCGCGGGCCGGGCACCGAGCACGCGCCCAGGCAGGCGGCCAGCAGGAAAGCGGATACGGGCCTCATCGCGTCTTCTCCCCGGGGCCAAGGCCGCCCTCGGGCGGCCCGTAGATGATCACTCGCGGGTCGCGAAGCCGCCCGGCGGCCGCGCCGAGGGAGTCGGCCGCCGCGCGCACCGAGCGCGCCGTCTCGCGCAGGTCCTCGCTGCCGCCCGCGAGGAGCGCGTCCGCCCGCTTCGCGATCCGGTCCATGTCGGCGCTCATCTTGCGCACGGCCTCGCGGATCTCGCCGATCGAGGCGGAGGCGTCGGTGCCGAGGCCCGCGTAGCGCTCGGTGAGCGTCTTCGCGTCGGCCCGGACGGCCGCCGACAGCGCGCGCATCTCCTCGGCCGCGCCGCCCACGGAGACGAACGTGGCGTCGGCCTTCGCGACGAGCGCGTCCACGCGCCCGGAGGCCCGGCGCAGGTTCTCCAGGATCTCGGTGACGGCGGCGATGTTCTCGGGCGTGAGGGTGCGGTTGAGACGCTGCATGGTGTCGTCGGCGCGCTGCGCGAGCTGCGTGATCGTCTCCGACACCTGCTGCGCCGGCGCCTCGCCCTCCCTGATGACGGGATAGGGCTCGCCCGGCGGCGCCTCCTCCAGCAGCGGGCTGTCCTCGGTGGAATTGGCGAGCTTCACGGTGGCCAGTCCCGTGACCAGGTGCCGCTCCGTGGTGGCGGTGGTGCTCTTGCGCACGGGCGTGCCGTTGTCGACGGCGATGACGAGCTCGACCGCGCCCTTGGCGTTGGGCGAGAAGCGGAACCCCGCCACCGTTCCCACCTTGATGCCGCGCATGGTGACGTGGCTGCGCGGCTCGAGCCCCTCGAGGGAGTAGCGCTCGAAGTAGATCTTGTAGCGGTGGGCGTCGGCGCCCTCCCCGCTGCTCCTCAGCCACACGACGGCCGCGGCCAGCAGCGCGACCAGCAGGAGGGCGGCGGCACCGACGATCGTGTACTTGGCTTCGGGTTCCATGGTCAGGCGCGGCTCGCGAAATAGGCCTTCAGCCAGGGATCGTCGATCTGGCGCACGGCGCTCACGGTGCCGTCCGCGATGAGCTTGCCGCCCGCCAGCGCGATGACGCGGTCGGCGATGGAGACGAGCATGTCGAGATCGTGCGTCAGGAACAAGACGGTGAGCCCCAGGCTGTCGGCCAGCGCGCGAAGCAGCCGGTAGAAGTCGCGCGCCCCCACAGGATCGAGCCCCGAGGTCGGCTCGTCAAGGAAGAGCAGGTCCGGCTCCAGGGCCAGGGCCCGGGCGAGGCCCGCGCGCTTGCGCATGCCGCCGGAGAGCTGCGCGGGAAACTTGGTCGCCGCGTCCGAAGGCAGCCCCACCAGGGCGAGCTTGAAGCCGACCAGGGGCGCGATCACGTCCTTGGGCAGTTCCGTGTGCTCGATGAACGGGACGGCGATGTTCTCCGCGAGCGTGAGCGACGAGAAGAGGGCGCCATCCTGGAACAGCACCCCGAAGTGCGAGCGCAGCTCGTTCATCGCCTCCGGAGGCGACTGCCACACGTCCGTGCCCAGGAGCTCGACGCGACCGGCCGTGGGCCGCACCAGGCCGATGATCTCGCGCAGCAGCACGGACTTGCCGCTGCCGCTGCCGCCGATGAGCGCCACGACTTCCCCGCGCCGGATGGAGAACGAGACGCCATCGTGCACCACCTGGGCGCCGAAGCGCGTCGTGACCGACTCGACGCAGAGCACGCGCTCCATTCAGATCCCCATCTTCTGGAAGGCCACCGCGAAGATCGCGTCCAGGACGATCACCCACACGATGCACTGCACGACCGTGGAGGTGGTGTTCTCGCCCAGGCTCCGGGCGTCGCGGCTCACCTGCAGGCCCATGCAGCAGGCGACGATCGCCACCACGGCCGCGAAGGCGGGGGCCTTGCCCAGGCCGATCACGAAGTGGCGCAGCTCGAGCGCGCTGTGCACCCGGTCCAGGAAGACCTGCGGCGCGATGTCGAGCTGCCAGGTGCCCACCAGCATGCCGCCCGCGATGCCCGCCACGTCGCCCACGAACACGAGGAGCGGCAGGGCCACCACGAGGGCGAGGAGCCGCGGGATGACCAGCACCTGGATGGGGGAGAGCCCGAGGGTGCTGATGGCGTCGATCTCCTCCTCCACCTTCATCGTCCCGAGCTGGGCGGTGAAGGCCGCGCCCGAGCGCCCGGCCACGAGCACGGAGCTCAGGATGGGCGAGAGCTCGCGGCAGATGCCCAGCGCGATGCCGTCGGCCACGAAGAGGGTCGCGCCGTAGCGCTGCGCCTGCACGCCCAGCACGTAGGCGATCACCACGCCGATGAGGAAGTTGACCAGCGCCACGATGGGCACCGCGTCGATGCAGACGGCCTCGAACTGCGAGACGGTCTCGCGGCTGCGGAAGAGGCGCGGGTTGCGGGCCAGGCGCGCGAGCTCGCTCGCCACGACGCCGACGAAGTCCACGTGCGAGCGCAGGAGCCGGCCCACGTCGACCACGG
Organism: uncultured Lysobacter sp.; assembly: GCA_964576455.1. Lineage (GTDB taxonomy): Bacteria > Pseudomonadota > Gammaproteobacteria > Burkholderiales > Usitatibacteraceae > FEB-7. The sequence goes on from CAZNWZ010000039.1 coordinate 14,097, forward strand.
CCGAGCCGATGCGCTGCAGCAGCCCCAGGTGCACCGTGTGCCCCGAGGCGGGCGGCGTGAGCATGCGCTCGTAGACCAGGAGCAGCAGCCGCTCGTAGCGCGGGTCGAAGCCGCGCCCGGAGACCGTCTCCCGCGTGCAGCCGATCTCGCCCAGGTGCTTGAGCAGGACGAAGCCGGCGGAGGTGTCGAGGGATTCGAGCCGGCTGCCGTCGAGCACGAAGCGCGTGCGCCCCCTCAGGTCCAGGGCGCGCAGCCGGCGCGCGATGGCCTCGGCGTGCGGAAGGCGCCAGGCACCGGACAGGTAGAGGACGTCGCTGCCGTCCTCCTCGCTGCGCTCGATCCAGTTCGAGGAAGGGAGGGTCTCGGCCATCGCAGCGAAAGCCTACCACCGACAAGCGGGCGGCGCTGCCGTCCTGCCGGGACCGAAATGCGACGGGCGATGACTTTGGCCTATATTTGCACCCGTCGACAGGCCAAAGGCGCCCGCACCATGGACAGCAAGTTCGATCCGGCTCATCCCGCGCATCCCGCCGGTTCCGCGAAGGCGGATCGGTTTCTCGCGAATCGCTGGCGGGCGTGGGCGGCCGCGGCACTGCTCGCCCTTGCGCCGGCCTGCGGCGGCGGCGGGAATGCGGCGAGCGGCCCCGTATCCCCCGTGAAGGCGGACATCGCGCTGCTGTTCTACGGCAACAGCCACACCCACGCGAACGACGTCCCGGGCCTGGTTGCCGCCCTCGTGAGGGCGGTGCGCCCCGGGCGCAGCGTCGAAGCGGTGACGGCTCCCGGAAGCCAGTTCCTCGACGAACGGTTGTCCGATGCCGCTTCTCGCGAAGTGCTCGCGAGCCAGCGCTGGAGCGCCGTCGTGTTCCAGGCGCAGAAGTACAGCGCGAGCGGCCAGTTCACCTACTCGACCGCCGAGGCCGCGCAGTGGGTGCGGCTCGCGCGGGATGGCGGCGCGGTGCCGGTTCTCTTTCCGGAGTGGCCGCGCCGGGGTGTCGACGAGACGCAGCGCATCTTCGAGCTGTACGTGTCGATCGCCGCGCAGGCCCCGGCGTGCGTGGCGCCCGTCCCGCAGGCCTGGGACATCGCGCTTTCGCGCCATGCGCTCCTGCCGCTGCATGCGCCTGACGGCAACCACTCGCAGCCTGCCGGCGCGCTGCTCGCCGCGCTCGTGATCGCCTCGACCATCGCGGGAGACTCCCCGGCCGCGATGCCGACGCTCGCCGCCATCGCCGTCGATGCCGCCACGCAGGCGCACCTGCGCGCGGCCGCCGCGCAGGCCGTCGTCGACCTCTCGCCGCGCCGCCACTGCCCGGCGGACACCTATCCCGGCTGAGGCCGCGGCCCGGGCGGCCTGCCCCTTCGAAGCGTCACTGGCAGGCCTCGCAATCCGGGTTGTCGATAGAGCAGAACTTCCCGGCCGCCTCCGCCGCGCCTTCGCCAGCGCCCTCGCCCATCG
>CAZNWZ010000040.1:0-15224 GCA_964576455.1 uncultured Lysobacter sp.
GCGGAGGCCGCGTTGCGCGCGGAGCTCGGGATGCCGTCGGTGACGGCGACGATCACCGTGAACTTCATGACGTCCGGGACAATGTTCGGCAACGCCTGCTCTTCCTGGAGCGCCCCTGCGCAGGCCGCGTTCAGCTACGCGGCGAGCCTGTGGGCGGCGCAGCTGCAGTCGCCGGTCACGATCACCGTCAATGCCTGCTGGGCCAGCCTGGGCTCGGGCATCCTCGGGTCGGCCGGCCCGGTCACCTTCTACCGCGACTTCGCGGGCGCGCCTCAGGCGGGCACCTGGTACCCGGTGGCGTTGGCCAACGCGCTGGCCGGAAGCGACCTGAACGGCAGCGGAAGCGCCGAGATCAACGCCTCCTTCAGCACCGCCTTTCCCAACTGGTACTTCGGGACCGACGGCAACACGCCGGCCGGCCAGTACGACTTCGTGTCCGTGGTGATGCACGAGCTGGGCCACGGACTGGGCTTCCTGGGCAGCATGAGCGTCGCGAGCGGCTCGGGTTCCTGGGGCAGCGGAACGGCCTTCCCCTTCATCTACGACCGCTTCACGGAGAACGGCTCGAACCAGGCCCTGATCAACACCGCGCTCTTCCCGAACCCGTCCGCGGCCCTCGCCACGCAGCTCACCAGCAACAACATCTTCTTCGACGGCCCGAACGCGAGGTCGGCCAACGGCAACGCCCCGGCACCCCTGTACGCGCCGGGGACCTGGAACGGGGGCTCGAGCTACTCGCACCTGGCGGAGAGCTTCAACGGCACGACCAACGCCCTGATGACCTTCTCGCTGTCCAGCGCCGAGTCGCTGCACGATCCCGGTCCCGTGGCGCTCGGCATCCTGCAGGATTCCGGCTGGTCGCTGGCCTCGGTCGCGCCGCAGCCGGGCTCGCTCTCGCTCAACCTCACCAACACGGCCTCGAGCTTCCCGGTCACCACGGGCTCCACGATCTTCTCCGTGAACCGGTCGAACGGCGCGTCCGGGGCGGTGAGCGCCAACCTGGGCGTGACGGGCGGCTGCACGCTGTCGGCCTCCAGCGTCTCCTTCGCTGACGGCTCGCTCACGGCCTCGCCGGCCAACGTCACGGTTTCCGCCGGCACGGCCGTCGGCGGCGCCACCTGCACGGTCACGCTCACGGCGGTGAGCCCGGCGACGACCGGGTCGCCGAGCACGCACGACATCAGCGTCTTCGTCCCGGACACGGTGCCGAACGCCTTCGGCTTCACGAGCCAGACGGGCGTCATTCCCGAGGCCGTGCTCACGTCGAACACGATCACGCCGGCGGGCTTCAACACGACCACGACGATCTCGGTGGCGAACGGCACCTACTCGATCGGCTGCACCGGACCGGGCTTCACGAGCTCGCCGGGCAACCTCGAGCCCGGCCAGACGGTCTGCGTGCAGCACACGGCCTCGGCGGGCTTCGGCGCGACGACCACCACGACGCTCACCATCGGCGGCGTGGCCGGGACTTTCTCGAGCACCACCGTCGCCTCGCTGGGCAGCGCGCTCGAGAACGGCGTGGCGCTGACGGGCCTGACGGCCACCGCGGGCAGCTCGAACTACTACTACATCGACGTGCCGGAGTACGCGACGAGCCTCGTGGTGTCCACCACCGGCGGTGGTCGCGGCCAGGACCTCAACCTCTACGTCCGGCGCGACGGCGTCCCGACGGCGCTGGTGCGCGACTGCGCCTCGGCGACGGTGGGGACCGTCGTCGAGACCTGCTCCTTCACGGACCCGCCGGCGGGCCGCTACTACATCCTGCTCTTCGCCGCCGGCGTCGGCACGCCGTCGTACAGCAACGTGAGCCTGCTGGCGACCTACGTGGCGGTGCCGCCGGACACGGCCCCGGACGCGTTCTCCTTCACCTCGCAGACGGACGTGCCCACGGGCTCGCAGCGGACGTCGAACACGATCACGCCGACCGGCTACAACACGACGGCGGCCATCTCCGTCGCCAACGGCACCTACTCGGTCGGCTGCACGGTGACCTTCGTCGGCACGGCGGGGACGATCGAACCCGGCCAGACGGTCTGCGTGCGCCACACCGCCTCGGGCAGCAACAGCACCACCGTCACCACGACGCTCACGATCGGCGGGGTGAACGGCACCTTCTCGAGCACCACCGTCGCGCCGCCGAGCCCGGGCACGCTGGCCCTGAACCTCTCGGGGACGGCCGCGAGCATCCCGGTCACGAGCGGCTCCACCACGCTCGCGGTGACCCGCAGCGGCGGCACCCTGGGCCTCGTGACGGGCAACCTGGGCGTGACGGGCGGCTGCACGCTGAGCGCCGCGAGCGTGAGCTTCGCGGACGGCTCCACGACGCCTTCTCCCGCCTCCGTCACCGTGTCCGCGGGCACCGCGGTGGGCGGCGGCTCCTGCACCGTGACCCTCACGGCGGTCGGGCCGGCGACGACGGGCTCGCCGAACTCGACGTCCATCGCCGTGGTGAACCCGCCGGCGGTGGGCACGGCGCTCACGAACGGCGTGGCCGTGACCGGCCTGGCGGGCGCCCTGGACAGCTCGACCTTCTTCTACATCGACGTGCCCTCGGGCGCCTCGAGCCTCCTGGTGCAGACCTCGGGTGGCGGGCGAGGGGCCAACGCGAACCTCTACGTGCGGCGCGACGCGGTGCCGACCACCGGCGCGTTCGACTGTTCCTCGACCGGCTCGGCTTCGACGGAGAGCTGCTCCTTCACGAACCCGCCGGCCGGCCGCTACTACGTCCTGCTGTACGGCGCCACGGCGTACAGCGCGCTGAGCCTGGTGGCCACGTACGTGGCCGCGCCGCCGCCCAGTCCCGGGACGCTCGCGCTCTCCACGGCCTCCGCGAGCATCGTGGAAGGCACGGGCTCGGCGGACTTCTCCGTGCTGCGCACCGGCGGCACGCTGGGCGCGGCCACCGGCAACCTGGGCGTGACGGGCGGCTGCACGCTGGGCGCGGCCAGCGTCACCTTCGCCGACGGCTCGTCCACGCCTTCGCCGGCGACGGTCACGGTGTCGGCGGGCACGGCCACCGCGGGGGGCACCTGCACCGTCACGCTCGGCGCGACGGGCGCGAGCCTGGGCTCGCCCTCGACGCTCACCGTCTCGGTCACGAGCTCGGCGCCGCCGCCCACGGGCACGGCGCTCGCCAACGGGGTGATGGTGACGGGGCTTTCGGGCGCGCTGGACAGCTCGACCCACTTCTACATCGACGTGCCCTCGGGCGCCACGAGCCTGGTGGTGCAGACCTCGGGCGGGTCGACCGGGAAGGGCGGCACGAGCAACGTGAACCTGTACGTGAAGCGCGACGCGGTGCCGACCACCGGCTCGTTCGACTGCGCCTCGACGGGCACGGCGTCGTCGGAGACCTGCTCGTTCACGGGCCCGGCGGCGGGCCGCTACCAGGTCCTGCTGTACGGGGCCTCGGCCTACAGCGCGGTGAACCTGGTGGCGACCTACGTGACCTCCGTGCCGAGCCCCGGGACGCTGGCGCTGAACCTCGCGGGGACGGCCACGAGCCTGCGGGTGACGACCGGCTCCACGAGCCTGGCCGTGACGCGCGCGGGCGGGACCTCGGGCGCGGCCACGGGCAACCTGGGCGTGACGGGAGGCTGCACGCTGAGCGCGGCGAGCGTGTCGTTCGCCGATGGCTCGTCCACGCCCTCGCCGGCGACGGTGACGGTGTCGGCGGGGACGGCGGTCGTCGGGGCGACCTGCACGGTCACGCTCACGGCGACGGGGGCCTCGACGGGCTCGCCCTCGACGCACAACATCTCGATCACGGCCGGGAAGGGCTGACGGCCGCGATCGCCCATGGGAGCGACGATGAAGGGACGAGCGAAGGCGATGTGCCTCCTGGGCCTGGCGCTGGCGGCGCCGGCCTGGGCCGAGGTGACGGTGACGCAGGCGTGGGTCCGCGGCACGGTCGCGAGCCAGAAGGCCACGGGCGCCTTCATGAAGCTTCGCAGCAGCGAGGACGCGAAGCTGGTCGGCGCGGCCTCGCCCGCCGCCACGATCGTGGAAGTGCACGAGATGGCCATGAAGGAAAACGTCATGACCATGCGCGCGGTCGACGAGATCCCGCTGCCCGCCGGCAAGGTGGTGGAGCTCAAGCCCGGCGGATACCACGTGATGCTGATCGACCTGGTGAAGCCCCTCGCCAAGGGAGACAAGGTGCCCATCACGCTCACCATCGCCGGCAAGGACGGCAAGCGCTCGAAGCTGGAGGTCAACGCGGACGTGGTGCCGGTCGGCTCCCCGCCGATGCACAAGTAGCGCCGCGGCCGCGACCATGAACCGAGGATGGAGCAGGGTCGCCATCGCGGGCCTGGCGATGGCGGTGGCGCCCGCCTGGGCGGAGGTGACGGTGACGCAGGCGTGGGTCGGCCCCACGCTGCCCAAGCTGAAGGCCGCCGGCGTTTACATGAAGCTCACGAGCACCAGGGACGTCCTGCTCGTGAGCGCGGCCTCGCCCGCGGCCGGCATCGTCGAGATCCACGAGATGACGACGGGCGGCGGCGTGGTGGCGATGCGCTCGATCGACGAGATCGCGATTCCCGCCGGCACGACCGTGGAGCTCAAGCCCGGCGGCTACCACGTGATGCTGTTCGAGCTCGTGAAGCCCCTCGCGAAGGGCGACAAGGTGCCCGTCACGCTCACCTTCCGGGGCAAGGACGGCACGGTCAGGCAGGCGATCCTGGCGGAGGTCCTGCCGCGCGGCGCCCCGCCGGCGCAGCCGTAGCGGCTACGCTCGGGACGGCGCCTTCGCGGGCACGTGGCTCATCGCGTGCTCCGCGAGGGCCGTGATGGTGAGGCTGGGGTTCACGCCCGGATTGGCCGGCAGCGTCGAGCCGTCGCACACCAGCAGGTTCTCGTAGCCAAAGGCGCGGTTGCGCGCGTCCACGACGCCGCCCGCCGCGTCGCGCGCGATCACGGCACCGCCCAGGATATGGGCCGTGGACGGGATGTTGGCCACTGCCTCCAGCACCATGCTCTGCGCGACGCCGCCGGTGCGGTCCGCCAGCCAGCGCGCAGCCCGGTTGCCGGCCTCGATGTAGGTGGGGTTCGGGCGGCCCTCGTCCTGCTCCGTGGAAAGCCGCACGCCCCGGCCCAGCAGCGCCGGCCGCGCGCGGAAGCGGATCGCGTTGTCCAGCGTCTGCATCACCAGGATGATGAGCGTGCGCCGGCTCCAGCCGAAGGGCCAGGTGGCCTTCGCGAAGCGCACGGGGTGGCGCAGGATGTTGCCCAGCAGGCGCAAGGGGCGCGTGAAGCGCGTGCCGTTCCCCGTGAGCAGCGTGGTGAAGCCGGACATGAAGTCGCCGTGCCGGCCGTAGGTCACGAACTCCACGTGCGTCTCGGGGTCGGGGTGGATGCTCGCGCTGATCGCCACGTCCTTCCACGGCTCGCGGTGGTCGTCGGGCATCGTCACCGCGAGGAGCGACTCGCTGTTGGTGCGCACCAGGTGCCCCAGGCGGTCGCTCAGGCGCGGAAGCGACCCCCGCAGCCGGCAGCCCGCGAGCAGGCGGTTGGTGCCCAGCGCCCCGGCGGCCACGACCACGCCCTTCGCCTCGAGCGCGCGCCGCCCCGGAAAGAGCCACGCCCCCGGCCGCGCGGTCTCCACCACGTAGCCCTCGGAGCCGTCGGCGCCGCCGCGCGGGCGGATGTCCGTGACTTCCGTGTCGGGAATGACCTCGACGCCCCGCTTCTCGGCGAGCCAGAGGTAGTTCTTCACCAGGGTGTTCTTGGCGCCCACGCGGCAGCCCACCATGCAGGCGCCGCAGCGCTCGCAGCCCGTGCGCGCCGGTCCCTCCCCGTTGAAATAGGGGTCGGGCACGGTGACGCCGGGCTCGCCGAAGTGGACGGCGCAGGTCGTGCGCACGAAGGTCTCCGGCACGCCGAAGGCGGCCGCCATCTCCCGGAGCAGCGCCTGGCCGCCGCTTTCGTGGGGAACGCGCGCCGCGCCCAGCATCCGCTCGGCGGTGTCGTAGTGCGGGGCGAGGGCGGCCGACCAGTCCTTCTCCGCGGGCCACTGCGGGTGGGCGAAGAAGGCGGGCTTGGCGCGGTAGAGCGTGTTGGCGTACACGAGGCTGCCGCCGCCCACGCCCGCGCCGCTCGCGATGAAGACGTCCTTGAAGGTGGCGAGGCGCAGGATCCCGCGCAGGCCCAGCGCCGGCGCCCACAGGAAGCGGCGCAGGTTCCAGGTGCTCTTCGCGAAGTCCTCGTCGCGGAAGCGCCGGCCGCACTCCAGCACGGCCACCCGGTAGCCCTTCTCCGCGAGGCGCAAGGCCGCGACGCTGCCCCCGAATCCCGACCCGACGACGATCCAGTCCCAGGCCATCGGCTTCAGGCGGACACCAGCTCCCGGACGTGCGCGGCGACGCTCCTCGAGAGCGCGTGCAGGTGGTAGCCGCCCTCGAGGAGCGAGATCACGCGGCCGCCGCAATGGCGGTTCGCGACCTGCACCAGCTCGCGCGTCACCCACGCGTAGTCGCTCTCGATCCAGCGCATGCCGGCCATGTCGTCGGCCTGGTGGGCGTCGAACCCGGCGGAGATGAAGACGAGCTGCGGGCAGAAGGCGTCCAGCGCCGGCATCCAGTACTCCTGCACCGCGGCGCGCAGCTGCTCGCCCGTGGCGCCCGCGGGCAGGCCCACGTTCACCATGTTGAGGCCCTTGGGCTCGTCGCCCAGGAAGGGATAGAGGCCGCGCTGGAACGTGGAGCACATGAGCACGCGCGGGTCGGCCGCGAGGATGTCCTCGCTGCCGTTGCCGTGGTGCACGTCGATGTCGACGAGGGCCACGCGCTCCAGGCCGTGGAAGTCGAGCGCGTGCCGGATGCCCACGGCCGCGTTGTTGAAGAAGCAGAACCCCATCGGCGCGTCGCGGGTGGCGTGGTGCCCCGGCGGGCGCACGGCGCAGAAGGCGCTGCGCACCTCGCCCTTGAGCACCAGGTCGGTGGCGAGGATCGCCGCGCCCGCCGAGCGCAGGGCCGCCTTCACGGTGTGCGGGTTCATCGCGGTGTCCGGGTCCACGTGCACGTAGCCCTCCTTCGGGGCTGCGGCCAGGATCTCCATGACGTGGTGGGCCGTGTGGGCGCGCTCGAGCTGCTCCACCGTGGCCACCGGCGCGTCGTAGGGGATGAGCAGGCTCATGAGCCCCTGCGCGAGCAGGTGGTCCGAGATGGCGTCGAGGCGTTCGGGGCACTCCGGGTGGCCTTCCCCCATCTCGTGGAGAAGGCAGTCCCGGTGGGTTATCCAGGCGCAGGGCATTTTATGGAAACTCCTCCTGATCCCATCCTAGGCGGCCGTCCGGCACCCCGCCTTGCGCGGCGTCAAGTTGAGGGTGCCAAGGGGGGTGGCCGGGGATGCGACGAGCGGGATCCTGGGCGGGCAAGCGTGACCGTCGGATGGGTGCCCGGAGATTCGAGGTCCGCCAAACACGTCGGACCTCGAATCTCCACCCATCTAATGGCGACAGCGCTGCGCTCTGTCGCCCTACGACGGTCGCCCGCCAAGGATCCCGCTCGTCGCATCCCCGGCCATCCCCCAAGGCGCTCCGTGGAGGCGTCGTCGAGTGCGCGCACAGGCACGGCGCGTCCAAGGACGGGCTGGCGAGGGAGGTGAGGTAGGCACATCCATGGCGCGCGACCGTCCAGGTTGACGAGGCGAAGCTTCGTCAACATTGGATGGGTAAAAAGTCGAAGTCCGACGTGTTTGGCGGACTTCGACTTTTTGGGCACCCATCCGGACGGTCACGCTTGCGCGCCCTGGATGTGCCTACCTCACCTCCCTCGCCAGCCTTCCCCTCTCGACAGGCTAGAATCACTCATTCGTCGACGCATCCCACATTCCAATGACTGTGATCACCGACCGCAAGGCCTTCGACAAGGGCGCCACGCCCATCCTCGCCACGGACGCGAAGCGCCTGCCGAAGCTCCTGGACAAGCTCACGCCCGCGCAGCGCCGCTGGATGCAGGCGAGCGACTTCACCGGGCGGCCGCACACGCATTGCGCGGTGCCGGGCGCCAAGGGCGACGTCGAGCTGGTGATCGTGGGCGTGCGCGACGCGGACGATCCGTGGGCGCTCGCGAGCCTGCCGCTCAAGCTCGTCGCCGGGCGCTACGCGCTCGGCAAGGGGCCGGTCACGATCGGGGAGGACAAGGCCGCCTTCGGCTGGGCGCTCGGCAGCTACCAGTTCACGCGCTACCGCAAGGCGCGCCGCAAGCCCGCGGACCTGCAGCTCGAGCCCACCGCGCGGGTGGTACAGGCCCTGGGCCTCGCCGACGCGGTGAAGCTCGTGCGCGACCTCGTGAACACGCCCGCCGAGGACATGGGCCCGGCGGAGCTCTCCGACATCGTGCGCGAGCAGGCCGACCTCTTCGGCGCGGAATTCGACGAGTGGGTGGGCGACGAGCTCCTGGCGCAGAATTTCCCCGCCATCCACGCCGTGGGCCGGGCCGCCGCGCGGCCGCCGCGCCTGCTGGAGCTCAACTGGGGCAACCCGAAGCACCCGCGGCTCGCGATCGTCGGCAAGGGCGTGTGCTTCGACACGGGGGGGCTCGACATCAAGGGCGCCGAGGGCATGCGCCTCATGAAGAAGGACATGGGGGGCGCGGCGCACGCGATCGCGCTCGCGCGCCTGGTGATGCAGAGGAAGCTGCCGTACCGGTTGCAGCTCCTGGTGCCGGCCGTCGAGAACGCGATCTCCGGCAACGCCTACCGTCCCGGCGATGTCATCCGCACGCGCGCCGGCCACACCATCGAGATCGGCAACACGGACGCGGAAGGGCGCGTGGTGCTCGCCGACGCGCTCGCCTACGCCGTCGAGGACAGGCCGAAGCTCGTGATCGACTTCGCCACCCTCACGGGCGCGGCGCGCGTGGCGCTGGGGCCGGAGCTGCCGGCGATGTTCGCCAATGACGAAGGGCTCGCCGAGAAGCTCCTCGCCGCGGCCGAGGCGGTGGAGGACCCGATCTGGCGCCTGCCGCTGTGGCGCAGCTACCGGCGCCTCTTCGAGAGCGAGGTCGCGGACTTCAACAATTCCGGCAAGGGCGGTTTCGCCGGGGCCATCGTGGGCGCGCTCTTCCTGGACTGGTTCGTCCCCGAGTCCACGCCCTGGGCCCACTTCGACACCTACGCGTGGAACGACGCCTCGCGGGCAGGCCGCCCGCTGGGCGGGGACGCGATGGGGCTGCGCGCGGCGCTCGCGGCGCTGGAGTAGCCGACCGTTCCGCCGGCGTCCATGAAGCGCTGGACCCTCGGCCTCGCGGTGCTGCTCGTGGTCGTCGCGGGCGGCGCGTACTGGCTCTACACCTCGCTCGACTTCGTGGTGAAGGCCACGATCGAGCACTTCGGGCCGGACATCGCGGGCGCGCCGGTCAAGGTGGGCTCGGTGGACCTTTCGGCCCGGGACGGGCGCGGCATGCTGCGCGCCATCGAGATCGGCAACCCCCCCGGCTATTCCTCTCCCCGTGCCCTTCGCGCGGGAACCGTCGCCGTCGGGATCGACCCCTCGACGCTGGGCGCGGACGTCGTGGTCATCCGCGACATCCTCGTGGACGCGCCGGAGATCACCTACGAGCTGAGGGGCGGCACCAACAACCTGGAGGCCATCCGGCGCAATATCGAGGCCTACGTCCGGCGAGCGGGGGAGGGTGCCGGCGCCGGCGGCGCGCCCGCGCGCCCGGCGGGGCGCCGCTACGTGATCGGCCGCATCACGCTGCGCGGTGCGAAGGTCACCATGACCAACCCGCTGCTCAGGGGCGGGGGCCTCACCTTCGACCTTCCCGACGTGGACCTGCGCGACGTGGGCAAGCGCTCCGGCGGCGTCACCGCGGCGCAGGCCGCCTCCCTCGTCACCGGCGCGCTCCTCGCCCGGATCGCCCAGAGCGTGCTCACGAACGCCGATGCCCTGCGCCGAGGCGGCGTCGAGGGCGCCCTCGATGCCCTGCGCGGCCTCGTCCGCTAGCCCACGGCGCCCGCCGGACGGCGTTTACAAGCCGGGGCGCAGTTGCGTAGAGTCGCCGGCTTGAGGGCGACGACAGCCCGCCGGACGAGGAGAGGCGCGTGGGAAGCGTGATCGACCGCATCGTTCCGCAAAGGTATTGGGCGTGGACCGCCTGCGGCCTCCTGGCCGTGGGGTGCTTCGCCCTCACGGCGCTCTCGCCGCTGTGGTTCTGGCCGGGGGGCGTGCTGGCGGCCCTCTGGGTCGTGGGACTCGTGGACTACGCGCAGCCGCGGCAGGCCATCCGGCGCAACTACCCGGTGCTCGCGCACTTCCGCTTCTTCTTCGAGTACATCCGGCCCGAGATCCGGCAGTACTTCATCGAGGCCGACACCGACCACACGCCCTTCTCGCGCGCGCAGCGCTCGATCATCTACCAGCGCGCCAAGGGGGTGGTGGACAAGCGCCCCTTCGGCACGCAGATGGACTTCTACGAGCCGCACTACGAGTGGATCAACCACTCGATCGCGCCGGTGGAGATCGCGAGCCACGACTTCCGCATCGCGATCGGCGAGGGCCGCGCGGCGAAGCCCTACTCGGCGAGCGTGTTCAACATCTCGGCGATGAGCTTCGGCGCCCTCTCGGCCAACGCGGTGCTCGCCCTGAACGAGGGCGCGCGGCGCGGGCGCTTCTTCCACGACACGGGCGAGGGCTCGATCTCGCGCTACCACCGCGAGCCGGGCGGCGACCTCGTCTGGGAGATCGGCAGCGGCTACTTCGGCTGCCGCGACGACGGCGGGCGCTTCAACGAGGAGCGTTTCGTCGCCAATGCGACATCCGACCAGGTGAAGATGATCGAGGTGAAGCTCTCGCAGGGTGCCAAGCCCGGCCACGGCGGCGTCCTGCCGGGCGCCAAGGTCACGCCGGAGATCGCGGAGGCGCGCCACGTGCCGGTGGGCGTGGACTGCATCTCGCCCGCGAAGCACTCGGCGTTCTCCACGCCCCTGGAGCTGCTGCAGTTCGTGGACAGGCTGCGCAAGCTCTCGGGCGGCAAGCCCACCGGCTTCAAGCTCGCCATCGGCCACCCCTGGGAGTGGTTCGGCATCGTGAAGGCGATGGTCGAGACGGGCATCACGCCCGACTTCGTCGTGGTGGACGGCGGCGAGGGCGGCACGGGAGCGGCGCCCCTGGAGTTCACCGACCACGTGGGCGCGCCGCTTCGCGAGGCGCTCATGCTGGTGCACAACTCGCTCGTGGGCGTGAACCTGCGCGGGAAGGTGCGCATCGGCGCGAGCGGCAAGATCGTCACCGCCTTCGACCTCGCGCGCACGATGGCCATCGGCGCCGACTGGTGCAATTCCGCGCGCGGCTTCATGTTCGCCCTTGGCTGCCTGCAGGCGCAGACCTGCCACTCGGGCCACTGCCCCACGGGCGTGACCACCCAGGACCCGCGGCGCATGCGCGCGCTCGTGGTGCCGGACAAGGCCGAGCGAGTCTTCAACTTCCATCAGAACACGCTCAAGGCGTTGAAGGAGCTGCTGGGCGCGGCCGGGCTCTCGCACCCGAGCGAGCTGGGCCCGGAGCACGTGATCCGGCGCGTCTCCTCCAACGAGGTGCGCTCGCTCTCGACGCTGCACCCGTGGCTCAAGCCCGGCGAGCTCCTGGAGGACGTCCCCGCGCATCCCGTGTACCAGGTGTTCTGGAAGAACGCGCGCCCCGACACGTTCGAGGCCCCTCCGAGCGTGCTCGCGGTCCACACGGGGAAATCGCGGTGAGGCTCCTGCGCGGCCTCGCCCTCGCCCTGGCGCTGGGCGCCGGCGCGGCGCACGCCGTCTACGAAGGGCCGCTCTTCGACGCGCACCTTCACTACAACGACGACGCCCAGGGGCACGTGTCCATCGGCACGGCGATGGAGCTGTTCTCGAAGAACGGCGTGAGGGCGATCCTCGCCAACAGCCGTCCCAACGATGGCACGCGCGCGCTCTACGAGGCGAGCCGCAAGTCGCCCCGGGCCGGATTCGCCGTGGTCCCCTTCATCCGCGTCTACCGCGACCGCGCGGACCACGGGACCTGGCACGCCAAGCCGGAGATCGCGGCGATGATCGAGGAGGAGGCGAAGCGCGGCTACTACCGCGGCGTGGGCGAGTTCCACGTCTTCGGGCGCGACGCGGCCACGGACGTCGTGAGACGCATCGTGGACTTCGCGGTGGCGCGGGATCTCGTCCTGCACGCCCACTGCGACGAGGAGGCACTGGAGATTCTCTTCGCCCACAACCCGAAGGCCCGCGTCATCTGGGCGCACACGGGATTCAACACGCCGCTCGCCCGGCTGGAGGAGCTCTTCGCCCGCTACCCGGCCCTCTGGGGCGAGCTCTCCTACCGCTGGGACGTGACCGAGGACGGCCGCCTCACGCCGGAATGGAAGGCGTTCTTCACCCGGCACGCCGGGCGCTTCCTCGTGGGCTCCGACACCTGGGTGAACCAGCGCTGGCAGGCGTACCCGGAGACGATGGCCACCTACCGCCGCTGGCTGGGGGAGCTGCCGCCGGAGGCGGCCGCCCGGATCGCCTGGGGGAACGGCGCCCGCCTCTTCGGGGTCGAACCGGGCGCGGGGCGCTAGAATGGTCCTGGTTGGCGCCGCCAACGCAACCGAGGGAAGGGAAACGCCATGCGAAAGACCCCGATGATGACCGCCGCCGCACTCGTCGCCTTCGCGGCGCTGGGGGCGGGCGCCCAGGACGCGTTCGACGCGTGCGAGATCTTCACCCAGGACGAGGCCCGGAAGGTCCTGGGCCCCAACGTGGACCCGGAGCCGGTCAATCCCAAGGTGAAGCGCCCCAAGGTCATCTCCACGTGCACGTGGTGGTCCTCGAAGGACGGCAAGCCCGTCTCGGCCTCCGCCAACTTCCGCTTCGCCCGGACGGAGGCCGACGCCCAGCGTGCCTTCGAGGACGAGAAGCTCAAGTTCCAGACCAAGCCCATGCTGATCCAGGGTTCGCCCGCCTTCTGGAGCGCCAAGCAGGGCTCGCTCCAGCTCCTGAAGGGCAGGACATGGCTCGTGGTGGCCGTGGGAGGGGCCAAGCCGGTCGAGCGCGACGCGGACGCCACGCGCAAGCTCGCCGAGCTGCTCGCGAAGAAGCTCTGAGCGCGGCCGGGCCGGGGTGGGCGGTCCCCCTTTGGCTTAGAATATCCCCTCGAGTCGAAGCGCCGCCAGGCGCCGCCAACGAAAGGGAGCCGGAATGACCGCCATCGTCGAAGTCGTCGCGCGCGAGATCCTCGATTCGCGCGGCAATCCCACCGTCGAAGCCGATGTGCTGCTGGAATCCGGCGTCATGGGGCGCGCCGCGGTGCCCTCGGGCGCCTCCACCGGCTCGCGGGAGGCGATCGAGCTCCGGGACGGCGACGCCCAGCGCTACTTCGGCAAGGGCGTGCAGAAGGCGGTCGAGCACGTGAACACCGAGATCTGCGAGGCGATCATCGGCCTGGACGTCTCGGAGCAGGCGCACATCGACGGCGTGCTGATCGAGCTCGACGGCACCGAGAACAAGTCGCGCCTCGGGGCCAACGCCATCCTGGCGGTGTCGGTCGCCTGCGCCAAGGCGGCGGCCGAGGAGTGCGGCCTGCCGCTGTACCGCTACTTCGGCGGGAGCGCGCCGAGGAAGATGCCCGTGCCGATGATGAACGTGATCAACGGCGGGGCGCACGCCAACAACTCGCTGGACATGCAGGAGTTCATGGTCATCCCCGCGGGGCTGCCCAGCTTCCGCGACGCGCTGCGCTGCGGCGCCGAGATCTTCCACACCCTGAAGAAAATGCTCGACAAGGAAGGCATGTCCACCACCGTGGGCGACGAGGGCGGGTTCGCGCCCAACCTGCCGAACAACGAGGCGGCGATCCAGTGGATCCTCAAGGCCATCGAGGAGGCCGGCTACCTCGCGGGCAGCGACGTGCTCATCGGCCTGGACTGCGCCGCGAGCGAGTTCTACAAGGACGGCAAGTACCGCTTCGAGAGCGAGCACCTCGCCTACACCTCGCAGCAGCTCACGGACCTGCTGGACTCCTGGTGCGACAAGTACCCCATCGTCTCCATCGAGGACGGCATGGCCGAGGGCGACTGGGAGGGCTGGGAGCTCCTGACCAAGCGCCTGGGCGAGGGGGTGCAGATCGTGGGCGACGACGTCTTCGTCACCAACACGCGCATCCTCGAGGAAGGCATCCGCCGGGGCGTGGCCAACTCCATCCTCATCAAGATCAACCAGATCGGCACGCTCTCCGAGACCTTCGAGGCCATCGAGATGGCCAAGCGCGCCGGCTACACCTCCGTGATCTCCCACCGCTCGGGCGAGACCGAGGACTCCACCATCGCCGACATCGCGGTGGGCACCAACGCCATGCAGATCAAGACCGGGTCGCTCTCGCGCTCCGACCGCATGGCCAAGTACAACCAGCTCCTGCGCATCGAGGAGGAGCTGGGCGAAGGCGCGGCCTACGCCGGCCGCGGGGCGTTCTACCAGCTCAAATGAAGCTCCTCGCCGCCGCCCTGGCCGCTCTCATCGTGGTACTGCAGTACCCGTTGTGGTTCGGGAAGGGCGGCTGGCTGCGCGTTCGCGACCTCGGGCGCCAGGTCGCCATGCAGCAGGCGGTGAACGCGGGGCTCAAGGCGCGCAACGACACGCTCGACGCCGAGGTCCGCGACCTGAAGCAGGGCCTGGACGCCATCGAGGAGCGAGCCCGCCAGGAGCTCGGCATGATCCGCAAGGACGAGGTCTTCTACCAGGTCGTCGCCCCGCGCAAGTGACCCCGGCCCGGATCCGCGCCTTCTGCCATTCGCTTCCCGGCGCGACCTACGACTTCAAGTGGGACGTGGACCACGTCTATTCCGTGGGCGGGAAGATGTTCGCCGTCCTCTACGACGCGAGGAAGGGCGAGGAGGCGGTCTCCTTCAAGGTGGACAGCCCGCGCTTCCTCGAGCTCACCGACCGGCCCGGCATCGTGCCCGCGCCCTACCTCGCGCGCGCGAAGTGGGTGCAGGTGAAGGGCCTCAGGACGCTGCACGAGAAGGAATTGAAGGAGCTCATCGCCCGCTCGCACGAGCTGGTGGCGGCGAAGCTGACCCGCGCGGTCCGCGAGTCCATCGGCCTGTAATCAGATTACTTTTTTCAATCTGATTGCCGGTCAGCTGCCGCGCTTGGCGAGCCAGATCCCGCCGAGCACCACCGCGCCGCCCACGAACTGGGCCATGCCGATCGCCTCGCCGAAGAGCGCCCACGCGAAGAGCGCCGCCATCACGGGCTGG
>CAZNWZ010000041.1:0-11849 GCA_964576455.1 uncultured Lysobacter sp.
TTCCCGAGGGCGCGCGCGGCCTTCGCCCCGCGCTGGTAAGGCGAGAGCCCGGCGCGCCAGCCCACCAGGATGTCGGGTTCCACGCCCTCCACCTCGTTCGAGCCGTCGGCGCGATAGCGGACGCAGTCGGGCACCTTGAGCCGGGCACCGGAGGACGCGAGCCGGATCGTGATGCCGCCGCTCGTGTAGCCGCACCCCGAGCCTTGCGTCGGCGTGCCGATGATGGTCGCGCGGCGGTTGTCCCGGAGCGTGACGGCGAACAGCTCCGCGGCCGAGGCCGTGCCGCCGTTCACGAGGACGGCGAGCGGCCCGCGCCAGAGGCCCGGCTCGTGCTCGTAGCGCGAGGGGAAGTAAAGGGCGTGGTCCGATTCCAGCCCCGAGAGGCTCGCACGCGGCGCTTGCGCGAACACCCCGGTCGAGTGCAGCAGCGCCGGCCCGACGATCGTGCACGTCTTCTCGCCCTTCCACGCCGGGTTCCGGTCGCACGGCTCCGCGGCGATGCGCCCTGCCTGCGCGAGGACCGCCTTCGCCCTCCCGAGATCGGCGCGCAGGTCCGCGGAGAGGTCCGTCCGCTCCAGGTCCTTCTCCACGTCCCGCAGGCGCAGCCCCAGCTCGCGCACCCAGTGGGGATGGCGGATGAAGGCCACGCGGGGCGCGGCGATGCCCGGTCCAGTGACCATGCGCGCCGCCGCCTCGGCCCAGTCGCTGCCGCCGCCGTTGCCGGTGATGTCGATCGCGAGCGCGTCCACCCCCTTGCCGGACAGGGCGCGCAGGCGCGCCGCGAGCGCGCGCGACATGCGCCGCGTGACTTCCTCCCCCAGGCGCCGCTCGCAATCGCCGTCGCAGGCGGTCGCGCGCGGGTGCACCGCCTCGCACAGCTCGGGGTACGCGATTTCCATGAAGAGGGGGATGCGCAGCACGCCCACGCGCGCGCCCTTGGGCGTCGTGAGGACTCCGGCGGGGAAGGACGCGGCGAACTCGCCGGCGAGCGGCTCGTAGCGGCCGGCCCCCGCGAAGTCGATGCCCGGGTCGCGCCACGGCGCGTAGCCCAGGTCGGCGCAGGCCCTGGCGGCGGGGGCCGCCTCCGGCGCCGCGGGAGGCGTCGCGGCGGACTGCCGCGGCGGCCCGGGCCAGGCAAGGTACAGGTGCCCGTCGCCGAAGTCGGCCAGGAAGCGGTCGAGGATCCGCCGCGCCTCCCCGTCGCTCGCGGCCTTGTCGAGCTGCGCCTCGGTCCGCGCGGCGTGGGCCGCGAGGTCCATCCGGCGTGCCTCGATGGCCCAGTCCAGGTTCGCGTAGGCGGCGGCGAGCTCCGTCTTGAGCTGGGCGAAGTCCCTGCGCCACGCCTCGCGGTCGAAGGCGAGGGCGCCGGTCGCGCCCCCGAGCGCCACGACGGCCGCGGCGATGGCCGCGACGCGGGCTCCTCCTTGCGGAATTCGCATCGGTCGTCTCCCCGCCGGCGGCGGCCGGCTCCCGAAAGAGCGGCATCCTAGCCCAAAGGCCGCCGGGACACGCAACCGGGGGTTTGCGCCGCCGCAAGGTGCGCCCGTCCGCATTGCGCGATCATGGTCCTCCCCCGCGGACGTTCCCAGCGCCATGCAAGTCGTCGACCTCGCCCCCGCCATCGTCCTGACCGCCGTCGGGGGCGTGCTCGCGCCCTGGTCCCGGATGCCGCTGCCGATCTTCCTCGTGGTCGTGGGGGCCGCCGCCTCGTTCCTGCCGGGGTTCCACGGCATCAAGGTCGATCCCGAGGTCTTCCTGCTCCTCTTCATTCCGCCGATCCTCTTCGCCGACGCGCGCGTGCTGCCGCGGCGCGACCTCCTGCACGTGCTCAAGCCCGTGCTTCTCCTCGCGCTGGGCCTCGTGGTGCTCACCGTGGTCGCGGTGGGCTACTTCATCCACTGGCTCATCCCGTCCATGCCGCTCGCCGTGGCGTTCACGCTGGGCGCGATCGTCTCGCCGACGGACGCCGTGGCCACGGTGGCGACCACGGCGACCGTGCCGCTGCCGGCGCGCGTGACCCACATCGTCAACGCGGAGAGCCTGCTCAACGACGCCACGGGCCTGGTGGCGTTCAAGCTCGCCGTGGCGGCCGCGGCCGCCGCGGGCCACGCCAGCATGGACGAGGTGACGGGCCGCTTCGTCATCCTGTCCGGCGGCGGCCTGTGCGTGGGGATCCTCATCGAGTGGCTCGGGCGCAAGTTCCGCGAGCGCCTCATCCGCCTCGACAAGGACGACCCGGTCGTGCAGACGCTGCTCACCGTGCTCGTTCCCTACTCGGCGTACCTCGTGGCCGAGGCCCTGCACGTGTCCGGGATCCTCGCGGTCGTCGCCTCGGGGCTGTGGGCCGGCGGCCAGGAGGTGAAGGGCCTGTCGGTGGAGAGCCGGCGCCATGCGCGCGAGGTCTGGCGGATGATCGCGTGGTTCTTCAACGGCCTCGTGTTCGTGCTGCTGGGGCTGCAGCTTCGGCAGATGCTCGCGGGCGTGGCGACCTACGACGGCCTGCACCTCGCCTCCTGGGCGCTCGCGCTGTGGGCCCTGCTGATGGCGCTGCGGCTCGGGTGGGTGTGGGGATCGGGCTACGCGCGCTTCCACCTGGGGTGGGGCTGGACGGGCGGCCGCGAGGGGCCGGACCCGCGGCGGATGTTCCTCGTGGGATGGGCCGCGGTGCGCGGCTCGATCACGCTCGCCACGGCGCTCTCGGTCCCGCTCCTCACGCAATCGGGCGCTCCCTTCCCCGAGCGCGACCTCGTCGTGTTCCTCGCGGCGGCGACCATCATCCTCACGCTCGGGCTCAACGGCCTCACGCTGCCGTGGATCATCCCGCGGCTGCGCGCGAAGGACGATCCCGAGGGACCCGTCGAGGAGGCGCACGCGCGAGTGGAGCTCGCCAAGGCCGCGATCGCCGTGGTGAAGCCGGCGCTCGACCGCCTGGAGCATCCCGAGGACCGGCGCTTCGCCACCGCGCTCCTGGCCCGCTACCAGGGCAAGGTGGACCTGCGCGAGAGCCCCGCGGAGGTCGCCGCCGAGCGCGCCGAGCACATCGCCACGGCCCGCCGGCTGCGGCTGGAGGGGATCGCCGCGGAGCGCGCGCGGCTGCTCGAGCTGCTGCAGTCCGACGAGATCAACGACGAGACGGCGCGGCTCATCGAGGAGGAGCTCGACGAGCGCGAGCTCGTGACCTCCGCCGACCCCGACAAGGGCTAGAGGCGCCGGGTGGGGGCGTCGGGCGCGTGCATCTCGCGCCGGAGGAAGCCGAGCTTGCGGCTGCGCTCGAGCCGCGTGGCGAGCCGCGGGAAGTCGAGCCCGTAGCGGGCGCGCATCGCCCTCGCCTCGCCCTCCATCCAGCGCCAGCGCGGCTCGAAGGCCGGGTCGCGGAAGGCGAAGGCCACGTAGTTGCCGTCGTCGGCGATGGGCAGCAGGATCACGTTGCCGTCGAACACCGTGCGCAGCATCTCGAGGTGGGCGACGCGCTCGGCCTTGGGGCCGACGAGGTTCGCGACCGCGAGGCCCCGCTTCGGCAGGAGCGCGCGCAGGTCCCGGTAGAACTCGCGCGTGCAGAGCGTGGGGGCCACGCCGTCGCGGTCGAAGGCGTCCACCATCACGACCTCCGGCCGGCCCTCGCACCGCGCGACGAACTCGGCGGCGTCGCCCTGCACGATGCGGAAGCGCTCGCCGTCCGCGGGCAGCAGGAACTGGTCGCGGAAGGCGATCACGTGCGGGTCGATCTCCACTGCGGTGATTCGCGCCGCGGGCAGGTGGCGGTGGCAGTACCGGACGAGCGAGCCTCCGCCCAGGCCCAGCATGAGGATCGAGCGCGGCTGCGGCAGGAAGAGCAGGAACGCCATCATCTTGCGCGTGTAGGCGAAGGCGAGCTCGTACGGGTCGTCGAGCCGCATCTCGCTCTGGATGAAGTCGCGCGTGAAGTACAGGCAGCGCGCGCCGTCGTCCTCGATCACGAAGGGCTTGGCGTAGCGCTTGGCGAGGACGCCGTCCACGAGCGCCTCGGTGTCGCCACCGGGCGGCTCGAGAAGGCGGATCACCCCGCCCTCGTTGGCGAAGGGATTCGGCAGCTCCAGCATGGCGCTAGCGGGCGCTTCCCATCGCGGCGAAGAGCCGGCCGCGGCGCTCGCCATCGCGCCCGCCGACCACGCCGGGCTGGGCGCACCACGCGAGCAGGCGCTCTCCCGGGGACTGCGCCGCCGCGCCGCCCCCGAAGCGCTCCTTGAGCATCTTCACCTGCAGCGCCAGGCGCTGCGGCTGCAGGTCCGCGGGGCTCTCGAGGCCCAGCGCCATCTCGAGCTCGAGCAGTGCCTCGCGCCGCGCCTGCGAGCCGCTCTCGACCCGGCCGCGGTGCGCGCCGGCCGCGCCGGGATCGGCCAGGGCGGCGAGCGCCGCGTCGCGCCGCGCGAGCATCTTCTTCTCCCACGCCGCGGGCAGCTCCGGCAGCGCGCCCCAGCGCTCCTGCCAGGCCTCGGGCGAATCCGTCCCGGAGCCGGCGAGCAGCGCCGACTCGAGCGATTCGCACAGGCCGTCCTTCTCGGCGAGCGCCTTCCACACCGCGGCCTCGCGCGAGCGGGCGCGGGCCGAGAGGGTGCCCTCGACGGCCTTCATCGCGCTTCGGAAGCGCCCCTCGAGCGCGCGCAGCGACGGATCGGGGCTCCGGGTGGCGGCACGCCAGCGGTCCTGCAGGTCGCGCAGCGCCGCGCGCGCTTCCTTCTCGTCCTTCTCCGTCGCGCGGGCGAGGGCCTCGAGCTGCGAGCACACCTCCTCGAGGCCGCGCCGGCCCTCCTGCTTGCGGCCCACGACCTCCTTGTGCTTCTCGTGCCGCGCCGCGAACACGGCGTCGCAGGCCGCGCGGAAGCGGTCCCACAGGCCGCGCTCGTCGCGCTGCGCGAGCGGGTGCGCCTTCGAGTGCTCCTGCCAGCGCGCCTGCACCGCCTTCACCAGCGAGGGCGCCTCGCGCTCGAGCGCGCGCGGCAGGAGGGCCTCGACCTCGGCGATGAGCGCCTGGCGGCCGGACTTCGCCTCCTCGCGCGCGGCGCCGAGCGCGGCGCGCGCGGGGGCGAGCGTCTCCTTGAGGCGCGCGTCGAGCTTCTTCCACGCCGCCGGATCGACGCTCCCCAGCCCGCCCTCGCGCCAGGCGCGGTCGGTCTCGCGAAGCCACTTCTCGACGGCGCGAAGGTCGGGGGACTCGGTGAGCAGTGTCGGCAGGTGCGCGGCGGCGGCGGCGATGAACTCCTCGCGGCCCTTCCTGGCGGCCTTGCGCTGCGCGGCGAGCTCCTTGAAGTGCTGGGCGGCGGGCGCGTAGGCCTTCTCGCAGGCGCCGTCGAATCGCTCCCACAACGCGCGCGGCACGCCGGCGTGCTGGGCGTCGAGGGCCTTCCACTCCTCGCGCAGCTTCTTCACCTCGGCCGCGGTGCGCGCCGCGTCCAGGCCCTGCGTGGGTAGCGCCTCGGCCCGCTCGCAGAGCTGCGTGCGCGCCGTCTGCTGGCCGAAGGACTCCCAGCGCTCGAGCTCGCCGAGCTGCTGGCCGACGCGGCCCATGCGGCTCTGCGTGGGCTTGGGCAGCGTGCCCGCCTCGGGCTTGAGCGCCTTCATCTCGTTCACCGCGGCGCGGGCCTCGTGCAGGTGCCCCGCGGCGAGCGCCTGCTCGGCGGCGGCCAGGAGCGCGTGCATGCGGTCCTTCGCGGCGCCGGCCTCCTCGCGCGCGGCCTGGGCCTGCGCGAGGCGGCGCTGCTCGATCACCATGAGCGCGGCCTCGAAGCGGCGCGAGAGCGCGGGCGTGCGGATGGCGCGGTCGAGCGCCTGCCAGCGTTCCGGCAGCTGGGCGTTGTCCACGGAGGTGTCGGCGGCCAGGCGCTCGGCCTCCACGACCAGGGCCTCGGCGCCCGCGAGCGCCTGCAGGTCCCGGGCCCAGGCGTCGATGCGCGCGCCCGCCTGGTCGAGGCGGGCCGTCGCGGCGTCGTCGCCGAGCTGCCGGGCCTCGTCCCTCATCGCGGCGAGCTGGGCGCGCAGGCCTTCCAGCGCCTCCGGGCCGTCGGGCGTGGCGAGCGCGCCGACCCATTCGGCGACGTGGCGCTCGAACCGGGCGCGCGCGGCCTGCTCGGCCTGCTCGCGGTCGAAGCGCGCCTGCAGCGCGCGGCGCGCGGCGTCGCACCGCGCCAGGCGGTCGGGATCGGCGCGCATGTCGAGCGCCTGCCAGCGGCGGTTGAGCTCCACGACGGCGGTGAGGATGGGGCCGGGCGTGCCCGCCAGCGCCTCGAGCCGGGCGAGGATCTCGTCGGCCTCGCTCGCCTGGCCCTCGCGGTCCTTCATCGCCTCCAGCCGCTGCTTCGCGAGCCGGGCCACCCCCCGGTCCTTGTTCTTGGCCGCCTCGGCGAGCGAGGCGAGGCCCTCCGGCGAGCGCACGCACTCGGCGGCCGCGAGGCGTGTCTCGGCGTGCCCCCCGGAAAGCGCGAGCGAGACGAGCAGGGGCTCGTCGCGGATGCCCGCGATGGCCGCCAGGCGCCGGTCGGCCGCCTTCGCGCCCCGGGCGACCTCGGCGCGTATGGAGTCGGTGCAGGCGGGCGATTCGAGGAAGGCGCGGGCGGCCGCCCCGTCGGGACAATTCGAGGCCGCAGCGCCGAGGGACGCCGCGAGCGCCGCGCGCACCCCGCCGTCCGTTTCCGTGCCCCAGGCCGCCACGAGCGCCGCCAGGTCACTGCAGCGCGCGGCCGCCGCGGTCCGGACTTCCGCGGCCGGGTCGCCGGCCACGAGGGCGGCGAGCTCGGTGGCGTCGGGGGAAAGCTGCTCCACCCCCAGGATGCGCTGGGCGGCCTCGGCATGCTCGTGAAGGGGGGTGCGGGTGAATAGCCGGGTAACCATGTCGGGGCGGGTCGTTCGGTGCGGGAGGGGCGCGGCCGCGGACGGTGCGCCTACCCGAATGATAATCCCGGCAGGGGCCTGCGCACGCCTTCGGCCCTTTTGCCGTCGGCGGGCGCCACCACATCGCCTGCACTTGATCTGGATCAGGCCCGGGCCATTGCCTGCCCCGGGCGCAGCGGGATACAGTGGCGACGCTTCGCTATCGAAGCTCGATATCGAAATCCGATGAGCTCGCACAAGGAGATCTACGGGGGGCTCGTGCGCCTGCACGTGCTCCACCACGCCTCGCGCGAGCCCATCTTCGGGCAGGGAATCATGGACGAGCTCGCGCGCCACGGCTACCGGCTGGGCCCGGGCACGATCTACCCCATCCTGCACGGCCTGGAGCGCAGCGGCCACCTGCGGTCGCGCGTCGAGAAGGCCGGCAGGAGCAGCCGCCGCACCTACGTGGCCACGGTCGCGGGGCGCAAGGCGCTGCAGGGGGCGAAGGAAAGGGTTTGGGAGCTGTTCACGGAGCTCTTCGAGGACGAACTGTCCCAGGAACCTCGGCTCCGGGCGGCAAAGGGCAGGAAAGAGGCGAACGACAAGGGGAACGAGCGATGAGACTTCACGCAAGGCTGGGATTGGGTACCTTGGCGGCGGCGACCGCACTCGCGTTTTCGCCGCTGGCGGCGTGGGCGCAGGCGATCACGGGAACGGTGACGGACGGCGGCAAGCGCGCGGTCTCGGGGGCGACGGTGTTCCTCGTGCCCGCGGCCGACGTGGCGAAGCTCAAGAAGGCGCCGTCGTTCAACATCCGCCGCAACGTCGACGACGACGAGCCGATGGACGACAGTATCGCCGCCCACGGCGACAAGTACGCGCAGGCCGTCACCGACGGCAGCGGCGCGTTCAGCATCGCCGGCGCGCCGGCCGGCAAGTACTTCGTGTACGTGGTGCCCGACGACGGCCGGCACCTGCCCGGCGGCACGCTCACCAACAAGTCGATGACGGCGGCGGAGCTCGCGGCCAAGCCGCTCGCGATCCAGGTCTCCGGCAGGATCCCCGACAACGCCACCTTCATCGGCAGCTCGAAGTGCCTGAAGTGCCACGACGACTACGCGGACTTCACGAAGACCGCGCACAAGCAGGGCATCATGGTCGTGGGCAAGCCCAGCAAGCTGCAGGACATGTCGCGATTCCCGGGCATGCACGACGGGCTGAAGAAGCTGCAGGCCGGCGCGAAGTTCTGGTTCCACGGCTACGACAAGTCTCGCGGCTTCGACAAGTACCTCGTCTCCGAGAAGGCGCCCGCCGACCCGAAGACGGTGAGCTTCACGGCGACCTTCTACACGGACAAGGACGGCTCGCTCAAGCTCAGGACCGAGAACGCCCGCGACCCGTCGGACAAGCCGCGCGTCTATCCCGTGGAGATGACCTACGGCGGCCCCGTGTACAAGCAGCGCTACCTGCTGCGCGTCGGCAACGCCACCTACCCGTTCCTGCAGTACAACACCGAGGGCAAGGACGCCTACGCCGTCCGCACCCGCAAGCCCTGGCGCGACTACCACGGCGACTGGGTGTATGACGAGGCGAAGAAGAAGCTGATCGACCCGCCGAAGTCGAAGTCCTTCGAGATCCAGTGCGCTTCGTGCCACTTCACGGGCTACACGCTGACCCCGACGGTGGAGGGCAACTTCGTGGCCGGCGCGGCCAACGACCCGAACGGCGAGATGGACATCGACGGCGACGGCGTCCCGAACGAGCTGAACGTCGGCTGCGAGACCTGCCACGGCCCCGGCTCCGAGCACGCGAAGGCGCCCCGGGCGCGCAAGGCCTCGATGATCGTGAACCCGGGCAAGCTCGCGTCCGAGCGTTCCATGGTCATCTGCAACCAGTGCCACAGCCGTCCGCAGGGCACGCAGAAGAACGACCAGCCGATCAACAAGGACGGCCGCATGCTCACCCCGGGCATCAGCCGCAACGAGTACCTGGTCAACTATACGACGCGCGAGGACGCGGCGCAGGGCGACTTCTGGCCCGACGGCGTGCACTCCAAGAGCCACCACCAGCAGGCCACGGACCTGGTCCGCTCGAAGCACTACATCAACGACAGCCAGATCCTCAACTGCGCCGACTGCCACGACCCGCACGGCAAGTCCGGCATCCGGTTCCAGCTCGCGAAGGCGGCGCGCGACGGGAAGGACAGCCTGTGCGCCTCCTGCCACAAGGTGGACATGAAGGAGCACACCGCCAAGACGGTGGGCGAGCCGCACACCCGCAAGATCGCCTGCGTGGACTGCCACATGACCAAGACCATGCAGACGGGCGCGGGCCTGGGCGAGGGCATCGAGGGCAAGGGCGGCAAGAAGTACTGGATGAACGACATCACCTCGCACCTCTTCGACGTGCCGCGCATCTCCAACAAGGGCGTGAAGGGCGTCGATCCGGGCAACGCCATGCCCATTCCGTACACCAACGCCTGCGGCACCTGCCACGAGGCGGACAAGATGTAGCCGGGCGCCTCGCCTGCGTCACCGGAAGGCCCGCCTCGGCGGGCCTTTTTCATGGGGCGGTCAGAACCAGACCTCCGGGTAGCGCCGCGAGGCGGGGATGTTGTTGACGGCGAGCGCCACCGCCAGGAGCAGGAGCGGCCCCAGCGTGCAGGGCACGAGGACGAAGAGGAAGCCGAGGTCGTGCACTTCCCCGGGGCCGATCACCGCGATGAGCGCGGTGGCGCCTCCCGGCGGGTGCAGCGTGCGCGTGGCGTGCATGACCGCGATGGCGGTGGAAACCGCCAGCGCCGCGGCGAGCCACGGGTATTGATGCAGGAGCTTCCAGCAGGCCACTCCCACGATCGCCGACAGGAGGTGCCCGCCCAGGAGGTTGCGCGGCTGGGCGAGCGGGCTTCGCGGGGCACCGAAGAGCAGCACGGCGGAGGCGCCGAGCGAGCCGATCATCAGCGTGAGGTCCGTGCCCGCCAGGAGCGCCTGGCTCGCGAGCCCCGCGGCCGCGATGCCGAGGAAGGCGCCCGCCCAGGACCAGGCGATCTCGGCGTTGCTCACCCGCGGCGGGCTGCCGCGCGTGGTGCCGCCCATCTTGCGCAGGTAGTCGGCGAGGCTCACCGGTGCACCTCGCGGTCGATGGCCTCCAGGAAGTCCTTGCGCAGCAGCAATCCCCCGAGCCGGCCCTGGGCGTCGGCGACCGGCATGCTGCGTCCGGAGTGGCGGCGGAAGGCGGCCATCGTTTCGCGCAGCCCCGCCTCGGGGAGCACCGTGATCGCGGGCGAGGTCATCGCCTCGCGCACGGGAGTCTCGTGGCAGCGGTGGCTCACCTCGCAGGAGTCGTCCACCATCCGCAGCAGCAGCTCGAGGAAGGTGCCTGCCTTCAGCCGGCACAGGAAGTCGGTCTCCGTGAGCATGCCGATGACGCGCCCCTGCGCGTCGACCACGGGCAGCCCCTTGTGGCCGCTCGCCACGATCGCGCGCGCCGCCTCGTCGAGCATCATGTCCGGCGGCAGCGGCACGGCCACCGGGCGCATCAGCTTCCCGGCCTTCAACCCGGCCAGCAGGCGGTTCGTCGCGTGCCGGTGCGCGAGGTGGTAGACCTCGCGGAAGTCCGCCGTCGAGATGTCGACGTAGCCGGGGACGTGCTGCATCGCGTCGAGGATGTCCTCGTCGGCGAGCTCCACCTCGGGGACCACCTCGTCGGCCGCGCCCCCCGGCGGCCGTTGCGCATCCTGGCTCATGCCCTCGCTCCCGCGTCGAAAACCGGTATTCTGCCTGCAGGATAAGCGCCGTGCCCGTCGCGTACACTTCGGGGACCATGGCCCGGGATGCCGCAGCGCGGTTCGACGTCGTCGTGATCGGGGCGGGCGCCGCCGGCATGATGTGCGCGGCCACCGCGGGCAGGCGCGCCCGGCGCGTGCTCCTCGTCGACCACTACCCGAAGCTGGGCGAGAAGATCCGCATCTCGGGAGGCGGTCGCTGCAACTTCACCAACCTGCATGCCTCGCCCGCCAACTACCTCTCGCGCAACCCGCACTTCTGCCGCTCGGCGCTGGCCCGTTATACGCCGCGCGACTTCATCGCGCTGGTGGAGCGGCACGGCATCGCCTGGCACGAGAAGACGCTGGGCCAGCTCTTCTGCGACGATTCCGCCACGCAGGTCATCGCGATGCTCAAGGCCGAATGCGACGCTGGCCGCGTGGAGTGGCGCATGCCCTGCGAGATCCGGGCCGTGACGCGCGAGGGCGCGGGCTTTCGCGTGGACACGGCGGCCGGGCCGGTCGCCTGCGCCTCGCTCGTGGTGGCCACCGGCGGGCTCACGGTGCCGAAGATCGGCGCCACGCCTTTCGGCTACCGCCTCGCGGAGCAGTTCGGGCTCGCGGTCGTGCCGCCCAGGCCCGCGCTCGTGCCGCTCAGCCTCTCGCCGGAGGAGCTGGCGCGCTACGGCGACCTCTCCGGCGTGTCGCTGGAGGCGGAAGTCTCGTGCCGCGGCGCGCGTTTCCGCGAGAGCCTGCTCTTCACGCACCGGGGCCTTTCCGGGCCGGCGATCCTGCAGGCCTCTTCCTACTGGCAGGACGGGCCCGCCTCCGACCCCCTCCGCGTGAACCTGCTGCCGGGCACCGACGCTCGCGCGTGGCTCGCGCAGCACCGCAGGGCGAAGGCGCACCTCGCCACGCTCCTCGCCGAGCGCCTGCCGAAGCGCTTCGCGCAGGCCTGGTGCGAAGCGCACGGCCTCGACCGCCCGGTGGTGGAGCTCTCCGACCGCGCGATCGAGGATGCCGCACGCGAGCTGGCCGACTGGCCCGTGCACCCCTCGGGCACGCTCGGCTACAACAAGGCGGAGGTCACGCTCGGCGGCGTGGACACGCGCGCGCTGTCGTCGAAGACGATGGAGGCCACCGCCGTGCCGGGCCTCTTCTTCATCGGCGAGGTGGTCGACGTCACCGGCCACCTGGGCGGCTTCAATTTCCAGTGGGCGTGGGCGTCCGGCCACGCGGC
>CAZNWZ010000041.1:11949-14738 GCA_964576455.1 uncultured Lysobacter sp.
CCGTCCCCTTTCTTGCTCAGGAGGGGAACTTGTCGCGCAGCGCCTGCGTGGCGGAGCGGAAGAGCCCGAGGTCGCTGCCCACGGCGACGAAGGTCGCGCCCCACTCCATGTAGCGGCGGGCGTCGGCCTCCACCGGCGCCAGGGTGCCGGCGGCCTTCCCGCCGGCGCGGGCCCTTTCCATGATGTGCTTCATCGCGGCCTGCACCTCCGGGTGCGCGGGGTTGCCCAGGTGCCCCATCGCCGCAGCGAGGTCCTGCGGTCCCACGAAGAGGCCGTCCACCCCGTCCACGGCGGTGATCGCGTCGATGTTGTCGAGGCCGCCGCGGCTCTCGATCTGCACCATGAGCGCGATGTTGTCGTCGATGAGCTTGAGGTAGTCGGGCGCGGTCCCGTACCGGTTGCTGCGCTGCGAGACCGAGACGCCGCGGATGCCCCGCGGCGGATAGCGCGTCGAGGCCACGGCGGCGCGGGCCTGCTCGGCCGACTCGACGAAGGGGATGAGGAAGTTGTGGAAGCCCGCGTCGAGCAGGCGCTTGATGACGACGGGCTCGTTCCACGGCGGGCGCACGACGGGCGCGGAGACGCTGTCCTTGAGGGCCATGAGCTGCGGCACCAGCGTGGAGACGTCGTTGGGCGCGTGCTCGCCGTCGATGAGCAGCCAGTCGAAGCCCGCCAGGCCGATCACCTCGGCCGTGACGGGGTTCGCGAGCGAGACCCAGCAGCCGATGAGCGGCCTGCAGGCGAGGAGGTCGGCGCGGAACGCATTGGGCGGCGATCGGTACGGCGTGGTCTTCATGCGCTTTCTCCTAGTCGAACTTGGCGCCGGATTCCTTCACCACCTTCGCCCAGCGCGCCTTCTCGGCGGCGATGAAGGCGCCGAAGTCGGACGGCGAGCCGGGGCGCACCTCGGCGCCGGCCTTGTCGAGGCGCTCCTTCATCTCGGGGGTGGCGAGGATCCTCGTGATCGTGGCGTGCAGCTTCGCCACGATCTCCGGCGGCGTGCCGGCGGCCGCGACGATGCCCTGGAAGGAGCCCGTCTCGAAGCCGGGGAGCCCGGCGGACTCGGCCACCGTGGGGATGTCGGGCGCGGCCGCGAACCGCTTCGCGCTCGAGATGGCGAGCGCCTTGAGCTTGCCGTCCTTCACCGCGGGATAGGTGGCGAGCATGCCGTTGAAGAGCACCTGCGCCTGGCCGCCCATCACGTCGGCGATGGCCTGGGAGCCGCCCTTGTAGGGGATGTAGGTCCACTGGATGCCGGTGCGCATCGCGAACTCGATGCCCGCGAGGTGGTTCGCGCCGCCGATGCCCGAGACGGCGAAGTTGAGCGAGTTGGGCTTCGCCTTGGCGAGCGCCACCAGCTCCTTCGCGTCCCTGGCCGCGACGGAGGGGTGCGCGGCCAGCAGGTGCGGCGAGTAGGCCACCAGGATCACCGGCGCGAAGTCCTTCACCGGGTCGAAGGGCAGCGTCGGGAAGACGCTCGGGGCGATCGCGAGCGAGCCGATGTCGCCCAGCAGGAGCGTGTAGCCGTCGGCGGGACTCTTGGCCACGAAGTCGGCGCCGATGTTGCCCGTGGCCCCCGGCTTGTTCTCCACGATGACGGACTGGCCCAGCGCCTCCGTGATCTTCGGCCCCAGCGAGCGCGCCAGGATGTCGGAGGTGCCGCCCGGCGGGTAGGGCACGATGATCTTGATCGTCTTGGCGGGCCAGGCCTGGGCGAAGGCGGCGCCGGCGAAGGCGAGCGCGGTGGCAGCGGCGAAGGCGGCGAAGCGGCGGATGGGACGCATGGAGGGGCTCCTCTTTGTTGTTGTTGCGGTTCGTGCTGCCGGGGTCATACAGGCGTGATCGCCTGCCCTGTCTCGAAGAAGCGGGCGAGGTTGTCCAGCACGAGCTGCCCCATGGCGGCCCGGGTGTCGGTGGTGGCGCTCGCGATGTGCGGGGTGAGGACGACGTTGTCGAGCGCGAGGAGGGCCTGCGGCACGCGCGGCTCGTCGGCGAAGACGTCGAGGGCGGCCCCCGCGATGCGACTTTCGGCGAGGGCCGATACCAGCGCCGGCTCGTCGACCACGGAGCCGCGGGCGATGTTCACGAGGAAGCCCTCCGGCCCGAGCGCCTCGATCACGGAAGCCGACACGAGCCCGCGCGTGGACTCGCCGCCGGCCGTGGCGACCATGAGGAAGTCGCTCCACCGCGCGAGCTCGGCCAGCGAGTGCTCGTAGCGGTACGGCGCGTCCGGCACCTGGCGCCGGTTGTGGTAGCGGATCTCCATGTCGAAGCCCTCGGCGCGGCCGGCGATGGCTTGGCCGATCCGGCCCAGGCCCACGATCCCCAGGCGCTTGCCGCTCACCTTGGCCGCGAGCGGCATGGGCCCCTTGAGCCAGCGCCCGGCGCGCACGTAGCGGTCGCCCGCCGTGACGCCGCGGGCCACGTCGATCAGGAGCGCGATGGCGAGGTCGGCGACGCAGTCGGTGAGGACATCCGGCGTGTTGGTCACCACGACGCCCCGGCGGCGGGCGTGCTCCACGTCGACGTTGTCGTAGCCCACGCCGAAGTGCGCCACGAGCTTCAGGTTGGGCAGCGCGTCCAGGAGGGCGGCGTTCACGCCGCTCCGGCTGGTGGAGACGAGGGCGTCGATCGAGCCGGCGTTCGCGGCGAGGAAGGCGGCGGGATCGGCCGCCTTGGCCAGCTGCAGGTGCTCGTAGCTCGAGGCGAGGCCCTGCTCGACCAGCGGCAGGAGGGGACCCAGTTGCAGGACGGTCGGCTTCACGCGGGGGCTCCGGTCAGGCGGCGGT
>CAZNWZ010000042.1:0-14534 GCA_964576455.1 uncultured Lysobacter sp.
AGTAGCGGTCGCTGGAGCCCTTCTGCATGGCGGCGAGCGAGCCCATGCCGCGGTAGGACTTGTAGGACCGCCCCT
This sequence comes from uncultured Lysobacter sp., assembly GCA_964576455.1. Taxonomy (GTDB): domain Bacteria; phylum Pseudomonadota; class Gammaproteobacteria; order Burkholderiales; family Usitatibacteraceae; genus FEB-7. The sequence continues at coordinate 76 of CAZNWZ010000042.1, forward strand.
GGTAGAGCTCGATCTCCCCGGGCGACTCCTCGGTGCCGGCGAACAGGCTCCCCAGCATGACGCTCGAGGCGCCGGCCGCGATGGCCTTGGCCACGTCGCCCGAGAAGCGGATGCCGCCGTCGGCGATGCAGGGCACGCCCGTGCCGGCCAGCGCCTCGGAGACGTGCTGGATGGCGGTGATCTGCGGCACGCCCACGCCGGCCACCACGCGCGTCGTGCAGATCGACCCGGGGCCGATGCCCACCTTCACGCCGTCCGCCCCGTGGTCCACGAGCGCCTTCGCGGCGTCGCGCGTGGCGATGTTGCCGCCGACGACCTGCATCTGGGGGTAGGTCTTCTTCACCCACTTCACGCGGTCGAGCACGCCCTGGGAGTGGCCGTGGGCGGTGTCCACCACGAGCACGTCCACGCCCGCCTCCACGAGCCTCGCCACGCGCTCCTCGGTGCCCTCGCCCACGCCGACCGCGGCGCCCACGCGAAGCCGCCCCTGCTGGTCCTTGCTGGCGCTGGGGTGCTCGGAGGACTTGAGGATGTCCTTCACCGTCATGAGGCCCCGCAGCTGCCAGTCGCCGTTGATCACCAGCACGCGCTCGAGGCGGTGGCGGTGCATGAGCGCCTTGGCCTCGTCGAGGCTCGCGCCCTCCTTCACCGTCACGAGCTTCTCGCGCGGCGTCATGATGTTCTTCACCGGCTGGTCGAGGTTCGTCTCGAACCGCAGGTCGCGGTTGGTGACGATGCCCACCACGCGGCCGCCGTCCAGGACGGGCAGGCCGGAGATGCGGTGCTGGCGCGTGATCCCGAGCACCTCGCGTACCGACATGGCGGGCGAGACCGTGATCGGCTCCTTCACCACGCCGCTCTCGAAGCGCTTGACCTTGGCCACCTCGTCGGCCTGCGCGGCGGGCGTCATGTTCTTGTGGACGATGCCGATCCCGCCCTCCTGGGCGAGCGCGATGGCGAGGCGGGATTCCGTCACCGTGTCCATGGCGGCGGAAAGGAGGGGCAGGCTCAGCTGGATCGACCGCGTGAGCTGGGTGGCGAGGCTGACTTCGCGGGGGAGGACGGTCGAATGGGCGGGAACGAGAAGGACGTCGTCAAATGTGAGCGCTTTCTGGATGACGCGCATGCTTTCGGCCTCGACACAAAAGGAAATTATACCGGCGGTCCCCGGGGCCAACAATCGCGCCTCCCGGTGACCGGCTTGATTGACGTTGCGGTAGTTTCTCGGTAAGGTTTCGTAAATGCTTGAAAGATCACGGATTTGGGCAGCAGCCTCGCGGGCGCTTCCCGGCTTCGCCGGGGCCATCGCGCTGGCGCTGGCCGGGTGCGCCACGACGGCGCCCGACGAGCCCGCGCCGCGCCAGGCCGAGGCGCCGGCCGCCGCTCCCGCGGCCGCCAAGCCCGTGCCGGCCGACGAGCGCGCGCTGGCCGAGGAGGCCCGCGCGCTGCTCGCGCAGGCGGAGACGGACATCCAGCGCGCGCGGGCACGCCGGGCGCTGTGGTCGAAGGCCTGGGAGTCCCTCGTGGGCGCCCGCGCCTCGCTGGCGGCGAACGACGCCGCCGGCGCGATACGCGAGGCCCGGCGCGCGAGCGAGCTCGCGCAGCTCGGCCTGGAACAACTGGCCTATCCGGCCGTGAAGCTCGCCTCAAGGAGTCCGCCATGAAACGCATCCTCGCCATCGCCTGCGCGCTCGCCGCCTCCACCGCCGCCTTCGGCCAGCTCTACAAATGGGTGGACAAGGACGGCAAGGTGACCTATTCGGACCAGGCGCCGCCCTCCCAGCCGTCCAAGCAGCTCAACCTGAGCACGGGCCAGCCCTCCTCCGCCCCCGCGCGCACGGCCGTCGAGCGCGACAAGGAGATCGAGAAGGGCCGCGCCGAGGCCCGGGAAAAGGCCAAGGTGGCGGCCGAGAAGGACCGCAAGGCCGAGGTGGACCAGGAGAACTGCAAGAGCGCGCGCGCCTACCTGAAGACCGTGGAGTCGGGCGTTCGTCTCTCGACCGTGGACGACAAGGGCGAGCAGGTCATCATGGACGACGACCAGATCGCCGCCGAGCGCGCGAAGGCCCAGAAGGCCGTCGCCGAGGCCTGCAAGTCCTCCTGACGGCCCTCCGCGGCCGACCGCCCGCCAGAGGCGAAGACCTTACCCCCCCATGACCGCGCACCCCCTCCCCGCCCTGCGGCAGGCGCTGGCGTGCGTGCTCGCCGGGCTCGCGGGGCCCGCCGCGGCGCTCGGCCTGGGGGAACTGCAGGTCCACTCGGCGCTGGGCGATCCGCTCGACGCCACCGTGAAGCTCGAGGCGGCGGACGGGACGCCCCGCCCGGACTGCTTCCGGCAGGGCCCGGTTCCGGCCGGAGAGCCGGCCGCCGTCCCGCGCGCCACCTTCGCCGTCGAGCCGGACGGCGGGGGATGGCAATTGCGCGTGCGGACCCGAGCCGCGATCCGGGAGCCCGCCTCGCGCCTGCGCCTCGACGCCTCCTGCGAGGGCAAGGCGGTGGCCTCGCGCACCTACGACGTGCTGCTCGATCCGCGCGCGCCCGAGGCGCCTGCGCCGCCGCTGGCGACCGTCGCCGGCGACACGCTCGCCTCGCTGGCCGCCGCCATCTATCCGAAGAGCCGCCGCGTGCGCGAGGCCTATGTCGAGGCGATCCGCGCCGCCAACCCCGCCGTCCGGGCCCTCGGCGCCGACGAGGCGATTGCGCCCGGCACCGCCATCGTCCTGCCCGACCTGAAGCGATTCTCGCTGAGCCACGCGATGGCGCCCGCCGCGCCCCGGGTAAGGCTGCCGGAGGTGCCGCGCAAGGCGGCGGCGGGGCCCAAGGCGCCGGCCGAGGAGAGACCGCCGCCTCCGGCCCGGCCTGCGAAACCCGTGGCCGCGGAACCCGCGAAGCCCGCTCCCGCCGAGCCCGCGAAGCCGGCGCCGGCGAAGCCTGCACCGCCGCAACCGGCTCCGGCGAAACCGGCTCCGACGAAGCCCGCCCCACCGCAACCGGCGCCGGCGAAGGCCGATACGCCGCCTTCCCCGAAGCCCGAGGCGCCGCCGGCCGCGAAGGCGGCACCGGCCGCCAGGCCGGGGACTTTCGTGCTGAAGCTCTCCTCCGCGGAAGTCGACCTCTCCCGAAGCCGCGGGATCGACGACCGCCAGCGGGCGCAGCTGCGCGAGCGCCTGATGATCCTCGATGCCGACGACCAGGTCGCGGCACTGCTCGCGATGCGCCACAGCCTGAAGCAGCTCGAGGGCCGCGTCGCGGAGCTCCAGCTCAAGCTCTCCACGATGCCCTCGCCGGTCGCGGCCAGGCCCGCGCCCGAAACGGCCAAGCCCTTGCCGGCACCCAAGGCGGCCGAGCCCGCCAAGGTGCCGGAGCCGTCCAAAGTCGCCCAACCGCCCAAGGCCGCCGAGCCCCCCAAGACCGCGGAGCCCCCCAAAGCCGTCGAGCCACCCAAGGCCGCCGAACCTCCCAAGACCGCGGAGCCACCGAAAGCGGTCGAGCCCCCCAAGGCCGCCGAGTCCCCGAAGCCGGCCGAATCCCCCAAGGCACCCGAAGCGGCGAAGAAGCCGGCGCCCTCCCCGCTTCCCGTCGAGCCGGTCGACGAAGGCGTTCCGGCCTGGTTGTGGGCCGTGCTCGCGGCGGCCGTCGCCGGGATCGCGGCCATCGCCTGGCTCCTGCTCGCGCGTTCGCGCAAGCCGAAGGCGCAGCCCCCCGCCGCGCCGCCGCCCAAGGCCCATTCCGATCTCGACGACGCGGCCGAGATGATGCGAAGCGGCGAACACCCGGCGGCGCCGGCCGCGCCCGGCGAGCACCGCGTCGTGGCCGCCTCCGACGAGTCGCTCGCCACGAGCGTCCCCGGCACCGACCCGACGGCGCTGCGCCGCCGCTACATCGAGGAGCGCTTCCCCGAGATCGGCAGCGGGACCATCGCGCCGGCCGATCCCGACTCCGTGGTGAAGGCCGCGCGGCTCTTCTACGAGGACGGCGCGCTCGCCCGCGCGGTCGAGCTGCTGCAGTTCGCGGTGGAGGAGAACCCCGCGACGATCAAGCCCTGGCTCGCGCTCTTCGAGATCTTCCGCCTGGAGGGCCTCTCGGGAGAGTTCGGCGAGCTCGCGCGGCGCTTCAAGGAGCACCACGGCGCGAGCGACTACTGGCGCAAGGTGCAGTTCATCGGCCGCGAGATCGACCCGGCCAACGCGCTCTACCGCGAGGCCCCGGTGGACCACCTCGAGACCATCGGCCCGGCCGCCTCGCGCGCGGCCATGCCCGTGACCTTCGACCCGCTGGCGGAGAACTGGCTGAACGCCCCCATGGACTTCACCACGGAGGCGCTGGCCGCGAGCCTGCGCGCGGGCGTTCTCGCCGACGCGGGCGTGCAGGAGACCGACCTCGTGGCCGACCCGATGCCGGCGCTCAAGAACGTCGAGATGTTCACCGTCGCCTGAAGGCCCTCCCGTGCCCCACGATCCCGCTGCCGCCTATCCCGTCGACGTCGACCGCGTGCTCGCGGTCCGGACGATCCGCGACCCGGGCGGCCGGGCGCTCTTCCTCGCGGCCGTGCGCGAGCTCGGCCGCGACGAGCCGCCCTACGACCTCGACCGCCTGGGCCGCCTGCTGCGGGTGGAGGAGCACTTCCAGGCGCTCCTGCTCTACGACCAGCTGGAGTTCCTGCGCGGGCCGGCGGCCGTGTCCGACGCCGACCGCGACCTCGCCCTCACGGTCCAGCGCATCTGCCTCGAGGCCGCCAACGGATTCCAGCGCTTCCTGCGCCACCGCGACGAGTGGGCCACGCAGGACAACGCGAGCCTGCGCTTCCGGGTCACCGGGCTCGCCCTCAACGCCATCCACTGCTTCGTGAAGTGGGGCTGCTTCCTCGCCGAGCCCGGCCGCACGGTGCCGTGGAAGCAGCTGCACGCCCTCTATGCCCTGGCCGAGTCGGAGGGCTACTCGCAGGCGCCCTTCGTCCTGCACGCCACGCAGCCGAGCTTCAAGCCCTCGGTCCAGTCGCTGTACCTGCGCACCCTCATCCTCGACCTGGTGAACGCCGGCAACCTCACGCGCGTCCAGGTCGAGATCGCCGACGGCTGGTTCTCGTCCTGGTGCGGCGACTACTCGCTCGACACCGAGTACTCGACGCGCTCGCACCTGTTCTTCGTCGACCTCGCTTCCGACCGCGGCCTGCACCTCATGCGCCGGGACAGCCACGGCGAGACGGTCCGCTACGTGCGCGCCGAAGGCCTCAAGGCGCAGCTCGAGGAGGTGCAGGCGGGACTGCGCCACGGCCGGCTCTACGCCGGGCACGGCGCGGGCGCGGTCTTCCCCGTCGAGGAGCACGTGGCGCTGCTCGCCATCGTCGAGAAGCTCTACCAGTCGATGGTCGCGGGGGCGGAGAACCGCCTCGAGGAGCGCACGCGGTTCGAGGACCGCGAGATCGACGTGGTGGTGGGCCTGGAGACCGTCCTCGCGAAGATCCGCCAGGGACCGGAGCCCGCCCAGGCCCCGTCCGCCGCGCCCGCCGCGCCGGCGACCTCGGAGATGGTCGAGATCACGCCGACGGGACTCGCCCTCACCGCCGTCGACACGGGGCAGCCCGCGGCGGTCGCGCTCGACCCCGACGTGCAGACCTGGCGCCTGAAGGACCTGAGCTCGAAGGGCTACGGGCTGCTCGTGGACAAGGCGGCTGCCGACGCGGTCATGCTCAACGGCGTGATCGGCATCCGCAACCAGTCCACCGGCGGCTGGATCCTGGGGACCGTGGTGAGGAAGCTCGCCAACCGCATGCGCGGCGAGATCCTCGCGGGCGTGGAGGTGCTCTCGTTCCGGCCCCTTCGCATCGAGCTCGTCCCCACGGAGGGTGGCGCGACCGTCGAGGCCCTCTACCTGCCCGGCTTCGACGGCAACGGCAAGCTCGACTCCATCGTGGTCCGGGCGGCGGACTTCTCCGCCACGACCCCCTACCGGCTGGCCGCCGGCGGCGGCGCCTACCGCATCCGGCTGAACCGCATCGCGAAGAAGGGCGCCGACTGGATCCGGGCGCGCTTCGAGATCGAGGCCCGGTCCTAGCGCCCGGCCCGGGCGCGGCGCATCGCCTTGGCGTCGGCCCGCACGGGCCGGTAGACCTCGACCCGGTCCCCCTCGCGAAGCGGCGTGTCGGCACGCCGCAGCCGCCCCCACACGCCCACGCGCTCCAGCGAAAGCCCGGGATGCCGCGCGGCTACGCCCGCCGCCGCGAGCGCGCGCGCCACGCTCGCCCCCTCCTCGAGCTCGACCTCGACCAGGTCCTGTCCCTCCGGCAGCGCCACGGCGACCAGGACGCGCATCAGGCCTCCGGCGCCGCCACCGCGGGCGGCACGGCGGGAGGCGCGGCCCGCGCGACGGCGGCCGCCCGCTCCACGAAGCGCTCGACGATCGTCTCCATGATCTGGCCGAAGACGGGCCCCATGACCGCGTCCAGCGCCCGGCTGGCGAAGGCGTAGTCGATCGAGAACTCGACGGCGCAGCCCTCCTCCCCCAGCGGCCGGATGTGCCAGTGCCCCGCCAGGCGCTCGAAGGGCCCGTCGGCGAGCTCCAGGTGGATCCACTCCGGCGGCTCGTTGCGGTTCCTCGTGGCCACGTGGCTCTTCAGGCCGTGGAAGTCGATGTCGATGCGCGCGTGGGTCTCCGCCGATGTGCGGCCGAAGACCTCCACCGACGCGCACCAGGGCAGGAACTGCGGGTAGGCCTCGACCCCGTCGACGAGGTCGAACATGGCCTGCGCGGGATGGTCGACGATGACCTTGCGGGTGATGGTCGGCATGGGTGCGGTATTTTAAGTCCCGCCCCCGGTAGAATGCGAACCTCGCGCCCACGCTTCACGCCCCCGCGCGCCCCGCCATGAGCATCGTCGACAACCGCAAGGCCTTCCACGACTACTTCATCGAAGAGCGCTTCGAGGCCGGGCTCGTGCTCGAGGGCTGGGAGGTGAAGGCGATCCGCGCCGGCCGCGCGCAGATCAAGGAGGCGTACGTGATGGTGCGCGGGGCCGAGGCCTTCCTCATCGGCATGCACGTGAGCCCCCTGCCCACGGCCTCGACGCACGTCCGGCCGGATCCCACGCGGACCCGCAAGCTCCTGCTGCACGGCGCCGAGCTCGCGAAGCTCATCGGCAAGGTGGAGCGCAGCGGCTACACCCTCGTGCCGCTGAACCTGCACTTCGCCAAGGGCCGGATCAAGGCCGAGATCGGGCTCGCCAAGGGCAAGAAGCAGCACGACAAGCGCCAGGCCGAGAAGGAGCGCGACTGGCAGCGCGAGAAGCAGCGGCTGATGCGCGCCAAGGCCTGAGGCTTCCCCCGCGCGGGCAGGCACTATGCCCGGCGCGGTAACAGCCGCTTCCTCGGCGGCTGCGGCACCGGGAGGCGCCCGCCGGGCCTACCATGGCGGGACAACCGAACGGAATGCGAGCGGGAAGCCGGCATTCACGAAATGCGGTTTCCCATCCGTGCCGCCACAAGCCGAGGAGGAGAACCGCATGCCTGTCCGCAGAATCCTGATCCTGGGAGCGTCCTACGGGTCGCTCCTGGGCGTGAAGCTCGCCGCCGCGGGCCACGCCGTGACGCTCGTCTGCCTGCCCGCCGAAGCGGCGCTCATCAATGCCAAGGGCGCCGTCGTGCGCCTGCCCGTCAAGGGCCGGGAGGGACTCGTCGAGGTGAACTCGCGCGGGCTGCCGGGAAGGCTCAACGCCGCCGGCCCCGACGAAGCCGACCCGAAGGCCTTCGACCTCGTCGCGCTCGCGATGCAGGAGCCGCAATACCGCCTGCCGGGCGTGCGCGAGCTGCTGGAGGCCGTCGCGAAGGCGCGCGTGCCGTGCCTGTCGATCATGAACATGCCGCCGATGCCCTACCTGAAGCGGCTTCCCGGCGTGGACGCCGCGCGCTGCGTCGAGTGCTACACGGACGCCTCGGTGTGGGACGCCTTCGACCCGAAGCTGGTGACGCTGTGCAGCCCGGACCCGCAGGCGTTCCGCCCGCCCGAGGAGGAAGTGAACGTCCTGCAGGTGCGGCTTCCCACCAACTTCAAGGCGGCGCGTTTCGATTCCGACGCCCACACCGCGCTGCTGCGCGAGCTGGAGGCCGGCATCGAGGCGGTGCGCTTCGACCCGGGAGACGGGCCGGTGGAACTCCCCGTGAAGCTCAAGGTGCACGAATCGGTCTTCGTGCCGCTCGCCAAGTGGGCCATGCTCCTGGCGGGGAACTACCGCTGCGTGCAGGCCGAAGGCGTGCGTCCCATCCGGGAGGCCGTGCACGGCGACCTGGCCGCCTCGCGGGCCGTCTACCAGTGGGTGGTGGACCTTTGCGTCGCGCTGGGCGCGGGAGCGTCCGACATGGTGCCCTTCGAGAAATACGCCGCGGCGGCGCAGTCCCTGGGAAGCCCCTCGTCGGCCGCCCGGGCGCTGGCCGCCGGCGCGCCCTTCATCGAACGCGTCGACCGCCTCGTGCAGGCGGTGGCCGCGCAGAAGGGCCTGCGGAACGCCGCCGTGGACGAGACGGTCGCCCTGGTGGACGGCTGGCTGGTGCGCAACCGCCGCAAGGGCTGAGGCCGCAGGCGGCGGGGCCGCGCGGTCACTTCGCCAGGTTCTGCCCGGGCTTGAGCTTGTCGGGCACCGGGGAGGCTGCCTTGAGGCTGTCGAGGCCCTTGACGGCGATGCCTGCCCAGACGCCGAAAAGCCGCTCGAACTCCGCCATGTTGCTCGCGCTGGTCGCCTGGGTCGGCATCGAGCCGTCGAGCGTCTCGCGGCGGTCGACCAGCCGGCCCAGCACCGTGCCGGCGCGCGAGTCGCGCACTTCCATGATCAGCGTCGCATCGCCCGCCTCCACCGTGTACGTGGACTTCACGCCGGAGCGGTTGGTGGCCGGCGCGTTCACGTAGAGGTTCACGACGCGCGGGACGACCTCCAGGACGTCGTCGCCGGGGGCGGTGACGACCTCGTAGCCGCCGGCCTTGAAGGCCTGCGCCCAGACCTTGTCGAAGCCGGAGCGGGCGGCATCGAGGATGCGCAGGGCGTCCTCCTGCGTGACGCGCCCGGCGGAGGAGAGCCTGGGCGTGCCGGTGTCGTTCACGTCGCGCAGCCAGTTCTTCTGGAAGGCGACCTCCGCGTTCTTGAGGAGCACCTTCTTGTACGGGCGGAAGTCGGAGCCCGGCATCAGCCACACGCGCTGCACCTTCCGGGCCTTCACCGCCACGAGGCCCTCGGGCGTGACTTCGTCACGGATCGACTGGGCGGAGGCGGTGGTCACGGCAAGCCCGAGCAGGGCGGCCGCCGCGAATCGCGCAAGTTTCGTCATGGTCCTTCCTTTCGGGAATCCCGCGCTCGGGAGATCGGCGCAAGTCTAGCGCCGAAGGGCGCGGCCCCGCGTGACAGTTCGTGCCAAGGGCAGGGGAACGGGAGGGAGGTGGGGTGGCTGATGGGATTCGAACCCACGACAACCGGAATCACAATCCGGGACTCTACCGCTGAGCTACAGCCACCACCGGCGGCCGCGCACGAGGCACGGCCGGCTTGAAACTGGCACGCCCGACAGGATTCGAACCTGTTACCCCCGGCTTAGAAGGCCGGTGCTCTATCCGGATGAGCTACGGGCGCAAACCGAACCATCACGGGCATCGAATCGGGTCGGGGTGGAGGGATTCGAACCCCCGACAACTTGCTCCCAAAGCAAGTGCGCTACCAGGCTGCGCTACACCCCGTCGGGTCCATCCAAGGCGAGCGCGGATTATACGCCGCGCCCGCCGCGGAGCCCACCCTCCGGGGCGCCTTCGCGTCAGTGCGGCGCGTCGCCCGCGGGGGCGGCGGCCGGCTCCTCGCGCCGCGCCGGCGGGTCGAGGAGCGCCTTCCTCGACAGGCGCACGCGGCCCTTGTCGTCGGCCTCGAGCACCTTCACCTTCACGATCTGGCCTTCCTTGAGGTAGTCCGAGACGGCGTTCACGCGCTCGTGCGCGATCTGCGAGATGTGCAGCAGGCCGTCCTTGCCCGGCAGCAGCTGCACGATCGCGCCGAAGTCGAGCAGGCGGATCACCGGCCCCTCGTACACGCGGCCGACCTCGACGTCCGCCGTGATGAGCTCGATGCGCTTCTTGGCGGCCTCGCCGGCCTCCTGCGACAGGCAGGCGATGGAGACGGTGCCGTCGTCCTCGATGTCGATCGTGGTGCCGGTCTCGCGGGTGAGCGCCTGGATCACGCTGCCGCCCTTGCCGATCACGTCGCGGATCTTGTCCGGGTTGATCTTGATCTTGATGACGCGCGGCGCGTAGGTGGACAGCTCGTGGCGCGGCCCCGGGACCGCGGACTTCATGAGACCGAGGATGTGCATGCGCCCGTCCTTCGCCTGGTCGAGCGCGACCTTCATGATCTCCTTGGTGATGCCGTTGATCTTGATGTCCATCTGCAGGGCGGTGACGCCCCGGTCGGTGCCGGCGACCTTGAAGTCCATGTCGCCCAGGTGGTCCTCGTCGCCCAGGATGTCGGTGAGGACGGCGAAGCGGCTGCCTTCCTTGATGAGGCCCATGGCGATGCCGGCGACGTGCGACTTGAGGGGCACGCCCGCGTCCATGAGCGCGAGGCACCCGCCGCACACCGAGGCCATCGAGGACGAGCCGTTCGATTCCGTGATCTCGGAGACCACGCGCAGCGTGTAGCTGAACTCCTCCTTGCTGGGCAGGACGGCGAGGAGCGCCCGCTTGGCGAGGCGCCCGTGGCCGATCTCGCGGCGCTTCGGGACCCCGACGCGGCCCGTCTCGCCCGTCGAGTAGGGCGGGAAGTTGTAGTGCAGCATGAAGCGCTCGGTGTACTCGCCCTGGAGCGCGTCGATGATCTGCTCGTCCTGGCCCGTGCCGAGCGTGGCCGTGACGATGGCCTGCGTCTCGCCGCGGGTGAAGAGGACGGAGCCGTGCACGCGCGGCAGCAGCGTCGGGCGGATCGAGATCGGGCGCACGGTGCGCGTGTCGCGGCCGTCGATGCGCGCCTCGCCGTTCAGGATCTGGCCGCGGACGATCTTCGACTCCATGTCCTTGAGGATGCCGCGCACGACGTTGCCGTCGGCGGGCGGGTCGGCGTTCACGACGCAGGCGTCGAGGACCTTCTTCTTCACGTCCTCGAGCTTCTCCTGGCGCACGGCCTTCGACTTCACGCGGTAGGCCTCGGCGATGTCGGTCTCCGCCAGCGCGCGGATCTTCTCGACGAGCGTCGCGTCGGTCTCGGCCGGGGCCCAGTCCCAGTCGTCCTTGCCGCCCTCGTCCGCCAGCTCGTTGATGGCGCGGATCGCGGCCTGCATCTGCTCGTGGCCGTAGACCACGGCGCCCAGCATCACGTCCTCCGGAAGCTCGGCGGCCTCCGACTCGACCATGAGCACGGCCTGCTCGGTGCCGGCCACGACGAGGTTGAGCTGCGAGGTCTCCAGCTCCGTCTTGGTCGGGTTGAGGATGTACTCGCCGTCCAGGTAGCCCACGCGCGCCGCGCCGATGGGCCCGTCGAACGGGATGCCCGCCAGCGTCACCGCGGCCGAGGCGCCGATCATCGCCGGGATGTCGGAATCGACCTCGGGGTTGATCGACAGGACCGTCGCGACGACCTGGACCTCGTTGTAGAACCCGTCGGGGAAGAGCGGGCGCAGCGGCCGGTCGATGAGGCGGCAGGTGAGGATCTCCTTCTCGGAGGGCCGGCCCTCGCGCTTGAAGAAGCCGCCCGGGATGCGGCCGGCGGCGTAGGTCTTCTCCTGGTAGTCGACGGTGAGCGGGAAGAAATCCTGCCCGGGCTTCACGTCCTTGCGGGCGGTCACGGCCACGAGCACCACGGTGTCGTCCATCGTCACGAGCACGGCGCCATCGGCCTGGCGGGCGATCTCGCCGGTTTCCAGCGTCACCTGGTGCCGGCCGAACGCGAAGGTCTTCTTGATCGGTTTCACGGGTTCAGTCCTCTTGGAAGGGGGTGCCGGTTGCGGGCGGCCAACGGTCGCCCGGCTCGCCGGCGAAAAAAAAGACCCCGCGCACGCCCTGGGAGGGTTCGTCGCGGGGTCGTCGTCCGGGGGATGCCTACTTGCGGATGCCGAGGCGTTCGATCGTCGCCCGGTACCGGTCGACGTCGCTGCGCTTGAGGTAGTCCAGGAGGCTGCGGCGCTGGCTCACCATGCGCAGCAGGCCCCGGCGCGAGTGGTGGTCCTTCACGTTGGCCTTGAAGTGCTCGGTGAGGCTGTTGATGCTCTCGGTGAGAAGCGCGATCTGGACTTCGGGGGAACCCGTGTCGCCCTTCCCACGCTGGTATTCGGAAACGATGCGCGCCTTGGTGGCGGTGGATACGGCCATTTCTTGCTCTCCTGGGCGATTCGCCCGCTTAAGTCGGTCTCGGGGAAAGGCGGAATTTTAGCAAGTTTCCGGCCCCAAACTCAAGCCGAATCAGGGGCCTACCCGGCGCCCGTGGCCATGAGGCGGGCGGCCGCGAGGCGGCCCCCCGCCACCTCCCCGACCCCGATGAACACGCCGCCCGGCCCGAACAGGGCCCGCTCGCCGGCGTCCCAGCCCGGGTCCGCCGGCAGCTCCTGCCCGTTCCGGATGGCCCAGGCCTCCCGCTCCCCCAGGTCCGACCGCGGCAGCGTCCGGACGAGGACCTCCACCGGGAGGAGGCGGGCGCGGGCCGCTTCGGTCCCCATGGCCGCCAGCGCCTCCGGCGTCACCGCGTCCTCGACGCGGAAGCCTCCCGTTTCGGTTCGACGCAGCCCGGTCAGATAGGCGCCGCAGCCCAGGCGCTCGCCCAGGGTTTCGGCAAGTGTCCGGACATAAGTCCCCTTGGAGCACTTGAGCGAAATTACGAGCTTTTCGCCGCAGAAGTCGACGATATCGATGAAGTCGACCCGGATGGAACGGGGCTCCCGGGGAACCTCGACCCCCTGGCGCGCCAGGTCGTACAGCCGCCGGCCCTGGATGCGGACGGCGGAGTGCATGGGGGGTATCTGCTGCGAAAAGCCGACCATCTCCCGCGAAATGGCGGCTATCTTCGACTTGTCGGTCGGCACCGGACCTCCCGGTCGAACCTCCCCTTCCGTGTCCCCCGTGCTCGAGGTGGCTCCCAGGCGCAGCGTGGCCAGGTACGTCTTGTCGGAATCGATGAGGAAGCGGGAGAACTTGGTGGCCTCGCCGAAGACGAGGGGCAGGAGCCCCGTGGCGAAGGGGTCCAGCGTGCCGGTGTGGCCGGCCTTGAGGGATCCCAGGGCCCGCTTGGCCATGGCCATCGCCCGGGTGGAAGTGACGCCCGCTGGCTTGTCGACGAGGAGAACCCCGTCCGGGCCGGCCCCGGCCAAGGCCGCCCCTTACTTCGCCTTGCGCCGCCGCGCGGAAGGCGCCGGCGCGGGCGGCGGGGCCACGGCCTCGTCGATGAGGCGGGAGAGCCGGGCACCGCGCTCGATGGACTCGTCGTAGGCGAAGTGCAGCTCCGGCACGGTGCGCGTGGTGAGCCGGTGCGCCAGCCCCGCGCGCAGGAAGCCGGCCGCCCGCGCGAGGCCCTCGCCGCAGGCCCGGGAATCCTCGGGGGAGCCCAGGGTGGTGAACCAGACCTTCGCGTGCGACTGGTCGCGCGAGATCTCCACCCCCGTGATCGTCACCATCCGCACGCGCGGGTCGCGCAGCTCCAGGCGCACCAGCTCGGCGAGCTCGCGCTGGATCTGGTCCGCGATGCGGGCGAGGCGGGCCGTGCTCATGGCCGTGCCGGCCCCGGCGCGAGGCTCAGGCCAGCGTCCTCGCCACCTCGACGACCTCGAAGGCCTCGATGTGGTCGCCGACCTGGACGTCGTTGAAGTTCCTGAGCGACAGGCCGCACTCGAACCCCGCCTTCACTTCCTTGACGTCGTCCTTGAAGCGCTTGAGCGAGTCGAGCTCGCCGGTGTGGAGCACGACGCCGCCGCGGATGAGGCGGACCTGCGAGCCGCGCCGGACCAGTCCCTCGGTCACCATGCAGCCGGCCACCGTGCCCACCTTGGAGATGCGGAACACGTTCCGCACCTCGACCATGCCCAGGATCGTCTCCTTGCGCTCCGGCGCGAGCATGCCGGTGACGGCCGCCTTCAGCTCGTCCACGGCGTCGTAGATGACGTTGTAGTAGCGGATGTCCACGCCGGAATGCTCGGCGAGCTTCCTCGCGGCGGCGTCGGCCCTCGCGTTGAAGCCGATCACCACGGCCTTCGAGGCGAGCGCGAGGTTCACGTCCGACTCCGTGATCCCGCCGACGCCGGTGTGGATGATGTTGACCTTCACCTCGTCGGTGGAGAGCTTCGTGAGCGCGTGCGCCAGGCCCTCGTAGGAGCCCTGGACGTCGGCCTTGATGATGAGGGCGAGCGTCTTGGCCGCGCCGCCGCCCTCGCCCATCTGCTCCAGGGCGCTCTCGAGCTTCGAGGCCTGCTGCTTGGCGAGCTTCACGTCGCGGAACTTGCCCTGGCGGAAGAGCGCGA
>CAZNWZ010000043.1:0-14186 GCA_964576455.1 uncultured Lysobacter sp.
TGAGGCCCTTCCAGCCGACGGTGGTGCGCGGCTTCTCGAAGTACACGCGCATCACGACGAGGAGATCGGCGGCGAGGCGCGCGCGCTCGGCCTTCAGGCGCGTGGCGTACTCGAGCGCGGCCTTGAGGTCGTGGATCGAGCACGGCCCCACCACCACGAGCAGGCGGTCGTCCGCCCCGCGCAGGATGTCGTGGATGCCCTGGCGGGCCTCGAAGGTCACCCGCTCGGTCTCGTCCGTGGCGGGCAGCTCGCGCATCACCTGCATGGGCGCGAGGAGCTCGTCGCCCTGCTCGATGCGTACGTCGTCGGTTCGGTAGTGGGTCATGGTCGTCTGCCGGGGCTCCAGCAACAAAAAACCGCCAGTTTCGGGCTGGCGGTTTTCCGGGTATCTGCGCTGGCCCTGCTCGCGCTACTCTCTCCCGACCGCCTGGAGCGTGGGAAACCAGTAGTGGAAAAAGTGCGGAGCGAGGCGTTTCATGGCATCGCATCTTACCATAGGCGCATGAAAACGACCTTCCTCCCCCTCTGCTTCCTCTCCTGCGCCGCCCTCGCCTCCCCCGTGGACGGCGGCACGGGCGCCCGCGATTTCTCCCACGACCTGAAGCCCGGCGGCGTCGCCGAGGAATGCCTTCGCCTGCCCGCGGGCAAGAGCCGCGCTTTCGAGTGGTCGTCGAGCGCCCCGGTGGACTTCAACATCCACTACCACCGCGGCAACGACGTCTCCTACCCGGTCAAGGCCAACCAGCAGCGCGAGGGCAAGGGCCGCTTCACGGCCTCCGCCGCCGAGGACTACTGCTGGATGTGGACGGCCCGGGGCCCCGCCCGGGTCACCGGCAAGCTCGGCCCCGAGGAATGAAAAAGGGGACGGTTCCTGTACCCGTCCCCGAAAAAGGGGACGGGTACAGGAACCGTCCCCTTTTCGTCTCAGGCCGGGATGAACCGGAGGGCGAGGCCGTTGTTGCAGTAGCGCTTGCCCGTGGGCTGGGGGCCGTCGTCGAAGACGTGGCCCTGGTGGCCCCCGCAGCGGATGCAGTGGTACTCCGTCCGCGGGTAGATCAGCTTGAAGTCGGTCTTGGTGCCCAGCCTGCCCGCGATGGCGGTGTAGAAGCTGGGCCAGCCCGTGCCGCTGTCGTACTTCATGTCCGAGGTGAAGAGCGGCAGGTCGCAGCCGGCGCACGCGTAGGTGCCCTTGCGCTTTTCCCTGTCGAGGGGGCTGGAGCCGGCGCGCTCCGTGCCCTCCTCCCGCAGCACCGCGTACTGCTCGGGCGTGAGCCGCTTCTTCCATTCCTCGGGCTTGAGGACGAGCTTCTCGATCTTCGCGGGATCGGCGGGGGCGGCCTGCGCGGCGCGGTGCACGGCGAACAGGCCCGCGAGGGCGGCGACGAAGTGGCGGCGCTTCATGTGAACTCCGGGGTCGAACGAGGAAGGGGCTAGCCGGGCGCCTTGATGCCCGCCGCCTTGAAGGCATGGACCAGCGCGGCCGGCAGGAGTTTCCCGAGCTCCGCCCCGGAACGCGCCTGCTCGCGCCCGCAGGCGGCGCAGCGCACGACCGGCACGGTGACCTCGACCGAGAACCCGGGCGTTTCCTGCCACGCGAGGGTCGAGGAAAAGGTCCGGGGCTCGCCGCCCGAGCCCGGCAGCGCCGCCCCGCAGCCGCCGCACGCGTACTTCCTGAAGAGCAGCCCCTTCCCGACCCCCGCCGGGATCCGCGGCAGCTCGTCCTCCAGCAGGGCGTTGAGCAGCCAGACCGGGAAGGGCCGCCCGCGGAAATAGCGGTGCGGGGCATCGCACGCGAACACGGGCAGTCCCCGCAGGGTGAGCCGCATCGGCGCCTCGTCCCCCGTGGCCTCGGCCAGCGTCCGGGCGGCCAGCGGGCCTTCGCAAAGGGGGCAAGGCAGGCCCTCTCCGATCTCCATGGCGTCGTTGCCTGCGGCGTGAGGCACGGTGTCAGACACCGCGCGAGTGTAACCCGCGTGCCGGGCCCGCGCGGCCCGTGGGAGAATCGGCGCATGGCCCGCGCCGAACCGAATCCCGTCCGCCCCGCCGGCATGGCCGCCATTCCGGCCGCCGTCCGCCCGGCCACGGCGATCGCGGCATTCGTCGCGCTCTACCTGCTGTTCGACTGGCTGAGCTTCATCCACGCGACCGACGCCTTCGGCGTGACCCCGTGGAACCCGCAACCGGCGCTGGCCATCGCGCTGCTCGCCTTCGCGGGCCAGCGCCAAATCCCCGCCGTCCTCGCCGCGGTCGTCCTCGCCGAGATCCTGGTGCGCGGCGCGCCCGCCCCGCCCGCGGCCACGGCCTTCGCCGCCCTGGCGCTCACGCTGGGGTACGCCGCGACGGCGCAGTGGCTGGTGAGCCGCCACGGCCCGAGGCTGCCGATGGCCTCCCACGCGGACCTCCTGCGGCTCCTGGCGGGCATCGCCGTCGGGACGCTGCTCACCGGCGCGCTCTTCATCGCCTCGCTCATCGCCTCCGGGCACGCGCCCGCCGGGACGGCGCCCGAGGCGCTGCTGCAGTTCTGGATCGGCAACGGCGTCGGCCTGGTCGTGACCCTGCCCCTCATCCTCGTCCTCGCCGATCCCGCGCGCCGCGAGCAGCTGCGCCGCCACCTGCCGCGGCGGGAGTCCCTCCTGCAGCTCGCGGCGACCGTGGCCATCCTCTGGTTCGTGCTGCGCGGGCCGCCCTCGGACCAGGTGAAGTACTTCTACCTGCTCTTCCTGCCGGTGGTGTGGATCGCCGCGCGCCACGGCCTCGCGGGCGCCTCGCTCGCCATCGCGATCGCGCAGGCGGGCGTGGCGCTCGAGGTGCACGGCGCCACCTACGAACGCATCACCGTGTTCGAGCTCCAGGCGGAGGTGATCGCGCTCGCCGTCACCGGCCTGTTCCTCGGCCTGGCCGTGGACGAGCGCCGGCGCCTGGGCGAGGAGCTGCGCCGGTCGCTGCACCTGGCGGCGGCGGGCCGGATGGCGGCGGCCCTCGCCCACGAGCTGAACCAACCCCTCACCGCCCTCACGAGCTACGCCGCCTCGGCGCGGCGCCTCGCCGCCGGGGAGAGCGTCCCGCGCGAGCCCCTCGCCGGCGCGCTCGACCGGCTCGTGGCCGAGGCCCAGCGCGCCGCCCAGGTGGTGCGCCGGATGCGCGATTTCTTCCGCACCGGCTCCGTGGAGCTGCGGCCGACGCGGTGCGAGGAGATCGTCCGCGCCGTCGTCGAGTCGGTGCGCGCCGACGCGGCCTCGCGCGGCATCGAGATCACGGTCTCGGCGGGGGAGGCGCCCCCGGTGCTGGCCGATTCGCTCCAGGTCGAGATCGTCCTTCGCAACCTCGTCGCCAACGCGATGGAGGCCGTCGCCGGCGTGCCCGCTCCGCGCACGATCGCCGTGGAGGTCGCCTACCAAGGCGGACCGTCCGTCCGCGTGAGCGTTCGCGACAACGGCCCGGGCATCGCCCCGGAGGCGAGGTCGCGCCTCTTCGAGCCGTTCGCCACGACGCGTTCCACCGGCATGGGCATGGGGCTCGCGATCGGGCGCGCCATCGTGGAGGCCCACGGCGGCCGGCTGTGGGCCGAGGAAGGCGCGGGCGGCTGCTTCCGTTTCACGCTTCCCGTGGGCGAGTCCCCCGATGACTGAGCGCGGCGCCCCCCTCACCATCTACGTCGTGGACGACGACGCGGCCGTCCGCGATTCGCTCGCGCTCCTGCTCAGCCTGCACGGCCACCCCACCGCGATCTTCGCCAGCGCCGAGGACTTCCTGGCCGCGGCGCGCCCGGACTGGGCCGGCTGCGCGGTCCTCGACATCCGCATGCCCGGCATGGACGGCCTCGCGCTGCTGGCCGCGATGAAGGCGCGCGGCATCGCCCTGCCCGCGGTAGTCGTCACCGCCCACGGCGACGTCGCCACCGCCCGCGCCGCGTTCAAGGGCGACGCGGTCGATTTCCTCGAGAAGCCCTTCGAGGAGGCGGCCCTGATGGCCGCCATCGACGCGTGCCTCGCGCGGGAGCGGCAACGGCTCGCCGCGGGCCAAGAGGAACGGCGCCGCAGCGCGAGCCTGGAATCGCTCTCCGCGCGCGAGAGGGAGGTCCTCGAGGAACTCCTCCTGGGGCTGCACAACCGGGACATCGGCGAGCGCCTCGGCATCAGCCCGCGCACGGTCGAGGTCCACAAGGCGCGCATCCTCGCCAAGCTCGGCGCAAAGAACGTGGTGGACCTCATCCGGCTCCTGAACCGGTCCTGATCCGTACGGGATCGCCCGTACGGGACGCCGCGAATTTTCGTCCGCCTCCCCGGCCGCTAACCTGCCACCTCAGGAGGAAAGCCCCGTCCCCACAGCGCGACCCCGCGCGGGACGCGCCGGCCGCCATGGACACGCTGCGCACGCTGCTCTACCCGGAACTCGAAGCCTTCGCCCCCGCGGACCGCGCGGGCGCGCTCGAGCGCGCGCGCCGCCATCCGCTCGACTGGGTGGAGCTCGCGGGACTGGGCGTCGGCGTGGTCGTGGTGGCGCTCCTCACGCGTTACGGCGCCGAGGGGCTCGCGCCCGCCGGGCGCCTGTCGGCCGCCGCCGCCAACTTCGTCATCGCCTTGCCGCTGCTCGCGGTGGCCGCCGGCCCCTTCCTGTGGCGGCGCACCCGCCGCGCCCTGCGCGAGGAGCGGGGCACGGGCGGCCGCCCCGCCGCGTCCGGCGCGGCCCTTCACCCATGATCGCCTCCCCCACCCTCATCCAGACGATCGGCGCCGCGCTCTTCGCGATCGCGCTGGTGCACACGTTCTCGACCAAGTACTTCGAGCGCCTCGCGCACCGCACGCCGGACCACGCCGGCATCTGGCACCTGCTGGGCGAGGTGGAGATCGTCTTCGGCGTCTGGGCGGGCGCCCTCATCCTGGCGATGATGCTCGTGGCCGGGCGCGAGTCCGCCACCACCTACCTCGACTCGCGCGACTTCACCGAGCCGCTCTTCGTCTTCGCGATCATGGTGATCGCGGGCAGCCGCCCCATCCTGGAGCTCGCCAACGCGGGCGTGCGCATCGTCGCGGGCGCCCTGCCGATGGCCGGCGCGCCGGCGATGTACTTCACCGTGCTCGCGTTCGTGCCGCTTCTGGGCTCCTTCATCACCGAGCCCGCCGCCATGACCCTCGCGGCCCTCATCCTGCGGGACCGCTTCTTCGCCTCGGGACTGTCGAACCGGCTCAAGTACGCCACGGTCGGCACGCTCTTCGTGAACATCTCGATCGGCGGCACGCTCACCGCCTTCGCCGCGCCGCCGGTGCTCATGGTGGCCGGCAAGTGGGGCTGGGACACCGCGTTCATGATGAGCAACTTCGGCTGGCGCGCGAGCGCCGCGGTGCTCATCAACGCCGCCATCGTGACCTGGATGTACCGCCGGGAGCTGTCCGCCCTCGACGTGAAGCCGGAGCCGGTGCGGCTGGGGCTTCCGAAGCCGGTGCTGCTGCTGCACGCCGGGCTCCTGGTCGCCGTCGTCATGTTCTCGCACCACCCGGCCCTCTTCCTCGGCCTGCTGCTGCTCTTCCTGGGCTTCGCCACGGCGTACCCGCAGTTCCAGGACCGCATCATCCTGCGCGAGGGGCTGCTGGTGGCCTTCTTCCTGGCCGGGCTCGTGGTGCTGGGCGGCCAGCAGCGCTGGTGGCTCGAGCCGCTGCTTCGCGGCATGGACTCGGATGTCGTCTTCTACGGCGCCGCCGCGCTCACGGCGGTGACCGACAACGCCGCGCTCACCTACCTCGGCTCCCTGGTCGAGGGCCTGAGCGACGAGTTCAAGTACTCGCTGGTGGCCGGCGCCGTGGCCGGCGGCGGCCTCACCGTGATCGCCAACGCGCCCAACCCGGCCGGCTTCGCGATCCTGCGCCGCAGCTTCCACGACGAGGCGATCCACCCCTGGGGCCTGCTCACCGCGGCGCTCACGCCGACGCTGGTGGCCATCCTTTTCCTGAAGATCCTGCGCTGACGGCGCCCGCGCGCCGACCGAGGAGGTGAACCCGTGAACGTCATCAACGACCTGCTGTCCTGGCTCGAGGCGCTGCCGGCGGACTTCGCCTTCCTGCTCGCCATTCCCTTCGCGGTGGCCTTCGCCGGATGGCTCGTGGACAAGCCCCGGCCCGGGGACCGCGCGCCCCGGCGCACGCCCGCCCCGCCCGCCCGCGCCCCTTCGCGCGACGCGTTTCGCCCCCTCTAGCGCGCCGCCTCAGCCCGGCTTGATCCCCGCCCCCTGGAAGGCGTGGGCGAGGGCCGCGGGCAGCAGCTTGGCGAGCTCCGCCGCCGAGCGCGCCTGGTCCCGCCCGCAGCGGTCGCAGCGATGGAGGGGCACCGTGATGTCCACCGTGAACCCGGGCGAGTCCTTCCAGGAAAGCGCCGCCGAGAAGGTCCGGGCCCCCGCGGCCGACGAGGGCAGCTCGGCCCCGCAGCCGCCGCAGGTGTGCTTGCGGAAGACGAGGCCCTTGTCCGTGCCCGCCGGTATCCTGGCCAGCTCGCCCTCCAGCAGCGCATTGAGGAGCCACATCGGGAACTCCTGCCCCACGAAGTGACGGTGGGGCTTCTCGCATTCGAGGACCGGCAGGTCCCGGAGCGCGAGCTGCATCGGCTCCTGCTCGCCGAGCGCCTCGGGCAGCTGCTTCGCGGCCAGGGGAGTCTTGCAGAGGGGACAGGGTCTTCCGGCGTGCGCCATGGCGGCCTCCCGCGAAATCCGGCGGGTTGGCGCTCGGGATCGGAAGGCGTGGGGAAGCGGCGCGCGGCTCGGATCGCCGCGGCCTTTTCGGCGAAGTCTACGCGCCCGTTCCGCCGACCGTAAGCCCCTCGATGCGCAGGGTGGGCTGGCCCACGCCCACGGGCACGCTCTGGCCTTCCTTGCCGCAGGTGCCGATGCCCGGGTCGAGCGCCATGTCGTTGCCGATCATCGCCACGCGCGTGAGGGCGTCCGGCCCGTTGCCGATCAGCGTGGCCCCCTTCACCGGGTACTGGAGCTTCCCGCCCTCGATCCACCACGCCTCGGCGGCCGAGAAGACGAACTTGCCGCTGGTGATGTCCACCTCGCCGCCGCCGAAGTTCACGGCGTAGAGGCCCCGGTCCACGGACGCGAGGATCTCCGCCGGGTCCTTGTCGCCGCCCAGCATGTAGGTGTTGGTCATGCGCGGCATCGGGATGTGGGCGTAGCTCTCGCGGCGCCCGTTGCCCGTGGTGGCCACGCCCATCAGCCGCGAGTTGAGCCGGTCCTGCAGGTAGCCGCGCAGGATCCCGTCCTCGATGAGGACGTTTCGCGCCGTGGGCTCGCCCTCGTCGTCGATGGAGAGCGAGCCGCGGCGATCCAGGATCGTGCCGTCGTCCACGACCGTCACCCCGGGCGAGCCCACGCGCTCGCCGATGCGGTTGGCGAAGGCCGAGGTGCCCTTGCGGTTGAAGTCCCCCTCGAGCCCGTGGCCGATCGCCTCGTGCAGGAGGATCCCCGGCCAGCCCGGTCCCAGCACCACCGTCATGGGGCCGGCGGGAGCCGGCCGCGCCTCCAGGTTCACGAGGGCCTGCTTCACGGCCATCTCGGCCATGCGCTCGAGGCGCTCGTCCGTGAAGTGGCCGTAGCCGAAGCGCCCGCCCCCGCCGCAGTAGCCCTGCTCGCGGCGGCCGTCCTGCTCGACGATCACGGTGATCGAGAGGTTGACGAGGGGCCGCACGTCGGCGGCGCGGACGCCATCGGAGCGCGCGACGAACACGACCTCGTACTCGCCCGAAAGCCGCCCGATCACCTGCTTCACGCGCGGGTCCACCGCACGGGCGCGCTTCTCCAGCCGCTCGAGCAGGCGCACCTTCTCCGCGTCGTCGAGCGCGGAGACGGGATCGACGGGCGCGTACAGGGGCTGCGCCGAGCGCCGCGCCGTGGCCGGCGCCGCGGCGTCGCCCCCCTGCGCCGCGATGGCGCGGGT
Organism: uncultured Lysobacter sp.; assembly: GCA_964576455.1. Lineage (GTDB taxonomy): Bacteria > Pseudomonadota > Gammaproteobacteria > Burkholderiales > Usitatibacteraceae > FEB-7. Next base: position 7,926 of record CAZNWZ010000043.1, read on the forward strand.
GACCTTCGCGGCGGCCTCCAGGCTCGCGGGCGCGATGTCGTCGGCGTAGGCGAAGGCGGTCTTCTCCCCGGAGACCACGCGCACGCCCACGCCCTGGTCGATGGCGAAGCTGCCGCTCTTCACCTGGCCTTCCTCCAGCATCCAGCTCTCGGAGCGCGAGAGCTGGAAGTACAGGTCGGCGTCGTCGGCGCGGTGGGCGCGCACGAGGGCGAAGACGCGCTCGAGCGCGGCCTCGTCGATGCCGTTGGGCGCGAGGAGCGCGGCCTGCGCGAGGTCGAGGGCAGTAGGCTCGTTCTTCGTCATGCGTTTCCGATCGTCCGATGTCTCAGGGCCGGCAGGCTGCGCCGGATCTTGGCCTGGTAGGTGGGGTTGACGCCCGCGACCACGACCCCCGAGCCGCGCGGCAGGCGGTCGAGGACGACGCCCCACGGGTCCACGATCATGGTGTGGCCGTGGGTCTCGCGGCCGTTCACGTGGTAGCCGCCCTGCGCGGGCGCCACCACGTAGCACTGGTTCTCGATGGCGCGCGCGCGGATGAGCACGTCCCAGTGGGCCTTGCCGGTGGTCTCGGTGAAGGCCGAGGGCACGAAGATGAAGTCGACCTCGCCCATGGCCCGGTAGAGCTCCGGGAAGCGCAGGTCGTAGCACACGGAGATGCCGAGCTTCCCCCACGGGGAATCGACGGTCACGACGGCCGCGCCCGGCTCGATGGTGCGCTCCTCCGTGTACTTCTCCTGGCCCATGTCGAAGCCGAAGAGGTGGATCTTGTCGTAGCGGGCCACGCGCTTGCCGTCGCCGTCGTACACGAGGCAGGCGTTCCTCACCTTGTCGGGCACCGTGGCCTCGAGCGGCACCGAGCCGCCCACGATCCACACCTTGTGCCGCCTGGCCTCCGCCGAGAGGAAGTCCTGGACGGGGCCCTCGCCGTCCCTCTCGCGCGCCTTCACCTTGTCGGTGTCCTGCATGCCCATGAGGCAGAAGTACTCCGGCAGGCCGATGATCCTCGCCCCGGTGGCGGCCGCCAGCTCGATGAGGCGCGCGGCCTCCTGCAGGTTGGCCTGCACGTTGGGGCCCGAGGCCATCTGGACGGCGGCCACGCGGAACATGCTCTGCGTGGTGAGCATCGTCTCGCGGAGCGCCTCCGGCGTGGTGGAGTTTTTCGTGATGATCATTGCGGGCGGGCGGGCGCGGGTGCCGGGGGCGCCTCCTTGGGCGCGGGGGGCGCGCCGATGCGCGTCACCGTCGGATTATCCCATGACCCCGTCACGAGGTACTCGTAGGACACCACCTGCCCGAGCGGGTTCTTGAGCAGCTTGGAGAGCACGAGCGTGGTGAGCCCCATCACGGGCGTGCCCAGGACGGTGGCGGCGATGGCCGCGCTCTCGCCCATCTCCGGGACCACCTTCATGGTGAGGTTCTGGGTCTCCAGGGGCAGCGAGATCTCGCCCGCCATGCTCACGAAGGCCGACGGCCCCGCGATCTCGAAGTCCTGGGTGAGGAGGATGCCGCGCGCGAGCTTCGCCTCGCCGGAGATGCGGTCGAAGGCGAAGCCCTCGCTGAACACGTCCCGGAAGTCCAGGGTCACCCGCCGTGGCAGCGACTGCAGCGACATGAGCCCCAGCAGCTTCCCGGCGCCGGGCTCGATCCGGGCGAACTGCCCCCGGGCCGCGCGCACCTTGAAGCGCCCGGAAAGCAGCCCCGTGGAGAACTCGTAGGGATAGCCGGGCCAGACGAGCTGGCCCTCGAGCCCGCCCTCGCCGCGGTTCATGAACTCGCCGAAGCCGAACTGCTCGAGGAGCGCGTGCAGGTTGCTCGTGTCCAGCTTGAGGTCGAGCTGGGTGAGCGGTCCGGTGGCGGTGCGGCGCCAGGCGCCGGTGGAGGCGAACTTCGCGTGCGCATTGGCGATGTCGAGGCGGTCGATGCGCCAGTCGCGCCCGTCCGGCCGCGCCACGAGCTCGAGGCGCCCCAGCCAGCGGCCGCGGAACTCGAAGCGCTCGGCGATGATGTCCAGCGCCAGGAGGTCCTCCGGCTCGCCCGACGGCGCCGGCTCCGGCCCCTGGGCGCCCGAGGCCGCCAGGCCGATGGAGAAGCGCGCGAGCCGCGCGCGCAGCGAGCCCTTGCCGCGCAGGTCGAAGTCCACGTCGCCGGCCACCAGCGGGCTGGCGAGGGTCCCGCGCCACTGTCCCGGCGCCTGGCGCTCGAGGCGGGCCGCCAGCCGCGTGAAGTCCCGCCCGGTGAAGCGCAGGGTGCCGAAGTTCACGTCCATGCCGCGCAGCTCGAGCGCGGCGGGAGCCTCGGGCGCCGCGGCGGGCGGGGCGGCCAGGGCCTCGCGCCAGGCGTCGAGGTCGAAGCGGGCGATGTCGCCGTAGAGCCAGAGGCCCTCGCGCACGGGCTCGGCGCCCACCGGCGAGCCGAACTTGAGCGCCGCGTGCCACCGCGCCGGTCCCGCGCCTTCCTCCACGCGACCGATGCGCGCGTGAACGCCGCCGCCCAGCACCGCGACGGTCTCCTCGTCGGGCGCGCCGAGGCGGCGGATGGCGACCGCTAGCGGGCGCGATTCGTCGGCGCGCTTCGCGAAGGGCTCGGGAAGGCCGATCGCGAGCCCCTGGAGCGCCGATTCCACGCGCAGCTCGGTGCCCTGCGCGTCGGTGACCACGCGCGCCTTCCAGTCGGTGGCCCCCGCCATGCGCCGCGCGAAGCCCTCCGGGATGAACGCGGCGAGGGCCGCAGCGTCCAGCTTGCCGTCGAGCTGCGTGAGCACCGCGCCGCCCGGCTCGGTAGCGAGGCGTAGCGTCGCCGGCTGGCCGAACATCGTGCCGGTGAGCTCCGGCGCGCGGACGGCCTTCTCGGTGAAGGCGAGCGTGCCCTTCAGGCCGTCGAGCACGAGGCTCCGGCCCACGCTCGCGGTGGCGCCGGCGAACGCGTACTCGCCGGCGAGGCGGAAGGGCGCCGTGCCCGAGAGCGGCCACGAGAGCCGCAGCTTGAGCCGCGCGGGGCCCTCGACCGACACGGTCTTCGTGAAGGCCCCCGGGCCCTCGACCAGCGGCGACTCGCGCAGGAAGCGCACGCTGTCGCCGCCCGTGGTGTCCATGTCCGCGTCGATCTGCAGCACCGGCGGGCTCTGCCCCAGGTCGGCGATGACCGCGCGCGCGCTGCGTGCCCGGCTCGCGTACACGAAGGCCTCGCGCGCCGTGATCTCCATGCGCGCGCCCTCGAAGCGGATCGCGCCCTTCACGCGCTCCACGCCGGGCCAGTCGGGGTGGTACTGCAGGCGCCCGCCGTCGATGGACGCCTCGACGAGGAAGCGGCCCTGCGCGGCCTCGCGGAAGGGGAAATCCCACAGGTCCCCCTTGAGCTCGAAGCGCCCGTCGCGGACCTCGCCCGCGAGCACGGCGTGGTCCAGCCAGTCTCGCGTCTCCACGATGACGTTCGGGAGGTAATTCGCCACCGCCGCGGCCTTCGCCCGCGCCACGCGCCCGGAAAGGTCCACCCACCCCGGCGAGCCGTGCGGCGAATCGGGCAGCGCGCGCCAGGCGCCCGAGACGCTCACCTCCGCATCCGCGTTGGCGAGCCGGGCGCTCTCGATCGCCACCTCGAGTCCACGCCCCTCGCGTTTCCACGTGGCGCGCGCCTCCAGCGCCTCGAGGGCGAGCGGTGCGCGGAAGAGTCCCCCGGCCTCGAACAGCACGCCGCGGGAGTCGAGGCGGACGCGCCCGCCGCGCTCGTCGCCCTCGATCGAGCCGGTGAGCCCCGTGACGCCGGGCAGGGCCTCGACCGCGTTGACGCCCAGCTCCTCGAAGCGGCCCTTCACGCGCCAGGCGCTCGCCGCGCCGGGGCTCTCGCCCGTCCACACGATCGAGGCGTCGAGGAGGCGCCCGCGGGGCGCGTAGCGGTGCGCCTGCGCCTTCGCCTCGCGCGGCACCGGGAGGTAGTCCAGCAGCGCGGCGGCGATCTTCAGGTCCACGCCGTTGGCCCGGATCTCCCCCTGCGGCGCCCGCCCGGCCGGCCGGGTCGTCGCGAGCGAGAAGTCGGCCGCGCGCGCCGCGAGCCCCTCGCGCGTGCGGAAGGCGAGGTCGCTCGCGCCCGCCGCGTAGCCGCCCTCCTGCGCCCGGTAGTACGCGCGCCCCGAAAGGCTCTCGAGGTCCAGCGGCAGGACGTCGGCGGCGAGCTGCGCGCGCACGCCGGCGAGGCTCACGTCGGCCGTGACTTCGCGCACCCGGCCGGGCTCGAAGTCCACCCAGGCCCGGAAGTTCCCGCGCGCGGTGCGCAGGGCCTCGGGCACGGGCACGTGCGTCCGGATCGCGGCGAGGTCGGCGCCGGCCGCCTCGGCGTAGATCGTCCCGGCGGCCGTCCACGCGCCCCCGGCGCGGGCGAGCTTCAGGTCCGCGCGCGCCTCCAGCCGCTCGGCGAGGGCCGCGGGGGGAAGCGCCTGCAGCGCGAAGCGGTGCCGGCGGCCCTCCTTGCGCATCGCGATCTCCACCTGGCGCAGCTCCACCTCCGGGGCCCCCGCGAGCTCGTCGCGCCAGGCGAGGGTGGCGCCGTGGATCGCGAGCCGCGGCTGCGCGAGGAGCCAGGAGACGAACGCGTCGTCCTCCCCCGCCTCGGTCGCGTTCAGCGGCCTGTCCGCGAGGTACACCAGGCCGTCGGGCCCGCGGCGCAGGCGCAGCTGGGGGCTGAAGAAATCCACGTCGTGGAAGCGCAGGTCGCCGGCCAGGAGCGTCCACCACGAGAGCGAGATCTCGGCGCGCTCCAGCTCGAGGACGGGCTTGCCCTGGCGGTCGGCGACCCGCACCTCGGTGAGGGCGAGCAGCGGCCGCAGGCCGTGCCAGCCGGCGTCCACGTCGGCCACCGTCACCGCCATGCCGGAGGCACGCGAGACGGAGGCCGCGATGTCGTCGCGGTACTCGTCGATCTGCGGGAAGACGACGTAGCGCAGCGCGAGCACCACGGCCAGGAACGCGACGAGCGCCGCGCCGGCCAGGGCTGCCGCGACGCGCGCGACGGATCGGGTTAGGGCCTTGATGCTGTCCTCGGGGCGGTGGGGCGCCGGGACGGCGCCTGTTGCGGCGGTCGCGATGGCCCGCCGGGTTTCGCGGTATTGTAGCGGCTGGGGCTGCGGCCCCTTCCGGATGATCGACCGCCCTTCCCCCGAATCGTTTCCCGCCGCCTTCGAGCGGACCCTGCGCCTGTCCCCGTTCGCGAGGCGCACGGCGGCGGCGCGCCCGCACCTGGCCGAGGCCCTGGCCGCGAGCGCGGCGGCCCCCCTCGCCCGCGCGGACCTCGAGGCGGCCCTGGCCGCCGTGCCGGCCGGCGATGCCGCCGCCCTGGCGGCGGCCATGCGCGAGCTGCGGGCCCGGGTCATGCTCACGCTCATCCACCGCGACCTCGCCGGGTTCGCGAGCCTGGACGAGGTGGTCTCGACGGTCACGGCGCTGGCGGAAGCGACGGTGGGCGCGGCGGTGGCGGCCTCCCACGCCGAGCTCGCGGCCATCCACGGCGAGCCGGCCCGCGGCGAGCGCCTCCTCGTGGTGGGCATGGGCAAGCTCGGCGGCGGCGAGCTCAACGTCTCCTCCGACGTGGACCTGGTCTTCCTGCACGCCGCGGAGGGCGACACTTCGGGCGCGCGCCCCCTCTCGCACCACGAGTTCTTCACGCGCGTGGGCAAGCGCGCCATCGGCCTCCTCTCGGACACGACCCACGACGGCTACGTCTTCCGGGTGGACATGCGCCTTCGCCCCTTCGGCGACTCCGGGCCGCTGGTGAGCTCCTTCGCGGCCCTGGAGAACTACTTCATCGGCCAGGCCCGGCCGTGGGAGCGCTACGCCTGGCTCAAGGGCCGCGTGCTCAACGGCCCCGGCGAGGAAGTGGCGGCCATCGTGCGGCCCTTCGTCTACCGGCGCTACCTGGACTACGGCCTGCTCGAGTCGCTGCGCGACCTGCACGGGCGCATCCAGGCCGAGGCCAGCCGGCGCGGGCGCACCGACGACATCAAGGTGGGCGCGGGCGGCATCCGCGAGTGCGAGTTCGCGGTGCAGCTCTTCCAGCTCGTGCGGGGCGGGCGCGACGCGGGCCTGCAGACGCCCTCCACGCGCGAGGCGCTCGCCGCCGTGGGCAGCCGCGGCCTGCTGCCGCCGGAGCGGGTCGCGGCCCTGGGCCTCGCCTACGAGTTCCTGCGGCGCCTCGAGCACCGCCTGCAGTACTACGAGGACCAGCAGACGCAGGCGCTGCCGGTCGACGAGGGGCACCGCGCCGCCATCGCCG
>CAZNWZ010000044.1:0-13745 GCA_964576455.1 uncultured Lysobacter sp.
GAGGTCCCCGAGATCGTGCTGAACAACCTGTACAAGCACACGCAGATGCAGGAGACGTTCGGCATGAACATGGTCGCGCTGGTCGACGGCCAGCCGAGGATCCTGAACCTCAAGCAGTTCCTCGACGTGTTCCTGCGCCACCGCCGCGAGGTGGTCACGCGCCGCACCGTGTACGACCTGCGCAAGGCGCGCGAGCGCGGCCACGTCCTCGAGGGCCTCGCCGTGGCGCTGTCCAACGTGGACGAGGTGATCGCGATCATCAAGGCCGCGGCGACGCCGGCCGTCGCCAAGGGCGAGCTCATGGCGCGTACCTGGCGCTCTCGGCTCGTGGAGGACATGCTGGCTCGCGCGTCGTCAGACCAGTTCCGGCCCGAGAACCTGCCCCGGGACTTCGGCCTTTCGGCGAACGGCTACCGCCTCTCGGACGTGCAGGCGCAGCGCATCCTCGAGATGCAGCTGCAGCGCCTGACGGGCCTTGAGCAGGACAAGATCCTCTCGGAGTACCGCGAGGTGATCGCCGCCATCGAGGACCTGCTCGACATCCTGGCCAGGCCCGAGCGCGTGACGCGGATCATCGCGGACGAGCTGCGCGAGATCAAGCGCGAGTTCGGCGACGGGCGCCGCAGCGAGATCGTGGTGAACGGGGTGGACCTCTCGATGGAGGACCTCATCGCCCCCGAGGACGTCGTGGTCACGCTCTCGCACGCGGGCTACATCAAGAGCCAGAAGCTCGACGAGTACCGCGCGCAGAAGCGCGGCGGCCGCGGCAAGCAGGCGACCGCCACCAAGGAGGACGACTTCATCGAGAAGCTCTTCATCGCGAACACGCACGACTTCGTGCTGTGCTTCTCGAACAAGGGAAAGGTGTACTGGGTGAAGGTGTACGAGGTGCCCCAGGGCGGCCGGGGAAGCCGCGGCAAGCCGATCGTGAACCTCCTCAAGATGGACGAGGACGAGCGCATCAACGCGATCCTGTCCGTGCGCGAGTTCGTCGAGGACCGCTTCGTGTTCTTCGCCACCCAGCAGGGCGTGGTCAAGAAGACGGCGCTCTCGGAGTTCTCCCGCCCGCGCGCCTCCGGCATCATCGCCGTGGACCTCGACGAGGGCGACCGCCTGGTGGGCGTGGCGCTCACCGACGGCCACCACGACGTGATGCTCTTCTCCGACGAGGGCAAGGCGGTCCGCTTCGCCGAGGACGACGTGCGCGCCATGGGCCGCGGCGCCCGCGGGGTGCGCGGCATGAACCTCGCGAAGGGCGGCAAGGTCATCGCGCTGCTGGTGGCCGAGGACGAGGCGCAGAGCGTGCTCACGGCCACGGAGAACGGCTACGGCAAGCGCACGCCCATCGCCGAGTACACGCGCCACGGCCGCGGCACGCAGGGCATGATCGCCATCCAGACGAGCGAGAGGAACGGCAAGGTGGTGGCCGCGACCCTCGCCTCGGCCGAGGACGAGATCATGCTCATCACCTCGGGCGGCGTGCTGATCCGCACCCGGGTGAAGGAGATCCGCGAGATGGGCCGCTCCACGCAGGGCGTCACCCTGATCAACCTGGGCGAGGGCGAGAAGCTCTCGGGGCTGCAGACGGTGGCCGACCGCGACGAGGAAGACGGCGGGAACGGCAACGGCAACGGAAACGGCCACGGCAACGGTGGCGGGGAAGACCAGGCGCCCGCCTGAGGCGGGGCGCCGCGAGCGAGAAAGGGCGGGCGAGATGCACATCTGGAATTTCGGCTCCGGGCCGGCGATGCTGGTCCCGGCGGTGCTCGAGCAGGCGAAGGCGGAGCTCCTCGACTGGCACGGCAAGGGCATGTCGGTGATGGAGATGAGCCACCGCGGCAAGGAGTTCGTCGGCATCGCGGCCGAGGCCGAGGCGGACCTGCGCGCCCTCATGGGGATTCCCCCCGGCTACAAGGTCCTTTTCCTGCAGGGCGGCGCCACCGCGCAGTTCGCGGCCGTGCCGATGAACCTGCTGCGCGGCAAGGGCGAGGTCGACTTCGTCCTCACCGGCGAATGGTCGAAGAAGGCGTTCTCGGAGGCGAGGAAGTACTGCCGCCCCAACGTCGCGGCCACGGCCGAGGACCGGAACTTCAGCTACGTGCCGAAGCAGGCGGCCTGGAAGCTCTCCCCGCGGGCGGCCTACGTGCACGTGTGCACCAACGAGACCATCGGCGGGGTGGAGTACCACTGGACGCCGGACACGGGGGCCGTGCCGCTCGTCTCCGACATGTCCTCGCACATCCTGTCGCGGCCGGTGGACGTCTCGCGCTACGGCCTCATCTTCGCCGGCGCGCAGAAGAACATCGGCCCGGCGGGGCTCGTGATCGTGATCGTGCGCGAGGACCTCCTCGGCCAGGCGCTCCCGGACACCCCCAACGTGCTCGACTTCAAGCTCCAGTCCGACAACGACTCGATGCTCAACACGCCGCCCACCTTCGCCGTGTACCTCGCGGGGCTCACCTTCAAGTGGCTGCTCGCGAAGGGCGGCCTCGCGGCCATGGAGCGCGAGAACGTCGCCAAGGCGTCGCGCCTGTACGGCTGCCTGGACGCGATCGACTTCTACTCGACGCCCGTCGCGAAGGAGGACCGCTCGCGCATGAACGTGCCCTTCCGCCTGCGCGACGACTCCCTCGACGCGAAGTTCCTGGCCGAGGCCGAGGCGCGGGGGCTCTCGCAGCTCAAGGGCCACCGCTCGGTGGGCGGGATGCGCGCCTCCATCTACAACGCGATGCCGCTGGAGGGGGTCGAGGCCCTGGTGGAGTTCCTCGGCGACTTCGCCCGCCGCCACGGCTAGGGCGGCAAGCTCCCGGCAACGGGCCGACGCGACCATGGACTCGCCCTTTCGCATCGCCACCTGGAACGCGATCTCCGCGAAGGGCCTGCGCCGCTTCCCGGCGCACGCCTACCGGGTGGAGCACGCGCTCGCCGATCCCGACGCGATCCTGCTGCGCTCGCACGTCCTCGAGGCCTCCGCCGTCGCCGCCCGCGTGAAGGCGATCGCGCGCTCGGGGGCCGGGGTCAACAACATCCCCGTGGCCGAGATGAGCCGGCGCGGCATCCCCGTCTTCAACGCCCCCGGCGCCAACGCCAACGCGGTGAAGGAGCTCGTGATGGCCGCGGTGCTGCTCGCGGCCCGCAATCTCGTGCCCGCCATCGACGCCGTGCGCGCGCTCGCCCCGGGGCCCGACTACGAGAAGCGCGTCGAGGCGGGCAAGAAGGCCTTCGCCGGCGTGGAGGTGCGCGGCAAGACGCTGGGCGTCGTGGGGCTCGGAGCCATCGGCGGGCTGGTCGCGGACGCCGCCCTGCAGCTCGGGCTTCGCGTCGTGGGCTTCGACCCGAAAGCCACGGCCGAGATGGTGGCGAGCCTGCCCTCGCCCGTGCGGCTCGCGGGCTCGGTGGACGAGTGCTTCGCGCACGCCGACTTCGTGACGCTGCACGTCCCGCTGCTGGACTCCACGCGCCACCTCGCCGACGCGAGGCGGCTCGCCCTCGCGCGGCCGGGCACCGTGCTCCTCAACTTCTCGCGCGCGGCGATCGTGGACGAGGAAGCCGTCGTGGCCGCCGTCGCCTCGGGGCACCTGAAGGCCTACGTGTGCGATTTCCCGAGCCCGCGCTTCGCGGGGCAACCGGGCATCGTGGCCCTGCCGCACCTGGGCGCCTCCACCGAGGAGGCGGAGGAGGCGAGCGCCGCCATGGTGATCGACCAGCTGCGCGACTTCCTCGAGGAGGGGACGGTGAGGAACGCGGTCAACTTCCCCGCGGTCGAGATGCCGCGCGGCTCGCCGCACCGCGTGGCCATCGCCAACGCGAACGTGCCCAACATGCTCGGAAAGATTTCGACTACGATGGCAGCGGGCGGTCTCAACATCCACAACATGGTCAACAAGTCGAAGGGGGAGGTGGCCTACACCCTCGTGGATCTCGACAGCGAGGTCGGCGACGGCGTCCTCGGCGAGCTGTCCCGGATCCCGGGCGTGCTCTCCGTGCGCCGGGTGCCGCCGCTGCCGGAGGCGCCCGAGTGAGCGCGGAGCTCGACCGCCTGCGCGGCGAGATCGACCGCCTCGACGGCGAGATCCTCGAGCGCCTGAACGCCCGGGCCCAGCTCGCGCGCACCATCGGCACGCTCAAGGTGGGCCAGGCCTACCGCCCGGAGCGCGAGGCGCAGGTCCTGCGCCGCATCAAGGAGCGCAACCCCGGCCCGCTCTCGGGCGAGACGGTGGCCACCATCTTCCGCGAGATCATGTCGGCCTGCCTCGCGCTGGAGCGCCCGATCACCGTGGCCTACCTCGGGCCGCAGGGCACCTTCAGCGAAAGCGCCGCGATGAAGCACTTCGGCCTCGCCGCGGTCGCGACGCCCATGCCCTCGATCGACGAGGTGTACCGGGCCGTCGAGTCCGGCGCGGCGGACTTCGGCGTGGTTCCCGTGGAGAACTCCACCGAGGGCGCGGTCGGCCGCTCGCTCGACCTCATGCCGCAGACGCCGGCCAAGGTCTGCGGCGAGGTCCTCATCCGGATCCACCATCATTTGATGGCTTCGCCGACGACGCTTCGCGATCACGTGATATGCAAGGAATCGGGGACGGACTTCGCGTCCATCCGCCGCATCTACTCGCACAGCCAGTCGCTCGCGCAGTGCCACGAGTGGCTCAACGCCAACGTGCCGGAGGCCGAGCGCGTGGCGGTGGCGAGCAATGCCGAGGCCGCGCGCCGCGCCGCCGAGGAGCCGGGCACGGCCGCCGTCGCGGGCGACCGCGCCGCGGAGCACTACGGCCTCGCGATCCTCGCCTCGAACATCGAGGACGAGCCCAACAACACGACGCGCTTCCTCATCCTCGGCGACTACGAGCCCAAGGCCTCGGGGCGCGACCGCACCTCGCTCGTGCTCTCCGCGCGCAACCGCGCGGGCGCCGTCTACGAGATGCTCACGCCCTTCGCCACGCGCGGCGTGTCCATGACCAAGTTCGAGTCGCGGCCCTCCAAGGTCGCGCTCTGGGAATACCTCTTCTTCGTCGACATCGAAGGCCACCGGGACGACCCCAACGTCGCCGCCGCGCTCGATGAGGTCGGCCGGATCGCCGGCTACCTCAAGGTGCTCGGCTCCTACCCGATGGCCGTCCTCTAGACCGCGCCAGGCGCTCGCGCCGCCGGAATCCCCCGCCATGCACCCGAAAGACCTCGCCCCGGCCCACGTCCGGGAAATCGCTCCCTACGTGCCGGGCAAGCCGGTCGCCGAGACCGCGCGGGAGCTCGGCCTGCCCGAATCCCGGATCCTCAAGCTCGCCTCGAACGAGAACCCCCTGGGGTCCTCGCCGATGGCGATCGCGGCCCTGCGCGGCGCGCTCGGCGACCTCGCCTGGTATCCCGACGGCAGCGGCCACGACCTGAAGCTCGCCATCGCGGCGAGGCTCCCGGTGAAGCCGGAGAACATCGTGCTCGGCAACGGCTCCAACGACGTGCTCGAGCTCGTGGCGCGTACCTTCCTCACGCCGGCCGACTCCGCGGTCTACGCCCAGCACGCCTTCATGGTCTATCCCCTCGTGGTGAAGGCCATCGGCGCGCGCGGCATCGAGGTGCCGGCGCGGGACTACGGCCACGACCTCGACGCGATGGCCCGGGCCGTCCGGCCCGACACGAGGATCGTGTTCCTCGCCAACCCCAACAACCCGACCGGCACGTTCCTGCCGTGGGACGAGGTCCGCGCCTTCGTGGCGGGCATGCCGCCCACGACGCTCGTCGTCCTCGACGAGGCCTACGGCGAGTACCTGCCCGACGAGCGCCGCTCGCCCACGCCCGGCTGGCTCGCGGCCTTCCCGAACCTCGTCGTCTCGCGCACGCTCTCCAAGGCCTACGGCCTCGCGGGCCTGCGCGTGGGCTTCGGGCTCGCGCACCCCGAGGTGGCGGAGCTCATGAACCGCGTGCGCCAGCCCTTCAACGTGAACCACCTGGCGATGGTCGCGGCGTGCGCCGCCCTCGGCGACGCGGAGTTCATCGCCGAGAGCCGGCGCGTGAACGCCGCGGGGCTCGAGCAGCTCGCGCGCGGCTTCGCCCGCCTGGGCCTCGCGTTCATCCCGTCGGCCGGCAATTTCGTCGCGGTGAAGGTGGGCGAGGCCGCCCGCGTGTACGACGCGCTCCTGCGCCAGGGCGTGATCGTGCGTCCCGTCGCGGGCTACGGCATGCCCGAGCACCTGCGCGTGACGGTGGGCACCGCGCCGCAGAACGAGCGCTTCCTCGCCGCGCTGGAACAGGCGCTGGGCGAGATCCGCGGCGGCGGCGCCGCAGCCGCCCGGTGAGGCCGCCTTGCGCCGCCTGAAGACCGTCGCCGTCGTGGGCGTGGGCCTCATCGGGGGCTCGTTTGCGCTCGCGATGCGCCGCGCCGGCGCGGTGGCGCGCGTCGTCGGCGTGGACCGCGACGTGCAGGCGCTCGAGCGCGCCGCCTCGCTGGGCGTGATCGACACGGCCGCCGAGTCGGCCTCCGAGGCCGCCGCCGGCGCCGACCTCGTCTTCGTGTCGGTGCCGGTGCGGGCGATCGGCCCCGTCCTGCACGACGTGGCCCTCGGGCTCGCGCCCGACGCGGTCGTCACGGACGCGGGCAGCACCAAGGCGGACGTCGTGCGCACCGCGGCCGGCGAGCTGCGCGAGCGCCTGCCGCGCTTCGTGCCCGGGCACCCGATCGCGGGGCGCGAGTCGAGCGGCGTGGACGCCGCGGTGGCCGACCTGTTCCGCGGCGCGCGCGTGGTCCTCACGCCCGGCGAGTCCACCTCGCCGGAGGCGACCGCCCTCGTGCGCTCGTGCTGGGAGGCCTGCGGGGCGCGCGTGACGGCGATGCCCGCGGCGGCCCACGACCGCATCTTCGCCTCGGTGAGCCACCTGCCGCACCTGCTCGCCTTCGCGCTCGTTTCCGAGATCGTCTCCCGGCCCGACGCGGCCGAGCTCCTGGGCTTCGCCGCGGGCGGCTTCCGCGACTTCACCCGCATCGCCGCCAGCTCCCCGGAGATGTGGCGCGACATCGCGCTCGCCAACCGCGAGGCGCTGCTCGAGGAGCTGGACCGCTACGCGGCGCGCGTGGCGGTGTTCCGCGAGCTCGTGGCGCGCGGCGACGCCTCCGGCCTGCAGCGGCTGATGACGGAGGCGCGAAACGCCCGCCGCGCGTGGTCCGGCGGCAAGCGGCCGAGCTCGGACGAATGAGCGCGCCCGCCTGGCTGGACCTCGCGCACGCCACGCGCGCCGCGGGCACCCTGAGGCTCCCGGGCTCGAAGAGCATCTCCAACCGCACGCTCCTGCTGGCCGCCCTCGCCGAGGGCACCACGCGGGTGAGGGGGCTGCTCGACTCCGACGACACGCGCGTGATGCGCGAGGCGCTCGCCACCCTGGGCGTGAGGCTCGTGGCCGGGGCGGCCGAGGGCGACTGGTCCGTGACGGGCGTACCCGAGGGCTTCCCCGTGAAGGAGGCCACGCTCTTCCTCGGCAACGCCGGCACCGCGTTCCGCTCGCTCACGGCGGCGCTCGCGATGGGCGACGGCCGCTACCGGCTGCAGGGCGTGCCGCGGATGCACGAGCGCCCGATCGGCGATCTGGTGGACGCGTTGCGGCAGGCGGGCGCGCGCATCGACTACCTGGGCAACGAGGGCTATCCGCCGCTCGCGCTGTCGCCGCGCGAGCGGCGCGCCGGCGCCACCGTGCGCGTGCGCGGGGAGGTCTCGAGCCAGTACCTCACGGGGCTCCTGCTCGCGCTGGGGGCCACCGGCGGCGGCGTGCGCGTGGAGGTCGCGGGCGAGCTCATCTCCAGGCCCTACGTCGAGATGACGCTCGCCCTCATGGCGCGCTTCGGCGTGGAGGTCGAGCGCGAGGGCTGGCGGGCCTTCCGGGTGCCCGACGGGGCGCGATACCGCTCGCCCGGCGCCATCGACGTCGAGGGGGACGCGTCCTCCGCCTCGTATTTTCTCGCCGCGGGACTCCTGGGCGGCGGGCCGCTGCGGGTCGAGGGGGTCGGCCGCGGCGCGCTGCAGGGCGACGTGCGCTTCACCGAGGTGATCGAGGCCATGGGCGGCCGGGTCGCCTTCGGCGACAACTGGATCGAGGTCTCGGGCCGGCCGCCGCTGCGGCCGCTGGACGCGGATCTCAACACGATTCCCGACGCGGCGATGACCGCGGCGGTGCTGGCGCTCTTCGCGACCGGGCCCTCGCGGCTTCGCAACATCGCGAGCTGGCGCGTGAAGGAGACCGACCGGCTGGCCGCCATGGCCACCGAGCTTCGCAAGCTCGGCGCCCGGGTGGAGGAGGGGGAGGACTACCTGGCGATCGTGCCGCCCGAGGGCTTCGCGACCGGGGCGCCCGGCCCCGGGCGCGCCGCCATCGACACCTACGACGACCACCGCATGGCGATGTGCTTCGCGCTGGCCGCCTTCGGCCCCGTTCAGGTCCGGATCAACGACCCGGGGTGCGTGTCGAAGACCTTCCCGGACTTCTTCGAAGCCTGGTCGCGCGTCGTCTCGTGACGGCCACGGCCCAGGAGCGACCAGGCGCGCTCGTGCAGGAAGTAGGCGAGCGTGTTGACGAGGGGCTCGACGAGCGCGAGCGCGCCGCCCACGGCGAGGCTGCCGGTCATGGCGTAGCCGACGCCGAAGGCCACGGCCATGTGGACCGCGGCGAACGAGAGGGTCTTCGTGGCGTCGTCACGGGCGCCGGCGGGGCGGCGGCCGGGGAGCGCCCACGCCTTCTCGTGGAAGTGGTAGGCGACGGTGTTGACGAGCGGCTCCACGAGGGCGAGGGCGCCGCCGACGGCCGCGC
The DNA here is from genome assembly GCA_964576455.1 of uncultured Lysobacter sp. Classification (GTDB taxonomy): domain Bacteria; phylum Pseudomonadota; class Gammaproteobacteria; order Burkholderiales; family Usitatibacteraceae; genus FEB-7. The sequence goes on from CAZNWZ010000044.1 coordinate 8,788, forward strand.
TGCCGGTCATGGCGTAGCCGACGCCGAAGGCCACGCTCATGTGGACGGCGGCGAACGAGAGGGTCTTGGCCATGGATTTCTCCGGGTGACGGATCATGTCGTCATGATGGGGACGGTCTATCGATAGGGCAAGTCAATTATTTCTATTTCAACAATAGCCATGACAAATAATGCGCCCGTGATCGCCATCGACGGCCCCTCGGCCTCCGGCAAGGGCACCGTGGCCGAGCGGGTGGCGGCCGCGCTCGGCTTCCACTACCTGGACAGCGGCGCCCTGTACCGCCTCGCCACCCTCCAGGCCCTGCGGCGAGCCGTTCCCCTGGACGACCCCGAGGCCCTGGCTGCCGCGGCGCGGGCGATGGAAATTTCCTTTCGCGACGGGAAGTTATGGCTGGACGGCGAGGACGTGACCCAGGCGGTGCGGGAGGAATCCGTGAGTTCCGCCACCTCCCGCGTGGCGGCGAGCCCGCAGGTCCGGGCGGCCCTCCTGGCGCGCCAGCGCGGGTTCCGGCAGGCGCCGGGACTCGTGGCGGACGGCCGCGACATGGGCTCGGTGGTCTTCCCCGACGCCGTGCTGAAGGTGTTCCTGACCGCCGAAGTGGGCATCCGGGCGGAACGCCGCCATAAGCAGTTGATGGAAAAGGGAATGTGTGCAAAAATGGCGGACGTTGTGGAGGAACTGCGGCTTCGGGACGCGCGCGACAGCAACCGGCCCGTGGCACCGCTAAGGCATTATCCCGACGCGCTTTTTCTCGATACCGGAGGGCTCACCATCGACCAGGCGGTCGACCAGGTCCTCGCGTGGTACCGGGAGCGCGAGCGGAATTAGCTTCCTTTCTCCCTGACGGGGCCAAAAGCCCAAGGGTGTCAATCGGTTAGGTGTTTCCAGGGCAGGCGGCCCCGCCGCGAGCCCCGGGGGCGCGCCGCCCGATTGGCGTGATTCAACCAGCCACGGCCGAGAGGCCGTGCCAGACGAAAGCACAGGCTCATTTCAATGCTGTCCCAATCCACTCCCACCCCCGCCACCGAAAGCTTCGCCGCCCTCTTCGAGGAAAGCCTCACCCGCCAGGAGATGCGCTCGGGCGAGGTCATCACCGCCGAAGTCATCTCGGTCGATCCGAACGTCGTGATCGTCAACGCGGGACTGAAGTCCGAAAGCGCCATCTCCACCGAGGAATTCAAGAACGACCGCGGCGAGCTCGAGGTGAAGCCCGGCGACTTCGTCTCCGTCGCCATCGAGGCGCTCGAGGACGGCTTCGGCGCCACCAAGCTCTCGCGCGAGAAGGCCAAGAAGCTCGCGGCCTGGTCCGAGCTCGACAACGCGCTCGAGACCGGCAAGATCATCACCGGCGTCGTCTCCGGCAAGGTGAAGGGCGGCCTCACCGTCATGGTGAACGGCATCCGCGCCTTCCTGCCCGGCTCGCTCGTCGACCTGCGCCCGATGAAGGACACCTCGCACTTCGAGGGCAAGGAACTGGAGTTCAAGGTCATCAAGCTCGACCGCAAGCGCAACAACGTCGTGGTCTCGCGCCGCGCCGTGATGGAGGAGACCGCCGGCGTCGAGCGCCAGCAGCTCCTCGAGACGCTCAAGGAAGGCGCGGTCGTCAAGGGCATCGTCAAGAACATCACCGACTACGGCGCGTTCGTGGACCTGGGCGGCATCGACGGCCTGCTCCACATCACCGACCTCGCCTGGCGCCGCGTGAAGCATCCGACGGAAGTCCTGGCGGTCGGCGACGAGGTCACGGCCAAGATCCTCAAGTTCGACGCCGAGAAGAACCGCGTGTCGCTGGGCCTGAAGCAGCTGGGCGAGGACCCGTGGATCGGCATCTCGCGCCGCTACCCGCAGGGCACGCGCCTGTTCGGCAAGGTGACCAACATCACCGACTACGGCGCGTTCGTCGAGATCGAGAGCGGCATCGAGGGCCTGGTGCACGTCTCCGAGATGGACTGGACCAACAAGAACGTCCACCCGGCCAAGGTGGTGAGCCTGGGCGACGAGGTCGAGGTCATGATCCTCGAGATCGACGAGGACCGCCGCCGCATCTCCCTGGGGATGAAGCAGTGCATGCCCAACCCGTGGGAAGAGTTCGCGATGAACCACAAGAAGGGCGACAAGGTGAAGGGCTCCATCAAGTCCATCACCGACTTCGGCGTGTTCATCGGCCTGCCGGGCAACATCGACGGCCTCGTGCACCTGTCGGACCTTTCCTGGAACGCCGCCGGCGAGGAAGCCGTCAAGGCGATGAAGAAGGGCGAGGAGGTCGAGACCGTGGTGCTGTCGATCGACGTCGAGCGCGAGCGCATCTCGCTCGGCATCAAGCAGCTCGAGGGCGACCCGTTCGGCAACTACGTCACCGTGCACGACAAGGGCAACATCGTGAAGGGGACGGTCATGTCGATCGAGTCCAAGGGCGCCGTGATCGAGCTCGACAAGGACGTGGAAGGGTACCTGCGCGCCTCCGAGATCTCGCGCGACCGCGTCGAGGACGTCCGCGCCCACCTCAAGGAGGGCGAGGTGATCGAGGCCGTGATCGTCAACATCGACCGCAAGAACCGCTCGATCAACCTGTCGATCAAGGCCAAGGACGCGGCCGAGGAGGCGGCGGCCCTGCAGAAGATGGCCTCCGAGTCCAGCGCCAGCGCGGGAACCACCAACCTGGGCGCCCTGCTGAAGGCCAAGCTCGGCAGCGGCTCCAAGGAATAGCACCGCCGGCGGGCATACATAAAAAATGCAAGGGGGAGACTCGCACGCCATGACCAAGTCACAGCTCATCGAGTTGCTGAGCGCGCGGCACAGTCAACTGGCGCCCAAGGACGCGGAACTCGCGGTGAAGACGATGCTCGACGCGATGGCGCACACCCTCGCGTCGGGCAATCGCATCGAGATCCGCGGCTTCGGCAGTTTCGGCCTGAACTTCCGCCCGCCGCGGGTGGGGCGCAATCCCAAGACGGGCGAGAAGGTGCAGGTGCCGCGCAAGTACGTGCCGCACTTCAAGGCCGGCAAGGAGCTGCGCGAGCGGGTCGATTCCCAGGAGTGACCGGCTCCGGCCGGCCGGAAACCGCAAGCGGCGGGGTAGAATGCACCTGCCGCTTTTTTTTCGCCCGCGAAGACGACCCGTTCCCCTGCGCCCGCCCCCCGATACCCTGTCCAACCGACGGCTCGCTCCCCGACCCCGATGCAAGCGCTCGCCTGGATAGTCCGAATCGCGATCGTCCTGGTGCTGGTCTGGTTCGCGACGAGGAACAGCCAGCCCGTCACCCTGCACGGCCTGCCGGAGCAGTCCTGGCAGGCCCCGCTCGTGTTCGTCGTGCTGGTGGCCTTCGTGACGGGCGTGGTGGTCGGGCTGCTCGCCTGGCTGCCCACCGTGGTGCGCAGCCGGCGCGAGATCTCGCGACTTCGGCGCAACCCGCCGCCCCCGCCGCCCCCGGCGCCGCCCGCCGCCGCGCCGGTGGCGCCGCGCCCGCCCGAGCCCGTCCCGGGCGCGGGCCAGGACGCCCATGGAATTTGAGTTCTGGTGGCTCCTCGCCCTGCCCGTGTTCTTCGGCATGGGATGGGTCGCCGCGCGCGTGGACCTGAAGAGCCTGCTGTCGGAATCGCGGCAGATGCCCTCGTCGTACTTCCGGGGCCTGAACTTCCTGCTGAACGAGCAGCCCGACAAGGCGATCGAGTCGTTCCTGCAGGTGGCCAAGGAGAACCCGCAGACGGTCGAGCTCCAGTTCGCGCTCGGCAGCCTCTTCCGCCGCCGCGGCGAGGTCGACCGCGCCATCCGCATGCACCAGGACCTCATGGCCCGCGAGGACCTCCCGGAGGAGGAGCGGCGCAAGGCCTCCTTCGAGCTCGCGCAGGACTACTTCAAGGCGGGGCTCCTCGACCACGCCGAGTCGGTGCTCGAGAAGATGGCCGAGGTCGACGCCTCCCCCGAGGTCCACAGGCACCTGCTCGACATCTACATCCAGGAGAAGGACTGGGAGAAGGCCGTCGGCGCCGCGCGCCGCCTCGAGGCGAGCGCCAAGCGCAACTACCAGCGCGAGATCGCCAACTACTTCTGCGAGCTCGCGATCACGGAGAACATCCACGGCCGGCATCCGGCGGCGCACGCGCTGCTCGACCGCGCGCTCGAGGCCAACCGCAAGTGCGTGCGCGCGAACCTGCTGCGCGGCGAGTGGCTCGCGCGCGAGGGCCGGCACGAGGAGGCCATCGAGGCGTGGAAGGCGATCGAGTCGCAGGACGCGGCCTACCTGGGCCTCGCGGCCGAGGGGATGGTGGAGAGCTACAAGGCGCTGGGGCGGCCGGGCGAGGGCCTCACGCTCCTGCGCGGCCTGCAGAACCGCTACCCGGGGCTCGACCTCCTCAACGTGGTCTACCAGGCGAGCGCCGAGCACGAGGGCGACGAGGCCGCCTGGCGGCTGGTGCGCGACGAGGTCCGGCGCAACCCGACGCTCGTGGGCCTCGACCGGCTCATCGACGCGGAGCTGCTGCGTGCCCCGCCCGAGCGGCGGCAGGACCTCCAGCTCATGAAGTCGCTCGTGCACTCGCACGCCCAGGCGCTGTCCGTGTACCTCTGCTCGCAATGCGGCTTCAAGGCGCGCCAGTTCTTCTGGCAGTGCCCCGCCTGCGGCGGCTGGGAGACCTTCCCGCCGCGCCGGACGGCGGAGCTGGAGACCGCAGGCCGCCACCTCGCGAGGATGCAGATTGGACAGTAGGCGGGTCATCGTCGCGCTCGACTTCCCCGACGCCGCCGCCGCGCTCGCCGCGGCCGCGCGCCTGGACCCGGGGCTTTGCCGCGTGAAGGTGGGCAAGGAGCTCTTCGTGGCCGCCGGGCCCGCGATCGTCGGGCAGCTGCACGAGCGCGGCTTCGAGGTGTTCCTCGACCTCAAGTTCCACGACATCCCGAACACGGTCGCCGGCGCCTGCCGCGCGGCGGCCCGCCTGGGCGTGTGGATGCTGAACGTGC
>CAZNWZ010000045.1:0-13348 GCA_964576455.1 uncultured Lysobacter sp.
GGTAGAGGGCGGCGCCCAGCGCCCACACCAGCCACGCAAGCGAAGCGGGCGGGTGATTGAAGGGGACGCTGCCCTTCACCGGCAATTGATGACCCGGTTGTCGCATTCACGCCGCGGTGAAGGGTAGCGTCCCCTTCAATACTGCTGCCAGGGAAGGCCCGCCACGCGCCAGCCGTTCTTCGAGTTGCGGTGGTGGTTCTCGTCGAGGTCGCCCTCGAAGCCGTGCAGCACGTTCACCACGCGCTGGAAGCCGGCCGCCTCGAGGGCCTGGCCGGCCTCGAGGGTGCGGTTGCCGCTGCGGCAGATGAGGACGATGGGGCGGTTGCGGAAGTTGGCACCCGCGAGCTTCTTCACCTGGCCCACGAAGTGGGGATTCAAGTCCCACTCGGCGCCGTCGTACCAGGGCACCATCATCGCGCCCACGGGATGGCCCACGAACATGTACTCCATCTCGCTGCGGCAGTCGATGAAGACCGCGTCGGGATTCTTCTCGAGGAACGCGTGCGCATCCTTCGGTTCGAGGTGGTCCATGGCCGTCGGGCGCGGGGCGGGCGCGCGGGGAGGAAGGTCGGGCCATTATAGTCGGGGGCGCACTCGCACCGGGCTACAATGCCCTTTCACTTTTCCCACACCCGAGCCGCCATGGACGCCGCCGTCACCCCCTTCCGCTTCGATGCCGCCCTCGCCGCCGCCGCCGACCGCGTGGAGGCGAAGGTCGTCGCGTGGCGCCGCGACCTGCACGAGCACCCGGAGCTGGGCAATCGCGAGGTGCGCACCTCGGGCATCGTCGCGAAGCACCTGCGCGCGCTGGGCTTCGACGAGGTGCGCGAGAAGGTCGCCGTGACGGGCGTGGTGGGGGTCCTCAGGGGCGGCAGGCCCGGCCCCGTGGTGGCCCTTCGCGCCGACATGGATGCGCTTCCCGTGAAGGAGGAGGTGGACGTCCCCTTCGCGAGCAGGGCGGTCGCGGAGTGGAACGGCCAGCAATGCGGCGTGATGCACGCCTGCGGCCACGACGCGCACACCGCCATCCTCATGGGCGTGGCGGAAGTGCTCGCCGGGATGCGCGCCGAGATCCCCGGCACCGTCGTCTTCCTCTTCCAGCCGGCCGAGGAAATGCCGCCCATCGGGGAGGAGGGGGGCGCGCGCATCATGGTGAAGGAGGGGTGCCTGGACAACCCGAAGGTGAACGCGGTCTTCGGCCTGCACGTCACCTCCATCCACAACACCGGCACGATCGGCTACCGCTCCGGGCCGCTCATGGCCTCCGCGGACCAGTTCCGGGTGTTCATCCGGGGTTCGCAGACGCACGGCGCCATGCCCTGGCGCGGGGTGGATCCCATCGTGGTGGGCTCGCAGGTGGTCGTGGGGCTGCAGACCATCGTCTCGCGCAGCATGAACCTCACGAAGGAGCCCTCCGTGGTCACCGTGGGCGTGTTCCAGGGCGGCGTGCGGAACAACATCATTCCCGACGAGGTGAAGCTCGAGGGCACCATCCGCACCTTCGACGAGGGCCAGCGCGACGCCATCCACGAGCACGTGAAGCGCATCACCGAGATGATCTCGGCCGCGGGCGGCGCGAAGGCCCACGTCCACATCGATCGGGGTTACCCGGTCACCGTCAACCACCCGGAGCTCACCGAGTGGACGGTGCCCACGCTCGAGCGCGTGGCGGGCGCGGGCAAGGTGAAGGTCGTGGACAAGGTCTGCGGCGCCGAGGACTTCTCCTATTACCAGCAGGCCGTGCCCGGATTCTTCTACTTCGTGGGCTGCACCCCGCCGGACCGCGACGCGATGACCGCCGCCCCCAACCACAGCCCGCGCTTCTACCTCGACGAGGCCTGCCTCAAGCTGGGCGTGCGCTCCCTCTCCACCCTCGCCCTCGACTGGCTCGCCGCCCACTGAAAAAGGGGGACGGTTCCTGTACCCGTCCCCTTTTCGGGGAACTGGCGAGGTTGCGGCCGATCAATACCGCCCGGAGCCCCGAAAGGGCATACTTCCCGACCATGACTCGCCGCCGCCGCTCCGTCGCCGCCTCGATCGCCGCGCTCGCGCTCGCCTTCGCGCAGTTCGCGGTGTCGGTGCATGCGTGCGCGCTGCACGAGGCGCCCGCCGATCCCGAAGTGAAGGCTCACCACGAGGCTTGCCACGAGATGGCGGCCCAGGAGGAGGCGCCGGCCAACGGCAACGTCTGCCAGGAGCATTGCCGGTACGGCAGCGCCTCGGTGGACAACTCGCCGCCCCTGGCCGCCCTCGCCGACCCCGTCGGCCCCGTCCTGCGCCTGCAGCTTCCCGATGCGGCCGTCGCCTCGGCCGACTTCCGCCCGGCCTGGCGCCTCCCGCCGGCCGCGGCGCCTCCACCCCCCGCCATCCTCTTCGGCGTCCTTCGCATCTGACCCCCGGGTGATACCCCCCGGCCGCGGCGTTCGCGGCCGGCCGTCACCGTTTCCGGAGGTCCCATGCATCCGTCCATCCCGCAGCACCTCGCGCGCATCCTCGTCGCGCTCGCCCTGCCGATCCCCGCCCTCGCGGCGCAATCGGCCCCGCTCACGCTCGCCGAGGCGCTGAGGCTCGCCGAGGCGCGCTCCACCCAGCTCGCGGCCCAGCGCGCGGCCGCCGAGGCGAGCGCCTCGTTGGCCACCACCGCCGGCGAGCTGCCAGACCCGAAGCTCATCGTCGGAATCGAGAACGCGCCGGTGGAGGGCCCCGACAAGTGGAGTCTCACCGCCGACGGCATGACCATGCGCCGCATCGGGGTGATGCAGGACTTCGTGCGCGGGGACAAGCGCGAGCTGCTGGCCGCGCGCGCCCAGGCAGAGTCCCGCCGCGAGGCCGCCCTGGTCGCGATGCAGGCCGCGGAGATCCGTCGGGAGGTGGCGATGGCCTGGTTCGAGCGGCTCTACGCGGAACGCTCGCTCGCCCTCGTCGACGCCCTGGCCGCCGAGACCGACCTGCAGATCGCCGGATCCACGGCCCAGGTCGCCGCCGGCCGGATGGGAACGGCCGACCCCCTCATGGCGAGGGGCCAGCGCGCGCAGCTCGCCGACCGGCGCCTGGAGGTCGAGCGCATGGTCCGCCGCGCCGAGGCGAGGCTCGCCCGCTGGCTGGGCGAGGACGCGAAACGCGCGCCCGCCGGCGAGCCCGACATCGCCGCGCTCCCGGTGAACGTGGCGAAGCTCACCACGGACCTCGAGAGCCACCCGCAGCTCGCGATGTTCGCGCCGATGACGGCGGCGGCCGAGGCCGAGGCGAAGCTCGCCGCCATCGCCACGCAGCCCGACTACAGCGTCGAGCTTTCCTACGGCGCGCGCGGCGCGGCCTACACCAACATGGTCTCGCTCATGTTCCGGATGGACCTGCCGGTATTCGCCGGCACGCGCCAGGAGCCCGCCGCGCTCGCCCGGATGAAGCAGGCCGAGCAGGCCCGCGCGCAGGCCGAGGAGGCGAGGCGCCGCTACGAGTCCGAGGTGCGCGCGGCGCTCGCCGACTACGAGATCGCCCGCGCGCGCGTCGAGCGCAACGAGAAGGAAATCGTGCCCCTCGCCGAGGAGCGGGCGAAGGCCGCGCTCGCCGCCTACGAGGGCAACCGCGCCGAGCTCGGCGCCGTGCTGGAAGCGCGCCGCATGCTCCTCGAGGCCCGCCTCGCTGCCCTCAACGTCCGCGCCGAGGCCGCCCGGGCCTGGGCGAGCCTCGCCTACCTCGTCGCCGAAAGGAACCCGCAATGAACCGCACCCTCGTCTCCGCCGCCGTCGGTGCGGCCCTCCTCGCCGCCGGCGGGATCGGCGGCCACTGGTATGCGCAGCGCTCGATGCACGCCGCCCCCGCGGCGCCCGCCGCCGCACCGCAGGACGGCAAGACGCACGACGGCCGCAAGGTCCTCTACTGGCACGACCCGATGTACCCGGCGCAGAAGTTCGACAAGCCGGGCCGCTCGCCCTTCATGGACATGGACCTGATGCCCGTCTACGCCGACGACGGCGCCGACGCCGGCGGCGTGAAGGTGAGCCCGCGCGTGGTGCAGAACCTCGGCGTGCGAACGGCGGTGGCCGAGAAGGGGCGCCTCGCGATCGCCGTGGAGGCGGTGGGCACCGTGGCCTTCGACGAGCGCGCCGTCACCGTGGTGCAGTCGAGGACGCCGGGCTACGTGGAGAAGCTCCTCGTGCGCGCGCCCCTGGACCCGGTGAGGAAGGGCCAGCCGCTTGCGCTGCTCTTCGTGCCCGAGTGGGCCGGCGCGCAGGAGGAATACCTCGCGCTCCGGAAGAGCGCCGCCCCCGGCGCGCAGGATCTCGCGCGCGCCGCGAGGAACCGGCTGCTGCTCCTCAACATGACGGAGGAGCAGGTGGCCGAGGTCGAGCGCGAGGGCAGGCCGCAGCCGCGCGTCACGCTGGCCTCGCCGGTGGACGGCGTCGTGGGCGAGCTGGGCGCGCGCGAGGGCATGACGCTCATGCCCGGCGCGATGCTCTTCCGGATCAACGGCCTGTCCACCGTGTGGGTGAACGTGGACATCCCTGAGGCCCAGGCCGCGGCGGTCGTGCCCGGCGCGCCCATCACGGCGACGGTCCCGGCCTATCCGGGCGAGAAGTTCGGGGGCCGCCTGAACGCGGTGCTGCCCGACGTGGTGGCCGCGAGCCGCACCGTGCGCGCGCGCGTGGAGCTCGCCAACCCCGCGGGCAAGCTCAAGCCCGGCATGTACGCCACGCTCTCCATCGCGCCGGCGGCCTCGCGCGAGGCCGTGCTGGTGCCCAGCGAATCCGTGATCCCCACGGGCAGGCGCACGGTCATCGTGGTGGACCGCGGCGACAGCAAGTTCGAGCCCGTGGAGGTGGAGGCCGGCCGCGAGCAGGGCGGGCGCACGGAGATCCTCAAGGGGCTCGAGCCCGGCGCGCGCGTCGTCGTCTCGGGCCAGTTCCTCATCGACTCCGAGGCGAGCCTCAAGGCGACCGGCACCCGCATGGGCGAGGCGCCCGGGGGCAAGGAGTACCAGGCCGACGCCAAGCTCGAGAAGTTCGGGAGCGACACCTGGACCATCACCCACGGCCCGGTGCCCGAGCTCAAGTGGGGCGCGATGACGATGGAGTTCATCCCGATGAAGGGCGGCGTCCCGCCGGGGGCGAAGCCCGGCCAGGAGGTGCGCCTCTCCTTCACGCTCGACAAGGACGGCATGCCGGTGGTCACGAAGATCGCGCCCAAGGGTGCCGCCAAATGATCGCGCGGCTCATCCTCTGGTCGATCGCCAACCGCTTCCTGGTGCTGCTCGCCTCTCTCGGGCTCGCGGCCTGGGGCGTGTGGGCGACGCTGCACACGCCGCTCGACGCCATCCCGGACCTCTCCGACACCCAGGTGATCATCCGCACCACCTACCCGGGGCAGGCGCCGCAGATCGTCGAGAACCAGGTCACCTACCCGCTCACGACGACGATGATGTCGGTGCCGGGCGCGAAGATCGTGCGCGGCTTCTCCTTCTTCGGGGATTCCTTCGTCTACATCATCTTCGAGGACGGCACGGACCTCTACTGGGCGCGCTCCCGCGTGCTCGAGTACCTGAACCAGGTGCAAGGACGGCTGCCCCCGGCCGCGCGCTCGGCCATCGGGCCGGACGCGACCGGCGTGGGCTGGATCTACCAGTACGCGCTCGTGGACCGCACGGGCAGGACCGACCTCGCGCAGATGCGCGCCATCCAGGACTGGCTGCTCAAGTTCGAGCTGAAGAGCGTGCCCAACGTGGCGGAGGTGGCCACCGTGGGCGGCATGGTGCGCCAGTACCAGATCGTGCTGGACCCCGACCGGCTGCGCGCGCTCGGGATCACGCACGCCCGGGTGATCGAGGCCATCGGCCGCGCCAACCAGGAGGTGGGCGGGTCGGTGCTGGAGCTGGGCGAGGCCGAATACATGGTGCGCGCCTCGGGCTACCTCAAGTCGCTGGAGGACTTCCGCCGCATCCCCCTCATGACGACGGAGGCGGGCGTGGCGGTGCGCCTGGGCGACGTGGCGCGCGTGCAGGTGGGCCCGGAGATGCGCCGCGGCATCTCGGAGCTGGACGGGGAGGGCGAGGTGGCCGGCGGCATCATCGTGATGCGCTCTGGCAAGAACGCCCTCGAGACCATCGACCTGGTGAAGGCGAAGCTGGAAAGCCTCAAGCGCAGCCTCCCGCCGGGCGTGGAGATCGTGCCCGTGTACGACCGCTCCGACCTCATCAAGCGCTCCGTGGCCACGGTCGGGAACACGCTCGTCGAGCAGTTCGTCGTGGTGGCCCTCATCTGCATCCTCTTCCTCTTCCACTGGCGCTCGGCCTTCGTCTCCATCATCTCGCTGCCGCTGGGGGTGACCACCGCCTTCATCGTGATGCACTACCAGGGCATCACGGCCAACATCGTCTCGCTGGGCGGCATCGCCATCGCCATCGGCGAGATGGTGGACGCCGCCGTGGTGATGGTGGAGAACGCGCACCGCAAGCTCGAGACCTGGCAGGACGGCCACGGCGGCCGCGAGCCGGACAACGAGACGCGCTGGAAGCTCATCGGCGAGGCTTCCGTGGAGGTGGGCCCCGCGCTCTTCTCGTCGCTGCTCATCGTGACGATCTCCTTCATCCCCGTCTTCGCGCTCGAGGCGCAGGAGGGCCGGCTCTTCTCGCCGCTCGCCTTCACCAAGACCTACGCGATGGCGGCGGCCGCGGCGCTCGCCGTGACGCTGGTGCCGGTGCTCATGGGCTACTTCATCCGGGGCCGCATTCCCCGCGAGGAGGCCAACCCGGTGAACCGCTTCCTCATCGCCGTCTACCGGCCGCTGCTGGAGCGCGTGATCCGGCGGCCGTTGCTCTCCATCGGGGTGGCCTTCGTGGCCGCCGCGGTGACGCTCTGGCCCGCCTCGAGGCTGGGCGGCGAGTTCCTGCCGCCGCTGGACGAGGGCGACCTCCTCTACATGCCCTCGGCGCTGCCGGGGCTCTCCGCCGGCAAGGCGGCCGAGCTCCTGCAGCAGACCGACCGCCTCATCAAGAGCGTGCCGGAGGTGGCGCGCGTGTTCGGCAAGGCCGGCCGCGCGGAGACCGCCACCGACCCCGCGCCGCTCGAGATGTTCGAGACCACGATCCAGTTCAAGCCGCGAGGCGAGTGGCGCCCCGGCATGACGATGGAGAAGCTCATCGAGGAGCTGGACCGCACCGTGAAGGTGCCGGGCCTCGCCAACATCTGGGTGCCGCCCATCCGCAACCGCATCGACATGCTCGCCACGGGCATCAAGAGCCCGGTGGGCATCAAGGTCTCCGGCGAGAGCCTCGTGGAGATCGAGCGCATCGCGGAGGAGGTCGAGCGGGCGGTGAAGGACCTGCCGGGCGTGAGCTCCGCGCTCGCCGAGCGCCTCACGGGCGGGCGCTACGTGGACATCGACATCGACCGCGACCGCGCGGCGCGCTACGGCCTGAACGTGGCCGACGTGCAGTCGCTCGTTTCCGCGGCCATCGGCGGCGAGAACATCGGCGAGACGATCGAGGGGCTGCAGCGCTTTCCCATCAACGTGCGCTACCCGCGGGAACTGCGCGACTCGCTCGAGGGGCTGAGAAGCCTGCCCATCCTCACCGAGCGCGGGGCGCAGATCCGCCTCTCCGACGTGGCGCAGGTGAAGGTGACCGACGGCGCGCCCATGATCCGCAGCGAGAACGCGCGTCCCTCGGGCTGGGTGTACGTGGACATCCGGGGCCGCGACCTGCGCTCGGTGGTGCACGACATGCAACGGGCCGTCGCCGACCTGGTGACGCTCCCGCCCGGCTACTCCATCGCCTGGTCCGGGCAGTTCGAGTACCTGGAGCGCGCCCAGAAGCGCCTGGCGATGGTGGTGCCGGCCATGCTCATGATCATCTTCATCATGCTCTACCTCACCTTCCGGCGCATGGACGAGGCCCTGCTCATCATGGCCACGCTCCCCTTCTCCCTGGTGGGCGGCGTGTGGCTGCTCTACGCGCTGGGCCACGAGGTGTCGGTGGCGACCGCCGTCGGCTTCATCGGGCTGGCGGGCGTCACGGCCGAGTTCGGCATCGTGATGCTCGTGTACCTCAAGCAGTCGTGGGAGGAGCGCATCGCGGCAGGCCGCGCCGACGAGGTCACGCTCGTGGAGGCGATCCGCGAGGGCGCGGTGCTGCGCGTGCGGCCCAAGGCGATGACGGTGGCCACCACGGTCATCGGCCTGGCGCCCATCCTGTGGGAGACGGGCACCGGCTCCGAGATCATGAGCCGCATCGCCGCGCCCATGGTGGGCGGCATGGTGACCGCCCCCCTCATCTCCATGTTCGTCGTGCCCGCCGCGTGGCTGCTGCTGCGCAGGCGCGAGGCGCGGCGGCTCGCGAAGGAAGCGGGCCGACCGGTTTCCCTTTCACCCCAACCAGGAGCCGCACCATGAAGCGAATCGCACTCACCCTCCTTCTTTCCGCCATGACCGCATCGGCGGTCGCGCAGCATTCGCACCCCGCGCCCGCGGCGGGCACAGTCGCGCAGGCGGCGGCGACGGACATGGCCGACGGCGAGGTTCGCAAGGTGGACAAGGCCGCCGGCAAGATCATCATCCGGCACGGCGAGATCAAGAGCGTGAACATGGGCCCGATGACGATGGCGTTCGGCGTCAAGTCGCCCGCGATGCTCGAGGGGCTTGCCGCCGGGGACAAGGTGAAGTTTCGCGTCGTGGAGTCGAAAGGCGACTACGTCGTCACGGCGATCGAGAAGGCGAGGTGATCCGGCCATGAAGCGCCGCGAGTTCCTCGGCTTGGCCGCGGCGGGCGCGGGCTCGCTCCTGGCCGGTTGCGGCGGCGGGGGCGGTGGCGACGGCATGCCGATGATGGGCGGCCCGTTCCCGCCGGGCGGCGCGGCCCTCGCGCAGGGCCTTCCGCTCAGGTCGCTCGCGACGCTGGCGAACGCGGCCCCGGAGGCGGGGAGGTTCTCGGCCTCGCTCACCGCGGCGCCGGCGGGCCTCCCGCTCCTGGAGGGGCGGACCACGTCGCTGTGGCTCTACAACGGGCTCCTGCCCGGTCCCGTCGTCGACGTGCGCGAGGGCGACCACGTGCGCATCGCCGTGGAGAACCGCCTGCCGCTCGACACGACCGTGCACTGGCACGGGCTGCCCGTTCCCGCCGACCAGGACGGCAGCCCCATGGATCCGGTGCGGCCCGGCGCCACGCGCGTCTACGAGTTCGACCTGCCCCCGGGCACGGCCGGCACCTACTGGTACCACCCGCACGCGCACCAGACCACGGCGCAGCAGGTGTCGATGGGGCTCGCCGCCCCCTTCATCGTGCGCGCGGGCGACGATCCGCTGGCGCACCTCCCCGAGGTGACGATGCTGGTGACGGGGATCCGCCTCGACGCGAGCGGCCAGGTGTCGCCGGGCACGGCCATGGATTTCACGGTGGGTCGCCAGGGCGAGCAGCTGCTGGTGAACGGCGGCAGGCTGCCGGTGCACAGCGTGCGTCCGGGCGCCACGCAGCGCTGGCGCATCCTCAACGCGACGAGCGCCCGCTACCTGCGGCTCTCCCTCGACGGCCACGCCTTCACGCTGGTGGGCACCGACGGCGGTCTCCTCGGCGCGCCGGTAGGGCCGCTCTCCGAGGTCCTCGTCGCGCCCGCGCAGCGCGTGGAGATCGTCGTCACGGCGAGCAGCACGCCCGGGGCGCGCTTCACGCTGCGGGCGCAGCGCCACGCCATCGACACGATGGGCATGGGCGCCTACGCGGCGGAGGACCTGCTCACGCTCGCGACCACGGCCGAGTCCCCTGTGAGCCCGCTCGCGGTCCCGTCCTCGCTGCGGCCCGTGGCGAGCCTCGGCCCGGCGGTGGCGCGCAAGCGCGTGACGCTCACGCAATCGGGTATGGGCATGATGGCCGGCGCGGGCAGCTTCCTCATCGACGGCCGTCCCTTCGACATGAACCGCGTCGACTACGTCTCGACGGCAGGCGACGTGGAGGACTGGGAAATCGTGAACCAGACGATGATGGACCACCCCATCCACGTCCACGGCACGCAGTTCCAGCTCGTGAGCCGGGGCTCCGGCGGTTTCGTGACCGCGGCGCCCTATGCGGCGTGGATCGACACCGTGGACGTGCCCTCGGGCACGACCGCCACGATCCGCATGCGCCAGGACATGCCGGGAAGGCGCATGGTCCACTGCCACATCCTGGAGCACGAGGACGCGGGGATGATGGCGGTGCTGGAGGTGCGTCCACGGTAGAATCCGGGCTGTCATGCCCCCGCGAAAACCCCACGCGGTCGAGTTCTTCGGCGCCCAGTTCGAACGCCAGATCGCCGCCCACGAATACCAGCTCAACCCCTTCGAGGTGCGAGCACTGCCGTACCTGATGGGCAAGGTCCTCGACCTCGGCTGCGGGTTGGGCAACCTCGCCATGGCCGCCGCCGCCCGCGGCGCGCACGTCACGGCCTACGACGCCTGCGAGAACGCGGTGGAGGACCTCGCCGAAAGGGCGATCGCCTCCGGGCTCGACGTTTGGGTGAGGACCGTGGACCTGAAGGGCTGGCGGCCCGAGGAGACCTACGACGCGGTCAACTGCATCGGCCTCCTCATGTTCTTCGCGCGCGAGGAGGCGCTCGCGGGACTCGCGGCGGTGCGCGACGCGGTGAGGCCGGGCGGCGTGGCGGTGGTGAACGCCCTCATCGCGGGGACCACGTTCCTGGCGATGTTCGATCCCGACGAGTACTACCTCTTCGAGCCGGAAGAGATCGCGGCGCCCTTCGCGGGCTGGGAAGTGCTGCACGACGGCGTCGAGGATTTCCCGGCGCCCGGCGACAAGCTCAAGCGCTTCCGCACCTTCATCGCCCGCCGCCCGGCCTGAGCTCGCGCGGCTACTTGATCCTGCCGGCGACGAGCTTCGCGACCTCGGTCGTGACGGGCTCGCCGCCGTACTTGCTGCCCGTGAAGTAGACCCGCCCGGCGATCTTCCCCTTGCGGAAGGCGAGGACCCCCTGGTTGTCCGCCCACCAGGCCTCGTCGCCCACGCCCGCCACCGTCTTCACGGGCTTCTTGTACATGCGCTCCTGCACGCCGGCGTCCATCTTGAGCTCGCCCGCCGGGTCCGCGCTCTCGCGCAGGCTCACCGTGAGCACGGCGCTCTTGCCCGAGTCGAGGAAGCTGCACTCGCTCTCGCTGCCGAGGCCGCGCTTCTCGACGTGGACCGCGTCGCCCTTCTTCGCCATCTTGTTCACCTCGTCCTTCGAGATGAGGGAGCACGCATCCGGAGGCGCGGCGAACGCGGTGGTGGCGCAAAGGAGGCAGGGGACGAGGAGGCGGGCGGTCTTGTTCATTTCTTCAGGCTCTTCCTGTAATGATCGATGCGTTGCACGAGGCCCGGCCGCGAGGCCGAGCGGTCCAGGCTCGCGAGGTCGGCAGCGCGGTGGTCCGGCCTCGTGGCCTCCCGGATCGCCGCGAGCGTGAGGCGGTCGGCGACGGGCGGAGCGCAGCGTAACGCGAGCCACGCCTCGATGTCACCCTCGAGGAGGTCGGTGGCGAGTCCCGCGGCGAGGGCCCCGGCCGCGTCCACGGTGGCGCCCTCGGAGACGAGCGGACGCGCGCGGTCCCAGCCGACGAGCTCCACGAGCCGCCGCGTCCCCAGCACGATGCCGAAGGCGGTTCCGGGGAAACGCAGCGTCGCGTCCGGCGAGCAGGCGCGGATATCGCAGGAGGCGAAGAGATCGGCGCCCGCGCCCCAGGCGCGGCCCGTGGCGACGGCTACCGTGCGCACGGGGGCGTGCCACACCATCTGGAGCAGCCTCTCGAGCGCGACGAAGCGCGCGCGAAGCGTCGCATCGGTCTCGGTTTCGAGGTCGGAGAGATCGAAGCCCGTGCAGAAGTGCCGCCCGCGGCCGCGGATCACGAGCGTGTGAACGGACGGATCGGCGATCGCCGCCGCGACGGCGACCGAGAGCGCCTCCACGGCCGCGGCGGAAAGCGCGTTGCCCTTCTCCGGCCGGTCCAGCCAGGCGGTGGCGACTTGCTCGCTCATGCGATCGCAGCGCGGACGACCGCCGAGCGGTCCCACAGGTTCGGCACGGTGGCCAGCGAATAGCCGGAGACGAAATCCTTCGCCGCCCCCGTGGCCGCATCGAAGACGTGCCGGCGCACCGCGCCGATGTTGGCGCCGTACACGTGGATGCTCACCGAGGGCGCGTCGGCGAGCGCGTTGGCCACCGTGTGGATGTCGCCCACGGTCGGCGAGACGGCCTCGATCTCGCCCGGCTTGAGCACCTGCTCCTCGCCCACCGCGCGCACCTTGCCGTCGGCGGCGCGCTCGTAGCGCCGGCAGCGCTCCGCCCCGCGCATCATCCCCACGAGCCCCCAGACGGTGTGGTCGTGCACGGGCGTCTTCTGCCCCGGCCCCCACACGAAGCTCACCACGCAGAAGCGCTCGAGCGGGTCGCAGTGCAGCAGGTACTGGCGGTAGAACTGCGGGTCGGGCCGGGCGCACTCCTCGGGAAGCCAGGCGTCGTCCGCGATGAGTTTCGCGAGAAGCGGTCTCGCGCCGGCGAGGAGGGCCGCCTCGTCGTCGGTGCGCTCGACGAGCCGCGTCATGGCCTTCACGAAATCGCGCAGCGGCGCGATGCGGTCGGTGTCCGTCGTCATGTTTGCTCCTTCGGCTGCGCGCGCAAGGCGGCGGTGTGTTCGCCCAGCGCGGGAAATGTCGTCTTCACGGTCACCGCCTCGCCATCGAGCCGGATGGGACAGCCCACGGTGCGCGTGGCGCGGCCGCCGGGAAGGGTCGCGGGAACGACGAGCCCGAGCGCCTCGGCTTGCGGATCGGCCAGCGCCTCCGCGTAGCCGTTGATGGGCGCCGAGGGCACGCCCGCCGCGCGGAAGCGCTCCAGCCACGCGTGCGAGGTGTCGCTCGCGAATCGCGCCTCGAGCATTTCCTTCAGCGTGCCCTGGTTCGCCGCGCGCAGCGTCGTCGAGGCGAAGCGCGGATCCTCCGCCCATTCGGGAGCGCCCACCACGTCGCACACGGACTGCCAAAGCCTGTTGTTGCCGGCGGCGATGGCGAACCAGCCGTCGGCGGCGCGGTAGGCCTGGTAGGGCGCGTTCCGCGGATGCGCGGAGCCGAGCTTGCGCGGGTTCTTCCCGGTGCCGAAGTACTCGCTCGTCTGCAGCGCCGCGATCGCGATGGTGGTGGCGAACATCGGCACGTCGATGGTGCCGCCGGGGCCGCCAGAGCGCACGCGCGCGACCATGGCCGAAATCGAGAACGCCGCGTAAAGACCCGCCGCGAAGTCCGAGAGCGGGACGCCGCACTTCACCGGCGCGCCCTCGGGCTCGCCCGTCACGCTCATGACGCCCGTGGCCGCCTGGATCGTGAGGTCGAAGCCGCCCT
>CAZNWZ010000046.1:0-13217 GCA_964576455.1 uncultured Lysobacter sp.
CACCGGCGAGCACGGCGTGGGCGTGGAGAAGATCAAGCAGATGTGCGTGCAGTTCCGGCCGGCCGAGCTCGCGCAGTTCCACGCGGTGAAGGCCGCCTTCGATCCGCAGGGGCTGCTCAACCCGGGCAAGGGCGTGCCGACCCTCAACCGCTGCGCAGACTACGGCGCGATGCGCGTGCACCGCGGCCAGCTGCCGCATCCCGACCTGCCGAGGTTCTGATGGACGCGGCACCGTCGGCGGCCACTCGCCTCGCTGCCCTTGCGGCGCTCGCGTCCATCCGCCCGCCCATGAGCCTGGTCGCCGAGCCCGAGCGGCTGGCGGCCTTCGAGATGGACGCCTACATCCAGCATCGCCAGGCGCCCATGGCCGCGGTGCTGCCCGACACCGAGGAGCAGGTAAGGGAGACCGTGCGCTCGCTCGGGCGCCTGGGCGTGCCCGTCGTGACGCGCGGTGCGGGCACGGGCATCTCGGGCGGCGCAACGCCCCGGGCCGACGGCGTGATGCTGGTGGTCACGCGCATGCGGCGCATCCTCGCGATCGACGCCGCCGCGCGGCTGGCCACCGTGGAGCCGGGCGTGCCCAACGCGCAGGTGACCGTGGCGGCGGAGCCCGCGGGCCTCTTCTTCGCGCCGGACCCTTCCAGCCAGGTCGTCTCCTCCATCGGGGGAAACGTCGCCGAAAACGCCGGCGGCATCCACTGCCTCAAGTACGGGCTCACGGTGCACAACGTCACCGGCCTTCGCGCCGTGGACGGCGACGGCGACCTGATCGAGGTGGGCGGCGAGGCGCTCGACTCGCCGGGCTACGACCTGCTCGCGCTCCTCGCGGGGAGCGAAGGCAACCTGGGCGTCATCACGCGCGCGACGCTCCGGCTGCTGCCGCGCCCCGAGGTGACCGAGACGCTGCTGGCGGCCTTCGACTCCGTGAAGGCGGGCGCGGAGGCCGTGAGCTCCATCATCGGCGCGGGCGTGGTCCCGGCGGCTCTCGAGATGATGGACCGCGTCGTGATCGACGCCTGCGAGCGCTACATGGCGCTGGGGCTGCCCAAGGCCGAGGCGCTGCTGCTCGTGGAGGTCGACGGCGGCGCGGAGGAGGCCGCGGAGGCCCGCGCGGCCGTGGAACGCATCCTCGCCGCGTGCGGGGCCACCGAGATCCGCATCGCGAAGGACGAGGACGAGCGCGCGAGGCTGTGGAAGTCGCGCAAGGGCGCCTTCGCCGCGCTGGCGACCGTGCTCCCCGACTACTACACGATGGACGGCTCGATCCCGCGGCGCGCGCTTCCCGAGGTGCTCGAGCTCGTCTACGCGCTCGGCCGCGAGTACGGCATGGTGATCGGGAACGTCTTCCACGCCGGCGACGGCAACATCCACCCCTGCATCTTCTACGACTCCGCGAAGGCGGGCGAGCTCGAGAGGAGCGAGGAGCTGGGCGGCAGGATCCTCGAGCTGTGCATCGAGCACGGCGGCACCATCACCGGCGAGCACGGCGTGGGCATCGAGAAGCTCAAGCAGATGTGCCTGCAGTTCCGCGACGGCGAGATCGCCGCCTTCCACGACGTGAAGGCCGCGTTCGATCCCGCGGGCATCCTCAATCCCGGCAAGGCCGTCCCCACGCTCAAGCGCTGCGCGGAGTGGGGCGGCATGCACGTGCGGGGCGGCCACGTCCCGCGTCCCGACATCCCCCGGTTCTAGAGCCCCCCATGGCCGACGACTTCATCAAGGACCTGTGCGCGCGCGTGAAGGACCACGCCGCGCGCAAGGCGCCGCTCGCGATCCGCGGCGGCGGCACGAAGGACTTCTACGGCGCACCCGCCGCCGGCGAGCCGCTCGCGATGGCGGGCTACGCCGGCATCGTGGCCTACGAGCCGCGCGAGCTCGTGCTGGTGGTGAAGGCGGGCACGCGGATCGGGGAGGTCGAGGCCGCGCTCGCGGCGGAGGGGCAGATGCTCGCCTTCGAGCCGCCGCGCTTCGGGAGCGCGGCCACCATCGGCGGCACGGTCGCCTGCAACCTGTCGGGCCCGCGGCGGCCCTACGCCGGGGCGGCGCGCGACTTCGTCCTCGGCGCGCGCATCGTGAACGGCAAGGGCGAGGACCTGTCCTTCGGCGGGCGCGTCATCAAGAACGTGGCGGGCTACGACGTCTCGCGCCTCATGGCCGGCGCGCTGGGCACCCTGGGCGTCCTCATCGAGCTGTCCTTCAAGGTGCTGCCGAAGCCGCCGGCGGAGGCGACCCTCGCCTTCGAGATGGACGAGGCGCGCATGATCGAGACGGTGAACCGCTGGGCGGGCCAGCCGCTGCCCCTCTCGGCCACGGCGTGGGAGGCCGGGGTGCTGCGCGTGCGCCTCGCCGGGGCCGCCAGCGCGGTTTCCGCGGCGCGTGCGAAGCTGGGCGGAACCGAAGAGGCCGACGGCGCCGCGTACTGGGAAGACCTTCGCGAGCACCGCCTGCCCTTCTTCGCTGCGGGCCGGCCGCTCTGGCGTCTGTCGGTGGCGCAGACGGCCGCGCCCATCGCCGCCGGGCACCCGCAGCTCGTGGAATGGGGCGGCGGGCTTCGCTGGGCATGCGGCGACCTGGTGGCGTCGCGCGCCCGCGAGCTGGCGGCCGGCGCGCGCGGCCACGCGACCCTGTTCCGCAACGGCGATCGAGCCGCGGGCGTCTTCCATCCGCTCGCGCCCGCGATCGCCAAGATCCATCGCCGGCTGAAGGACGCCTTCGACCCCGCCGGGATCCTGAACCCCGGCCGCCTGGACAACTTCTGACCGACCGCGATGCAGACGAACCTCGCAAACTGGATCAAGGACACGCCCGAGGGCCGCGAGGCCGACGCGATCCTGCGCAAGTGCGTGCACTGCGGCTTCTGCCTCGCCACCTGCCCCACCTACAACCTGCTGGGCGACGAGCTCGACAGCCCGCGCGGGCGCATCTACCTCATGAAGCAGGCGCTCGAGGGCGCGCCGGTCACGGCACGGACGCAGGTGCACCTCGACCGCTGCCTCACCTGCCGCGCCTGCGAGACCACCTGCCCCTCGGGCGTGCAGTACGGCCGCCTCGTGGACATCGGCCGCGGCCTCGTCGAGAAGAGGGTGCCGCGCGGCTTCGCCGACCGGGCCGTTCGCGCCGTCCTGCGCTTCGCCTTCCTCTCGGGCCCGCTCTTCGCCTTCGGCGTGGCGCTGGGCCGGCTCTTCCGGCCGCTCCTGCCCGCGGGCCTCGCGCGGCAGGTGCCGCCGAAGCGCGTGGCGGGCGAATGGCCGGCGGCGCGGCACGCGCGCCGGATGATCGTGCTGGACGGCTGCGTGCAGCCCGCGCTCGCGCCGGACATCAACGCGGCCACGGCGCGCGTGCTCGACCGGCTGGGCATCTCGCTCGTGCGCGAGCCGAAGGCGGGCTGCTGCGGCGCGATCGAGCACCACCTCAACGCGCAGGAGGCCGCGCTCGATCGCATCCGCCGCCAGGTGGACGCGTGGTGGCCGCACGTGGAGGCGGGCGCCGAGGCCATCGTCGTGACGGCGAGCGGGTGCGGCACCATGGTGCAGGACTACGGGCACCTCCTGGCGGGCGACCCCGCCTACGCGGCGAGGGCCGCGCGCATCACCGCCCTGGCGAAGGACGTGGGTGAGGTCGTCGCGGCCGAGCGCCCCGCGCTCGCGAAGCTGCTCGCGGGCCGGCCCGCCGTCGCGCAGCCCGTCGCCTACCACGCGCCCTGCAGCCTGCAGCACGGGCTCAAGCAGAAGGGCATCGTCGAGGGGCTGCTGCGCGAGGCGGGATTCACGCTCACGCCGGTCCCCGACGCCCACGTGTGCTGCGGCTCGGCGGGCACCTACTCGATCCTGCAGCCGGCGCTCTCCGGGCAGCTGCTCGCCAACAAGGTGAAGGCCCTGGAATCGGGCGACCCGGCGGCCCTTTGCACGTCCAACATCGGGTGCCTGCTGCACATCGAGTCGGGGACCTCGAAGCCGATGTCGCACTGGATCGAGCTGCTGGACCGGCGCCTCGCGGGCGCCTGAGCCCCGGCGGGCGGCCCGCCCGGGCCCCCGCCGCCCCCGCATCGGAAGGACCTTTGATCTGCGTGAAGCCCCCCGCGGGGGGCGCGGGCGACCATGGTGGGGAGGTCACCCGACGGGAAAGGAGGTCGACCATGAAGAAGCTGCTGCTGCCGGCGGACGGCTCGCCGTGTTCGGTGCGCGCGGCCGGGTTCGCGGCGGGGCTGCTGCGCGGCGATCCCTCGGCGAAGGTCCTGCTCCTCAACGTGCAGCCGCCGATCATGGCGTGGGAAATCTCGCCGCACGTCACCGCGGAGATGGTGCAGCGGATCCACGAGAAGGCAGGCCGCGAGGCGCTCGAGGGGGCGCGCGCGGCCCTGGAGTCCGCGGGCGTGGCCTGCGAGGAGCACCTGCTGGTGGGCGACGCCGGCGGGATCATCGCGGAGGTCGCGGCCGACGAGGGAGTGGAGTGCATCGTGATGGGCACCCGCGGCCTGGGTCCCGTGAAGAGCCTCGTGCTCGGCTCCGTCGCCAACAAGGTGGTCCACCTCGCCGAAGTGCCCGTCACGCTCGTGAAGTGACGCCATGGACCCGCAAGGGCGCGAACACCGCGAGCGCGTCGCCGATCACGTGGTGGCCGACGTGGCCCGCGCGGGCCGCGACGAGCCGGTGGGCGTCCTGCGCGGGCGGCTCGCGCGCGAGCAGCCGGCCTGCGTGGAAATCGTGGCGGTCGTGGGTCCCCACGGCCTCCTCGAGGGCGTGGTGACCATCGGGCAGCTTTTCGCCGCGCCCGACGAGAAGCCGGTGGGCGAGGTGATGGCGGCCGGCTACCCGCGCGTGCACGCCGAGGAGGACCAGGAGCACGCGGCCTCCGTCGCGCTGCACCACGGGGTGGACGCGCTGCCGGTCGTCGACGCGAATGGCGCGCTCCTGGGCGTGATGCCGCCGCAGGCGCTGCTGCAGGTGCTGCGGCGCGAGCACGTGGAGGACCTGCACCGGCTCACGGGCATCGCGCGGGAGTCCTCGCGCGCGAGGCACGCGATCGAGGATCCGCCCATGCGGCGGGCCCGCCACCGCCTGCCGTGGCTCGTCGCGGGCCTCGCCGGGAGCGCGGCGGCCACCGCCGCCATGGCGGGTTTCGAGGACGTCATCCAGGCCCACGTCGCCGTGGCGTTCTTCGTGCCCGCGCTCGTGTACCTCGCGGACGCGATCGGCACCCAGAGCGAGGCGATCGCGGTGCGCGGCCTTTCGCTCACGCGCGCGGGGATCGGCCACCTCGTGGCCGGGGAGCTGCGCACGGGCGCGGTCATCGGATCGGTGCTGGGCGCGCTCGCCTTCGTCGCGGTGGCCGCGGTCTATCGCGACGCGCGGCTGGCGGGCGCCGTGGGCACCGCCCTCTTCGCCGCCGGCACCATCGCGAGCGGCATCGGCATCGCCTTCCCGTGGTGGCTCGCGCGCCGCGGCGTGGATCCCGCCTACGGCAGCGGGCCGATGGCCACGGTCCTGCAGGACACGCTCACCATCCTCGTCTACCTCGCGGTGATCCGGGCCTTCGGGTTCTGAGGCGAGCCGACGTGGACGCCGCCGACCGCACCGCCACGACGCCCGACTGGCACCGCCTGAAGGCCGACGAGGTCGCGGCGCGCCTCGCGACGGACATCGAGAGCGGGCTCGCGGAAGGCGAGGCGGCGGGCCGGCTCGCGCGGCACGGCGCCAACGAGCTCGCGGAGGGCGAGCGCCGCTCGCCCTGGATCATGCTGGCGAGCCAGTTCACGGACTTCATGATCCTCGTGCTGCTCGCGGCCGCGGTCGTCGCGGGCCTCGTGGGCGAGCCGCAGGACTCCATCGCCATCGTCGTCATCGTGGTGCTGAACGCCGTGATCGGCTTCATCCAGGAGTACCGCGCGGAGAAGACGATGGCGGCGCTGCGGCGGATGGGCGCGCCGCACGCGAGGGTGATCCGCGACCGCCTGGTGGCCGAGATCGCCGCCCGCGACCTGGTGCCCGGCGACGTGGTGATCGTCGAGGCCGGCAACATCGTCCCGGCGGACCTGCGCCTGGCGAGGGTCGCGCGCCTGAAGGTGCAGGAGGCCGCGCTCACCGGCGAGTCCGTGCCCGTGGACAAGCAGGTGACGCCCCTCGCGGCGGAGGCGGCGGCGCTCGGCGACCGCACCAACATGGCCTACAAGGGGACCATCGTCACCTACGGCCACGCCCGCGGCATCGTGGTGGCGACGGGCATGGCCACGGAGCTGGGCCGCATCGCGGCCCTCCTCCAGTCGGCCCCCGAGGGCCAGACGCCGCTGCAGCGCCGGCTCGCGCAGTTCGGCAGGCTGCTCGCCCTCGTGGCGCTGGGCATCTGCGCCATCGTCTTCGCGGCCGGGATCCTGCGCGGCGAGCCGCTGGTGCTCATGTTCCTCACCGCGGTAAGCCTCGCGGTGGCCGCCATCCCCGAGGCCCTGCCGGCGGTGGTGACGGTGGCGCTCGCGATGGGCGCGGGCAAGATGGCGGACCGCAACGCCCTCGTGCGGCGGCTGCCCGCGGTCGAGTCGCTCGGCTCCGTGACGACCATCTGCTCGGACAAGACGGGCACGCTCACGCAGAACCGGATGCGCGTGGCCCGGCTGTGGACGGCCGGGGCGGCGCCCTGGACCGGCGGCCCGGTGCCGCAGGACGAGCCGTGGCCGCAGCTCCTGCGGGCCATGGCGCTGTGCAACGACGCGGTGGAGGACGGCGCGGGCGTGCTGCAGGGGGACCCCACGGAGACGGCGCTGCACGCGGCCGCGGGCGAGGCGGGATTCGAGAAGGAGGACCTGGCGGCGGCCATGCCGCGCGTGATGGAACTGCCGTTCGACTCGGACCGCAAGCGCATGACGACGGTGCACGGCGACGGCGGCGGGCACCTCGCCCTCACCAAGGGCGCACCCGAGTCGGTGGCGCCCCGATGCGCGCGGGTAGGCACGACCCGGGGCGAGGCGGCGATGGACCGGGCGGCGGTGCTCGCCGAGGCCGAGCGCATGGCCGCCGACGGACTGCGCGTGCTCGCGTTCGCGGCGAGGCGCTGGGAAGGGCTGCCTTCCGGGGCGGCGGTCGACGAGGTGGAGGAAGGGCTCGTGTTCCTCGGGCTCGCGGGGCTCATCGATCCGCCGCGGGAGGAGGCCGCCGCCGCGGTGGCCGAGTGCGGGTCGGCGGGCATCCGGCCGGTCATGATCACGGGCGACCACCCGGTGACGGCGCGCGCCATCGCGCAGGCGCTGGGCATCCTGGGCGAGGGCGGGGCGGTGATCGACGGCGCCGAGCTCGCCCGCCTCGATCCCGGCGAGCTGCGCGAGCGCGCCGGGCAGGCGGCCGTCTACGCGCGCGTGAACCCGGAGCAGAAGATCCGGATCGTCGAGGCGCTGCAGGCCCGCGGGGAGATCGTCGCCATGACCGGCGACGGCGTGAACGACGCGCCGGCGCTCAACCGCGCCGACGTGGGGGTCTCCATGGGACGCTCCGGCACCGACGTCGCGCGCGAGGCCTCGCACCTCGTGCTCCTGGACGACAACTTCGCCACCATCGTGAGCGCCGTGCGCGAGGGCCGGCGCATCTACGACAACATCCGCAAGTTCATCCGCTACGCCATGACCGGCAACCTGGGGGAGATCTGGACGATCTTCCTCGCGCCGTTCCTCGGGCTGCCAATCCCTCTGCTGCCGATCCACATCCTGTGGGTGAACCTGGTGACCGACGGCCTTCCCGGCCTCGCGCTCGCCGTGGAGCCGGGCGAGCGGGGGCTGATGCGCCGGCCGCCGCGCCCGCCGAAGGAGAGCGTCTTCGCCCGCGGCATGTGGCAGCACATCGTCTGGGTCGGCCTGCTCCTGGGCGGGGTGTGCGTGGCCACGCAGGCGTGGGCGCACGCGAGCGGCGTGGCGCACTGGCAGACGATGGTGTTCACCGTCCTGGCGCTCTCCCAGCTCGGGCACGTTCTGGCGATCCGGTCCGAGCGGGAATCGCTCTTCGCCCTGGGCCTGTGGTCGAACGCG
The DNA here is from genome assembly GCA_964576455.1 of uncultured Lysobacter sp. Taxonomy (GTDB): domain Bacteria; phylum Pseudomonadota; class Gammaproteobacteria; order Burkholderiales; family Usitatibacteraceae; genus FEB-7. The sequence goes on from CAZNWZ010000046.1 coordinate 8,006, forward strand.
CCGCTCGCCGCCGCCGTGGTCTTCACGGTCGGGCTGCAGCTCGCCGTCATCTACGTGCCCTGGCTCAACGGCATCTTCCACACGCAGCCGCTTTCGGCGGCCGAGCTCGTCCTGTGCCTGGCGCTCTCGAGCGTGGTCTTCGTGGGCGTGGAGATCGAGAAGGCGCTGATCCGCGCCGGCGTGCTCTACCGGGAGCGCTGAGCCCTAGCGGACGCGCCGGAACAGGACGAAGGCCTCGCTGCGGTCGCCGGGCCGGGAGCCGCGCCACGCTTCGCGCCATCCCGAGGCATCGAACGCCGGCAGCCGGCCGCGCGTCGCCTGGGCGAGGAGCGTGTCGCAGCGGCCCGCGTCGCGGTGCTCCGGCGGCAGGACGCGCAGCCCCGCGAAGTAGTCGAGCAGCGCGCGCTGCGCGTCGCCCACGCCGGCGCCGAGCGTGCAGGGCGAGGCGCCGATCTCCGCCGCGAGGCGCTGCGAGAGGCCGCGGTAGCTGCGGGCCTGGTCGATGACCGGCAGTCCCAGCATCATCGCGAGCATCCAGACCATGGTGATGCCGGCGCTCCAGTTGACCACCGCGCGGCGGGTGGTCCTCAGCGAGCGCGCGACCACCACGGTCCAGATGCAGGTGAGGAGGGCGGCCAGGGCGAACGGGATGAACCGGAAGGGGTAGTCGAAGCCCGGCACCTCGCGTTGCAGCCAGGCGGCCACGGCCTCGGGGCTGCCCGTCATCGCCGCGACGAACCCCAGCCAGAGCAGGAGCGCGAGCAGCGCGAAGGTGGTCACGCCGAACCAGTCGAGGGCGCTCGCCGCCCCGCGCGGCAGGGTGTCGAGCTCGGCCACGCCCAGCAGCACGAGCGGCACGAGCAGCGGCATCGCGTTGGCCTCGCGCGCCTCGGCGAGGAAGGTGAGGACGAGGAAGAAGAGCACGCTCGCGGCCAGCGGCAGGCGCAGGTCCTGCCGGCCCGCCAGGCCGCGGCGGGCCTTCCAGAGCGTCCAGGCGGCGAGCGGCAGCGCGGGCCACGCGTACCACGGCAGGATCCGGGCGAAATAGGCGAGGTCCGCCAGCGGGCCGCGGGTCGCCCCCGCCGTCCAGCGCGTGGCGAGCGCGATCCCCAGCCACTCGGCCGCCAGGGCCGGATCGCGGCTCGAGAGGACCAGGGGCCAGGAGGCCGCCACCGCGGCCGCCAGGGCGAAGCCCGCGGCCGCGGCGATCGCGTAGGCCCGGGTGCGCCAGGCCGCGCCCACTGCGGGCAGCACCAGGGCGAGGAGGGAGACGAGGAGGGCCGGGATGAGGCCGTCGCCGAGGAACGCGGCGCCCAGCCCCGCCCCGAAGAGCGGGCCGCCGATCCACGGCCGGCGCGCCGCGAGCGCGAGCCCCGCCACGCCGGCGGACACGCCGGCCAGCCCGGCGAGGTCGGTGCTCATCTCGTGGGCCCGGATGAGGAGCCCCAGGCAACCGATCAGCAGGAGGACGGCGATCCGCCCGGCGCGGGGGCCGTGCAGGGCGCAGGCCGCCACGTGCACCCCGGCCATCGTGATCGCCATGAAGAAGCCGGAGGCGAGGCGGGCGGCGTCGTGCAGGGGCAGCCAGCCGCCGAACGCCTGGGCGAAGGCGGCGGCCACCCAGAAGAAGAGCGGCGCGCGCTCGAGGTAGGGCTCGCCCGCGAGCATCGGCACCGCCCAGTCGCCCGAGCGCAGCATGCCGGAGACCGCGCCCAGGGCGAGTGCCTCGTCGGTCTTCCAGGGGTCGTGGCCCACCAGGCCCGGCAGCAGCCACGCGGCGCACACGAGCAGGAAGAGCGCCGACTTCACCGGCGTCCGCGTGCCGTCGTAGGCGATGCGTCCCCGGAGGGTGCCGGCGGGGGGCTCGGCGACGCGGTTCATGCGCGGTCCACGGGGCGGCGGTGGGGCATGGGGTATTGTAGCCGGGGCAACAAAAAAGGCAGCCGAGGCTGCCTTTCCGTTCGATGCGAGCGGGCGCTTACTCGGCGCCCGGAGGCCGTCCGGCGGTTCAGGACGGGGTGGCCGACTTGCGCGCGTAGCGCTTCTTGAACTTGTCGACGCGGCCGGCCGTATCGACGATCTTCTGCTTGCCCGTGTAGAAGGGATGGGACTCGGCCGAGATCTCGATCTTGTAGCAAGGGTACTCCTTGCCGTCCTTCCACTTGATCGTCTCGCTGGTGGAGACGGTCGAGCGCGTCACGAAGCCGAAATCGCAGCTCGTGTCCAGGAAAACGACCTCGCGGTAGTTGGGGTGGATGCCTTCTTTCATGGTCTTTCGCGCCTTTCTCGCTCGCTGGGCACCGGGATAGGGGGTTCCAGCACCGGCTGCCGGGAAACGCGCATTATCGCCGAAACGGGGGCCCAACGCAAATCCTATGCCAATCAGGGGTTTGCAGGTCCCCTTTCGACCCGGGCGCACCGAAATCGTTCACGACCCCCGGAAAGGGGCGGCGGGCGCGGGGCGCTCAGCCCTTCTTCATCGAATTGAAGAACTCGTCGTTGCCCTTGGTGGAGCGCAGCTTGTCGATCAGGAACTCGGTCGCCTCGAGCTCGTCCATGCCGTAGAGCAGCTTCCGGAGGATCCAGACCTTGGGGAGGATCTCCGGCGCGATGAGCAGCTCCTCCCGCCGGGTGCCGGAGCGGTTCACGTTGATCGCCGGATACACGCGCTTCTCGGCCGCGCGCCGGTCGAGGTGGATCTCCATGTTGCCCGTGCCCTTGAACTCCTCGTAGATCACGTCGTCCATGCGCGAGCCCGTGTCGATGAGGGCCGTGGCGATGATCGTGAGCGAGCCGCCCTCCTCGACGTTGCGCGCGGCGCCGAAGAAGCGCTTCGGGCGCTGCAGGGCGTTGGAGTCCACGCCGCCGGTGAGGACCTTTCCGGAGGCGGGGACGACCGTGTTGTAGGCGCGCGCCAGGCGCGTGATGGAGTCGAGCAGGATCACCACGTCCTTCTTGTGCTCGACCAGGCGCTTGGCCTTCTCGATCACCATCTCGGCCACCTGCACGTGCCGGGTGGCGGGCTCGTCGAAGGTGGAGGCCACCACCTCGCCGCGCACCGTGCGGCTCATCTCCGTCACTTCCTCCGGGCGCTCGTCGATGAGCAGCACGATGAGGACGATGTCCGGGTGGTTGGAGGTGAGCGCGTGCGCCATGTGCTGCATGAGCACCGTCTTGCCGGCCTTGGGCGGCGAGATGATGAGGCCGCGCTGGCCCTTGCCGATGGGCGCCATGATGTCGATCACGCGCCCGGTGAGGTTCTCCTCGGCCTTGATCTCGCGCTCGAGCTTGAGCGGCTTGTCCGGGTGCAGCGGGGTGAGGTTCTCGAAGAGGATCTTGGACTTGGCGTTCTCCGGGGGCTCCCCGTTCACCTTGTCCACCTTCACCAGGGCGAAGTAGCGCTCGCCGTCCTTGGGGGTGCGGATCTCGCCCTCGATCGAGTCGCCCGTGTGCAGGTTGAAGCGGCGGATCTGCGAGGGCGAGACGTAGATGTCGTCCGGGCCCGCGAGGTAGCTCGTGTCGGGCGAGCGCAGGAACCCGAAGCCGTCCTGCAGGACCTCCAGCGTGCCGTCGCCGAAGATGGCCTCGCCCTTCTTCGCCTGGGCCTTGAGGAGGGCGAAGATGAGCTCCTGCTTGCGAAGGCGGTTGGCGCCCTCGAGCTCCGTGGCCATCTCGAGGAGCTCGGAGACGTGTTTGAGCTTCAGGTCTGAAAGGTACATGCGGGGGGCTTGGGCTGGATGTGTCGAACGGGCCCGCGCAGGGGGCGCGGACCGGGAAAATCGGGGGGGTTACCTGGCTGCGGAGGGCGCTGCGGAACGGGGGGCGCTGCTTGCGTGGTCGCGTCGACCAATCGGATCTGCAGCCAGGACGTGAGGGAGCGTAGCGGGTTTCAGATGTTGCTGTCAATGAAGGCGTTGAGCTGCGTCTTCGAGAGGGCGCCCACCTTGGTCGCCTCGACGTTGCCGTTCTTGAAGAGCATGAGCGTCGGGATGCCGCGGATGCCGAACTTGGGGGGCGTCGCCTGGTTCTCGTCGATGTTGAGCTTGGCGACCTTGAGGCGCCCCGCGTATTCCTGCGCGATCTGGTCGAGGGCGGGGGCGATCATCTTGCAGGGGCCGCACCATTCCGCCCAGTAGTCCACGAGCACCGGCGTGGGGCTCTTCAGGACCTCCTGGTCGAAGGAATCGTCCGTCACCTGGATGATGTTGTCGCTCACGGTTTCCTCGCTCTGGGCTTGGGATGGCGCGCCCGGCGGGCCGCCCTGCGGGCGGTCGGGCGCTACGAATGGGCCATCATCGTAGCGTAATCCCGGCCCGCGAGGCAAAGCGCGCGGCGCGCGCCGCCCTTGACCGGCCGCAAGTCCGGGTGCGCCGATCTGGTAAAATCGCGGGCTTTCCCGCGGCGAAAAGGCGCGCTTTCCGAAAGGTCCGATTCATGACGTACGTGGTCACCGAGTCCTGCGTCAAGTGCAAGTACACCGACTGTGTGGACGTCTGCCCCGTGGACTGCTTCCGCGAGGGGCCCAACATGCTGGTGATCGATCCGGACGAGTGCATCGACTGCACCCTGTGCGTGGCGGAGTGCCCCGTGGAGGCCATCTTCGCGGAGGACGACGTGCCGGCGGACCAGAAGGACTTCATCGCCCTCAACGCCGAGCTGTGCAAGGTCTGGAAGCCCATCGTCGAGAGGAAGGACGCCCCCGCCGACGCCGACGAGTGGAAGGGCGTCAAGGACAAGCGCGGGCTGATCGAGCGCTAGCCTCCCGCCGCGCCCCCGCTAGTCGTACAGCCCCGCCTTCGCCTTCCCGCGGAAGACCCGGTACGAGAGGGCCGTGTAGGCCACGATGAAGGGCAGCACGATCGCGGCGCCCACGAGCACGACGCGCAGCGACGAGGGGTGCGCGGCCGCCTCCCAGACCGTGAGCCTGTCGATCACCACGTACGGGAACAGGCTGTAGGCGAGCCCCAGGAAGCTGATCGCGAAGATCGCCACCGCCGCCGCGAAGGGGTGCCAGTCGCGCGCGCCGCCGCCGCGCGCGAGGCTTCCCGTCGAGCGCCAGACGATGAACCCCGCCCACAGGCACGCGGCCGGAAGCGCCATGAGGCCCAGCGTGCGCGGGAAGTCGAACCACTTGGCGCGCACCGTCTCGCTCACCAGCGGCGTGGCGAGGCTCACCAGCCCCACGCCCAGCGCCACCCACAGGAGCCCCCAG
>CAZNWZ010000047.1:0-12993 GCA_964576455.1 uncultured Lysobacter sp.
CCATGAACCTGTTCGACACTCCCGCGGGATTCGACGATCCCATCGGCATGTGGCTGGGCTGTCACCGCCGCATCGAAAAGCAGCTGAAGACCCTCTCGAAGCTCCCGGCGCACCTCGCCGACCAGGGCGTGGACGCCGACGCGAGCAACGCGGCCCAGGCGATCCTGCGCTACTTCGAGAAGTCCGCCGGCCACCACCACGAGGACGAGGACCGCGACCTCTTCCCGCTGCTCGCGAAGCGGATCGCGGACGCGGCCGAGGCCGCGCGGTTCCGCGAGCTGCGCTCGACGCTCGAGGCGGACCACGCGCGCATGGCCGCGTGCTGGGCGAGGCTGCGCAAGCCCCTGCAGGGCATCGCCGAGGGGCTTCCCAAGTCGCTGGACGCGGGCGACGTGGAGGCGTTCCGCGCCATCTACGCCACGCACATCCCCGCCGAGGACGGCGCCATCCCCGCGCTCGCCAAGCGCTGGCTCACGCCGGCGGACCTGGAATCGCTGGGGCGCTCGATGGCGTCGCGGCGCGGGGTCGAGTACCCGGTCTAGGTTTCCCTAGCCCTCGCGGCCGTCCGGGCGCGGGGCGAGGTAGATGGGAACGAAGCGCGCCGCCCAGCCGGCCACGATGGCGATCCACGCGAGCGCGGCGAGGCCCAGCAGCGCGGAGCGAAGCCCGGGCGGCAGGGGCGCGAAATCCGCCACGGCGCGCGCGGCGCCCACGGCGATGAGCGCGAGGAAGCCGTACCAGGTGAGCGGGTCGGCCTCCAGCGACCGGCCGGAATGGCCCAGGGAAACGCGCGAGACCATCCCGAAGGTCATCGCCGCGAGGTAGCCCACCGAGAGCAGGTGCAGGGGCCCGCGGCCGAAGAGCCCGGGCTGGCCGGCCAGCGCCGCGAAGCTCGCGACGGCGGAGAACGCGAGCGCGACGGCGAGCACGCCGAGCGACACGTGCAGCATCGCGAGCAGCCGCGCGCGGAAGCTCCGCGAGAGCCCCCACTTCCAGGCGAGCCAGCCCACCCAGGCGGCCATGGGCGCGTCGGCCACCCAGGTCCACTGCCCGAGGGAGGCGCCCTCGAGGAGGTAGTGCGTCGCGCAGGCCGCCCCGAGGAACGGCAGCGAGAAGGCCGGGCGGTACAGGACGTAGCCCGACAGCACGCGGCTGGAGAAGAACGGGATCATGCGGTGGTTCACCACCAGGAACACCGGCAGCAGGACGAGCCACAGCCCGGCGTCGCGCGCGAGCGCGAGCCAGTCGGCGTGCAGCAGGGCCACGGCCAGGAGGAAGGCGCCCGAGGCGATGGCGCCCACGTACAGCAGCACCACGATGGCCACGCCCTGCGGGTCCCGGCCCTCGGCCGTGAAGACGATCCGCGTGAGCGCGATCGTCCCCGCGAGCCATCCCGCGAGGTGCAGCAGGCCGCCGGCCACGACCGCCTCGCGGGACGCGAGGAGACCCGCGTAGAACAGGAGGAGGCCCGCGATCATGGGCAGCGCGCCCGCCAGCCACTCCGCGCGCCGGGGCCGCACGCCCGTCCAGTTGGCGATGGCGGTGAAGCCGAACCCGAAGATGAACCACGGAAAGAGCCCGTACACCATGAGCCAGGCGTGGGCCCAGGCCGGCGGGATCGACCAGGCCGGCACCGCCCAGAGCCCGAGGTTGCGCCCGCCGATGTCCCAGCCCATGAAGAGCATGGCCGCCACGAGCTGCAGGGCGCCGGGCAGGAAGTACACGCGGTGCGGCGCGCAGGTCCACACCGCCCAACGCGAGCGGCGGGCGGCCGGGGAGGCTCCGCGTTGCGAAATGGGGATCATCGGGCGCCCATTGTGGGCGCGCGGACCCCTTCCGGGCCTTGAACCGGTTCAAGAAAAGCCGGGCGCGCGGCCGGCCCTAGGACCAGAAGAGGACCGTGTCGGCCTTCTCGATCGCGTCCAGCACCGCGTCGTAGGGCTCGGCGCAGGCCAGCACCTTCACCTCGGCGCCCTGGGCGTGCGCCTGGGCCGCGAGGTCCTCGATCCCGGCGGGGAGGCTCCCCGCGTCGTGAAGCAGGAGGATGTTCCTGGCCATGGTCAGATCACGTAGACGACGTCGGCTTCGCGCAGCGCGCCCGCGAGGGCGCCGCCCCGGGCGGCGGGATCCGCGAGCTCCTCGCAGGGCACCTCCGCGAACTCGAGCAATTCGCGCTGCTCGGCCACCGCGGGCGAGTCCTCGAGGGCGCCCACGACGGCCACGCGCACCGGGTCGCTCAGCAGGGTGAGCCCGGCGGCGACCCGCAGGGCCTCGGCCTGGTTGTGGCGCGCGATGACGAGGATGTTTTTCATCGCACCCCCGGCAGGACGACGACGCGGTCGCACTCGCGCACCAGCTCGGCGTTCTGGAACTGCGTGCCCATGCGCGCGCCCTCGGGCGCGTCGCCGCCGCCGAAGTGCGCCCAGCTGTGCTCGCACACGTCGAGGCGGATGGCGCCCGAACGCGCGAGCTCCCCCAGCCGCGGGCTGCGCGCGAGCTTCACGCCGGAGTCGGTGAGGAAGCAGCGGCAGCCCCAGCCGCGCGCGGCGGCCGCGGCGGCCAGTCCCTCCAGGTGCGGCCCCGCGGACTCGTGCGAGGCGACGATTCCCAGTCTCATGCCCCGCCGCGCCTCAGTGCTTGCGGATCGTCCAGCGCATCGTCTTGCCGGCGTCCTGCGCCTGCTCGACGATGTCGTCGCCCTGCGAGTCGCACATGGCGCTGATCGACTCGCCGGAGGACGGGTTGTCGAACACCAGCTCCAGCGTCTCGCCGGGCTGCAGCTTCTCCAGCGCCTTCTTCGTGTAGAGCTGCGGGTGCGGGCAGACGTAGCCCTGCACGTCCAGCTGGTACTTGCCTTCCGAGACCTTCTCGAACTTCATTGCCATGGAACCCTTGCCTCCGGTGATTGCGTGGTGCGGTTGGGGAAATCAGAAGCCGAGCGGCGTTTCCTTCGCCATCTTGCGCTCGATCCACCAGTTGAAGAACTTGACGCCGCCGTAGCCCCCCGCCGTCATGCCGAGCGCGAAGAGCCATCCCGAGGGGTCGCCGTTGGTCACCGTCGCGAAGAACGCGCCGATGTTGCAGCCCATGCCGATGCGCGAGCCGATGCCCATGAGGATGCCGCCGCCGATGGCCCAGATCGCGATCTCGCGCGTGGGCATCTTCAGCTTGAACTCGTTGGCGAGCAGGGCCATCACCAGGGAGCCGCCGATCACGGAGAAGCTCATCCAGAGGACCGGGTTGGCCAGCGGGCTCGGGATGCCGTTCTCCATCCCGAAGAAGATGTTGTCGGTGAGGTCCAGGCCCAGCTTCGCGAGCACCCAGGCCGCGCCCTGGGCCTCCTGCGTGGTCACGTAGAAGTAGCCGGGGTCGAACACCGTCTCCTGCAGGCTCAGGCCCTCGGTCACGCCCATGGCCGCGAGGAGCTCGCCCGCGTTCGAGATGCCGAACTTCTGCTGCAGCGACTGCATCACCCACATCTGCAGGCCCGCCGCGATGCCCAGCACGAGGCCGGCGATGGCCGTGCGCTTCGAGGCGGTGACCATGCTCCACCAGCCGGCGGCCTCGCGCGCGAGCCCGGGCGCCGCGCCCTTGTTCTTGCGCAGCCACCCCTTGCGGTACCAGCGGGCGTAGATCACGGCGAGGATCACGATCGCGGGCAGGACGGCGTTCACGAGGGAATTGCCGATGAAGGCCTTGGCCATCGGGCTCGAGAAGCCCAGCGCGTCGCCCGCCGTGACCGCCTTGAGGTCCCAGATGTAGCCCGCGAGGAACTGGTCGTACCAGCCCTGCGTGGCCGAGAGCTGGGCGGGCATCGACTTGGCGGCGGCCGAGGCCGTCCAGGAGGCCGGCACCAGGGCGTCGAGCAGCCCGCCCACGTCCACGAAGAGGGCCTGCGCGAAGCTGAGCGAGAGCACCACGAGCAGCGCCGAGACGCTCCCCTCGCCCGTCTTGTACAGCGAGCCCGTCGCGCAGCCGCCGGTGAACACCATGCCGAAGCCGAAGATCGCGCCGCCCACCACCGAGTAGAGGCCGATGGGCGAGGCGTGGAAGGTGCTCTTGCCGGCGACCGTGACCGCCGCCGACACCAGGCTGAAGAGGACGACCGCGATCATGATCCCCACCGCCATCCGCGGCACGCCAACCGCAAAGAGATCCCGGATCGCCGAGGCCATGCAGAAGCGGCCGTACTGCAGGCTCGCCCCGTAGATGAAGCCGAACCACAGGTACGCCGAGAAGTAGAGGTAGCGCGCGTCGATCGCGTACGTCCATGCCGTGAGGAGCAGGAACGCCCCCACCACCGCCGAAGCCTTGAGCGCGTTGCTCCGGCTGGTCGCCGCGCCCACGCCCTCCGTCGTGCAAACCACGCCTTCCGTCATTCCCGCTTTCCTCCGTCGTCCGCGCCGACCTTGCGCGCGTAGATCTTCCAGGTGCCTTCCAGGTGCAGCGTGCCCAGGTGCACGCAGCCGTGTCCCGCCAGCATGAACGGGATCGTCTCCACCGAGCTCAGGTTGTCGGAGACGATCTCGACGACCGACCCCGGCGCCGCCGCGTCGAGCGCGCGCTTGGTCACCAGGTTGGTCCTGAGGCAGGTCTCGCCGGTGAGGTCCACGCTCGCGTCCGCCACCATCGACCCGTGCCCGGGCACCTCCACGGCCCTCGCCCCGGCGGCCCCGGCTTCGGGGCCCGGGCGGCGGAGCGCGGGAAACATCCAGGCGATGGGGTCGAGCAACCGGTACACGGCCTTGCGGGTCCTCAATCGAAGCGTGGACCGCTCGCAGCAAGGAGCGTGCCCACTCCGCCGGACGCGCCTTCTCGCAGCGGCATCGCGCCCCGCGCGGGGCCCCGGGCGCGGTGCATGTCGCAATGGCCGCGTCCCCGGCCCCGGCGAGATTGGATTATGCAATCGCCCGCGGGCCGCCGGGATCCGGGCCCCTTCGCCTTGCATTTTGAGAGGCCGCGCGAGGCGCCGGTGGAATGTGCAACGCGGCGCCCGCGGGGCGACCCGCCAAGCCGTTGTTTTTCCTCGCGGAAGGATCCCGGCATGCAATATGCTAGAGGCGAGGCCGGAATGGCGGGATCCGCCACGGGCAATGGCCAACGCGAAGGAGGAGAACAAGATGAGCACGCAACAACGGAGCGCGGACGTGGGGGCGATCCTGAATCGGCGCGCGGGGCTGGCCCTGGCGGCCTGCCTCGTCCTGGCCTCCTGCGGGGGCGGCGGCGAGGACACGTCCTCGGGCAACGTCGTGAAGATCGTGGTCAACACGCCGCAGACCATCGCGCAGTCCTCCGCGGACAACTACGACGACAACGTGAACGGCCTCGTCACGGCCGCGACGCTCAAGCGCTGGATGACGAACTGGACCGCCAACCGCCCCGCCGGCATCACCGGCAAGCTGGTGATCTTCCAGGCCACCGTCGGCCCGGCCGGCGCCGAGTACATCAAGCCCAACGGCACGACCGTGTTCACCTACCTCTCGCCCTCCTCCGAGTGGATCCAGACGCGCACCAACGGCGTGATCGAGACCCAGAGCATGGTCCTCGACGGCCCGTCGATCGACGCGCTGCTCAGGAAGTACAACGTGGACCCGGTGAACGACATGATCGTCTGCGCCATGGGCACCGGCAGCAACCCCAACGCCATGGCGCAGGGACGCTGCTGGTACGCGCTGCGCTACTGGGGCGTGGACAAGAAGAACGTCGCCGTGCTCAACGGCGGCAACCAGTGGATCAACGGCAACGGCCTGGTGGCGGCCGATTTCGCCGCGACCGCGAGCACGGCGCCCGGCACGGGCACGGCAAGCGTGAAGAGCATCCCGGTCGACAACACCGCCCTGCAGGCGACGTTCGAGGACGTGCTCGCGGTGCTCCCTGCCTCCGACGTGAACAAGAAGGACGACGGCGTGCTCGTCTGGGACGCCCGCAGCCTCGGCCAGTACAGCGCCGGCGAGCGCCTGGAGACGGGCGAGACCGGCTTCACGCCCTGCGGCGCCCCCGGCTGCCCGCCGCCGGCGGGCTACAACTACATGACCACGTTCCAGAACGGCGGCTCGCGCCAGGGCCACCCGTGGGGCACGCTGCAGCTGCAGTACACGAACCTCCTCGACCCCGCCAAGGGATTCGCCTACCGCCCGAAGGCCGAGCTGCAGAACCTCGTGAACGGCGGCGCCAACGCCGCGGGCAACCGCTTCCTGGACGCGACCTACCAGGGCGTGGGCGCGGGCAACGCCTACCAGACGGGCGACGTCATCTACGCCTACTGCGAGACCACCTTCCGCGCCATGATCACCGGCTTCGCCTCCGCCGGCATCCTCGGCCTGCCGGTGCGGTTCTACGACGGCGCGATGGTGGAGTGGAACTCGCTCTCCGCCCTGCCCGACCAGACCGGCCGCAACATCCTGCCGACCGACTCGCCGTGGCGCACCGACGTGAAGTCCTTCTTCCGTCCCGCCGCCAGCGCCTCGACCGTGGCCACGCGCGTGATCACCAACGCCTACGCCATCCACGCCAACAAGATCATCCTCGAGGACCAGGCCTACAAGCGCGGCATCAACCCGGCCGACCAGGGCGGCGGCAGCGGCGGCGGAGGCAACCCCTGCGGTTGAGCCTTCGCCGGGCCGGCGGGGCGGCGCTCGTCGCCCTCGTCGGCCTCGCCCTGTGGGCCGGCTGGCGCCACTTCTCCGAGCGGCGCGCCGACGAAGCGATCGAGGCCTTCCTCGCCCGGCACTGGGCGCAGCCTCTCGCCCCGCAGGGAAATCCCCCCGCCGATTTCACGCCTCCGGAGGCAGCCCTCGGTCCCGAGGGCTGCGGCGCCTGCCACGCGGCGCAGCTCGCGGACTGGAAGACGAGCCTGCACGCGCGGGCGATGGGCCCCGGCATCCTCTGGCAGTTGCGCACGATGAAGCAGCCCGAGGGCAACGACTGCCTGCGATGCCACGCGCCTCTCGCCGAGCAGAAGGCGCTCGCCGCGCTCGAGCACGGCTGGCCCAACGCGCCGGCCACCCCGCCCCCCGCCTGGGTCCCGCCGGACCTGCATCGCCAGGGGCTCGTCTGCGCCGCGTGCCACGTTCGCCGGCACGAGCGCCTCGGTCCCGTCGCGCGCAAGGCACCGCCGCCGGACGCGCGCCTGCCGCACGGGGGCTTCCGCGAGGAAGCCGCCTTCTCCGACAGCCGCTTCTGCTCGCCCTGCCACCAGTTTCCCCCGGGCGGGCGCCAGGTGAACGGCAAGCTCCTCGAGAACACCTTCGAGGAGTGGCGCGCGAGCCGCCACGCCCGCGAGGGCCGCCACTGCCAGTCCTGCCACATGCCGGACCGGCGCCACCTCTGGCGCGGCATCCACGACCCGGAGATGGTGCGCCGCGCCCTGCACCGCGAGGTCTCCGTGACGCGGATCGACGCCGGGCGCATCCGCGTCTCGGTCACGCTCGCCAACCGCGACGCCGGGCACTACCTCCCCACCTACGTGGTGCCCAAGCTCCTCGTGAACCTGCACCTGCGGGGCCCGGGCACGCGCATGCTCGTGGGCCAGCACGTCGTGGGCCGCACGCTCGACGTGGGCCTCGAGCGCGAGCTGGCCGACACGCGCCTCGCGCCCGACGGCCGGCAGGAGCTCTCCTACGACATCGCGGCCGGTCCGGGCCGCTGGGAGGCGATCCTCTCCACGGAGGTCGCGCCCGGCGAGCATTACGAGCGGATGTTCGCCGACATGCGCCGGCGCAATCCCGGCCTGGACGAGGCCACCCGCGCGCTTCTGGACGAAGCCCTCGCCCGGGCGCTGGGCGCGCGCTTCTTCCTCGACGAGGTCCGGGTGGCCGTTCCCGAGGCGCCGAACCAGCCGGCCCGCGCGGTTGCAAATTGAAAGGCCCCACGGCGCGCAAGGGGTAATGCAATGCCGCCGCCGGGCAGCGCGCCCCTAACTCCCTGTTTTTTCAGTCTCCGCCGCGGTGGCACGCAATCTGCTGGGAGAGGGCATCGGGTCCCTCACCGGGAGCAGCCATGAGTTTGCGTCGCTGGATCCTCGTCGCGCTGGCCACCACGGCCTGCGCCCTGGCGCACGCGCAGGCCACGGCGCCGGCCGGCGAGGGCGCGACCCGCGAAGGCCCGGCCGCCGGCGCCCCGAAGGGCGAGGCCGCGGAGCCGCCGGCGCCGAAGCGCCGGCTCAAGTTCAGGGGCGACAGGCCGACCTGCACCTGCGCCAGCGCGCTCGGCGAAGGCGACATCGAGGCCGCCGAGGCGAAGAAGGCCACGGAACCACAAACCAGGAGGAGCGAGAAATGAAGCAGAGCAAGACGATGGGCGAAAGGCTGCGCGCGGCCGCGCGCGGGATCATCCGGACGGCCGCGGGAACGGCCGCCGTCGTGGCGGTGGCGCTCGCGTGGTCGCTCGCGGGCTCCACGCCCGAGCGTGCCGACGGGTCCGTCGCGGCCACCGCGCAGCCGGCCGGCTGGGGCGCCGAGGCCATCGCCGACGTGCGCGACCTCCTGCGCCAGGCTTCCCCGATCGCCGAGGCCAACGCCTGCGGCATGGGCGCCTCCTCCTGCTTCAAGTGCCACAACGGCACCCGCGCGGCGGCCCCGGGCGAGCAGAAGTGGCACACCGACCACAAGAGCGTCGACAACTCCTGCGTCGGATGCCACAAGGGCAACCCGCGCCTCATCAAGAAGGAGCTCGCGCACGCCGACATGGTCAAGGACCCGCGCCCGAAGCCGGCCGAGATGTGCGCGAGCTGCCACAAGACGGGCAACACCGCGGACCTGGCGAAGGCCTACAACAAGAAGTGATCCCAAGGAGGGGAAACACATGAAGCGTTCCAGCACGGATTCGATCCGCAGGGCGATCACCACGAAGCGGCTGGCGGGCGCGTGCGCGCTCGCCTTCCTCTCCTGGGCGGGAGGCGCCAGCGCGGGGCCCACCATCGCCTTCGGCAAGGAGGGCAACCTCACCTTCAACTACTCGCTGCAGGCCTGGGGGCAGACGCGGGACTTCAGCTCGCCCACGGACGACGGCAAGTCCACCGACTTCTTCCTGCGCCGCAACCGGCTCACCTTCTCGGGCCAGTTCAACGACCTGGTCGGCTTCTACGCCAACCTGGACGCGCCCTCCGACAGCAAGTACGGCGAGGACGACAAGAGCATCTTCTTCCGCGACTCCTACGTGACGATCGACCAGAGCGACGGCCTGCGCTTCATGGTCGGCCGGTTCAAGAACGCCTTCACGCGCGAGAACCTCGAGGCCTGCTTCGACCCGCTCACGATGGACCGGGCCGAGGTGATCTCGTACACGCCCTGGGGCGGCAGCCGCGATACCGGCGCGGCCGTGTGGGGCAACCTCGCCGACGGCAAGTTCCAGTACAAGTTCATGGTCGCCGACGGCCGCGAGGGCGACGCGGTGGTGAAGGACACGCCGCGGTTCACGGGCCGCGTGCACCTCACGCTCCTCGACCCCGAGTACGAGTACGGATACCGCGGCACCTACCTCGGCACGCGCAACGTCCTCACCATCGGCGCCTCCTACGACTACCAGAAGGACGTCGCCTACGGGGACTACATCGGGAAGACGGACCCGAAGAACTACAAGGCGTGGACGGCCGACATCTTCTGGGAGCAGCCCACCTCCGCGGGCACGTTCACCGCGTCGGGCGCCGTCATGCGCTACGACACGGGCAACGTGCACTGGGGGCTCTCGCCCGACCCGAACCTGCCGGCCACCACGGACCTGGAGGCCTGGTACGTGAAGGCCGGCTACCTCTTCCCGCAGAAGATCGGCCCGGGTCGCCTGCAGATCTTCGGCCGCCACGAGGTCTCCGACTACAACCTGCCGACGGGCTACCGCGACCAGAAGTGGGACGGCATCGGCTTCCACTACCTCCTCAACGGGCAGCTCCTCAAGCTGAGCTTCGAGGCGGCGAAGGTGAAGTTCGACGTGCAGAACCCCACGGACGCCTCGCAGCGCGACTACAACCAGTACACGTTCGGCCTGCAGTTCATCTTCTGACGCCCCGGGCGGGGCTGACCGGGATCAACCGTCCCGGCCGGCCCCGTGGCATCATCGATTCCCCGGCGCCCCGTCGAGGGCGCCCCCCGGAGGAACGATTGGGAAGCGTCGAGCTCGCGGCGGATTCCCGCGACAGGTCACCCGAGACGTACCGCGCCGGTCGGCAGCGCGGGGCGTTCGCGGCCGCGCTCGCCGCGTTCGCCGCGCTGGCCGGCCTCGCCTGGCTCGCCCCGTCCGGGGTCGCTTGGGCGGCGACGGCGCTTGCGCTCGCCGCGGGCCTGGGGCTCTACGGCTACTGGCGGGGGCTCTCCGCCGTGCACGGGGCGCTGCAGCGCGCCAACGAGGGCGAGCTGGAGCCCGTGCGCCTGCCCGGGGCCGCGCGCGCCCTCGTGGGACCGCTCGCCGCCGAGTACAACGTGCTCGCCCGCAACCTCGGCTCCCTGTTCGGGGAGATGGAGCAGGCGCAGCTCGCGATCATCGCGGAGAGGAACCGCCACGAGGCGATCCTGCAGGGGCTGCCCGGCGCGCTCCTCGTGGTGGACGGCGACTTCCGCGTGACGCTGTCCAACCGCCAGGCCGAGTCGCTCTTCGGCGTGCCGGCCGGGGCGCTCGCCGGCGCCAACGTCTTCGACCTGCTGCTGCCCGACGAGGCCGGCCGCGAGCTCCTGCGCGAGGCGTTCCTCTACGAGCAGCAGGTGAGCAACCGGGTGCTCGCGCTGCGCGTGGGCGAGTCCGTCCGGCAGGTCTCGCTCAACCTCACCTTCTTCGGCAAGAGCCCGCGCGCCCCCCAGGCGAGCGCGGCGATCATCCTGCAGGACATCACGGACTGGAA
The DNA here is from genome assembly GCA_964576455.1 of uncultured Lysobacter sp. GTDB lineage: Bacteria > Pseudomonadota > Gammaproteobacteria > Burkholderiales > Usitatibacteraceae > FEB-7. Next base: position 10,829 of record CAZNWZ010000047.1, read on the forward strand.
GCGCCTCGAGGACATGTCGAGGCAGGCGGAGAAGCTGGTGGCCATGGGCCAGCTCGCCGCCGGCGTGGCGCACGAGCTGAACACGCCGCTGGGCACGATCCTCGGCTACGCCCAGCTCCTCAACGAGGGCAAGGCGGGCGAGGAGAAGCGCGCGGAGTACGCGCGCATCATCCACGGCGAGACCCGGCGCTGCGCGCGCATCGTGGACAACCTGCTCGCCTACGCCCGGCGCGACGCCTGCCCGACGGACACCTGCGAGATCAACGGGCTCATCCGCGAGACCGTCGAGGCGGTGACCAACTGCCAGGGCCGGCGCCAGTGCGTCGCGATCGAGGCCGACGCACCGGGCGAGGTCACGGTGCGCGGGGGCGGCGGGCAACTCGACATCGTGCTCGTGAACCTGCTGGTGAACGCCGTCCAGGCGGCCGCGGCGGGCCCCGACCCGCACGTGCGGGTGACCTCCCGCGTCGAGAACGGCGTGGCCGTGGTGAGCGTGACCGACAACGGCCCGGGCGTGCCGCCCGAGGTGCGGCCGCGGCTCTTCGAGCCCTTCTTCACCACGAAGGGGGAGTCGGCGGGCACGGGCCTGGGGCTGCCCATCAGCCAGCAGATCGTCACGCGGATCGGCGGCGGCATCCACTGCGACCCCGGGTACCGGGGGGGCGCGCGCTTCGTGGTGACGCTGCCCCTGGCCGCCTAGCCGCATGGAAACGGCCACGCCGACCCCGGAGGCCGCCGCGCAGGCGCCGGTCCCCGCGCGCCCCGTCCTGCTCGTCGTCGAGGACGACGCCGCCATGCGGCGCATGATCCAGGAGGTCCTCGCCGGCGCCGACGCGCAGGTGGTGGCGGTCGAGAGCTCGCAGGCGGCCCTCGATTACCTGGAGGCGCACGAGGTGGCGGTCGTGGTCACGGACCTGCGCATGCCGCGCGTCGGCGGCCTCGAGGTGCTGCGCTTCGCCAAGGCCCGCAGCGCCCTGACGCAGGTGATCCTGCTCACGGGGCACGCGACCGTGGAATCGGCGGTCGACGCCCTCAAGAGCGGCGCCTACGACTACCTCAAGAAGCCCTTCGAGCCCGACGACCTGCGCCGCATCGCGGACCACGCCCTCGCCTACTGGCGGCTCAACGGCGAGAACCTGCGCCTGCGCGAGGCCAATCGCGCCTTCGCCGGGTTCGACGGGCTCGTGGGCAAGAACCCCGCCATCGAGCAGGTCCGGCGCATGGTGCGCGCGGCCGCGGGGTACGACTGCTGCGTGCTCGTCACGGGCGAGTCGGGCACCGGCAAGGAGGTGGTCGCGCACCAGATCCACTCCTCGAGCGGCCGCCGCGACGGGCGCTTCGTCGCGCTCAACTGCGCGGCCATCCCCGAGAACATCATCGAGAGCGAGCTCTTCGGCTACCAGCGCGGGGCCTTCACCGGGGCCGACCGCGCCAAGGCGGGCCTGTTCGAGACCGCCGACCGCGGCACGCTGTTCCTCGACGAGATCAACAACGCCTCGCCCGCCTTCCAGGCGAAGCTGCTGCGCGTGCTGCAGGACGGGACCTTCTACCGCATGGGCGACACCGAGCCGCGGCGCGCGGACGTGCGCCTCATCGCCGCGACCAACCGGCCCCTGCCCGCGCTCGTCGAGAGCGGCGCGTTCCGCATGGACCTGTACTACCGGCTGCGCATCGTGGAGATCGTGATGCCGCCCCTGCGCGAGCGGCGAAGCGACATCCCGCTGCTGGCCAACTACTTCCTGGGCCGGCACACGGCGCGCCTGGGCAAGCCCGTCAAGGGGATCACGACGCGGGCCCTGGGCGCCCTCATGCGCCACGACTGGCCGGGCAACGCGCGCGAGCTCGAGAACGCCATCCAGTCGATGATCATCCTCACCGAGACGGACATGCTGGACGCGGACGTGCTGCCGCCGGGCCTCGCCGCGGAGCAGCCCGCGCCGGGGCGCGCCATGGAGATGATCGAGCCGCAGAGCCTGGAGGAGATCGAGGCCTACTTCATCGCCAAGACCCTGCGCGAGACGCAGGGCAACCGGGCGACGGCCGCCGAGATCCTGGGCATCGACAAGTCCACGCTGTGGCGCAAGATCAAGCGCTACGGCCTCGAGTGAGGCCGCGGGAAAGGTGGTCGGGGTGAGAGGATTCGAACCTCCGGCCTCTACGTCCCG
>CAZNWZ010000048.1:0-12928 GCA_964576455.1 uncultured Lysobacter sp.
CGATCGAGGCGAGGTGCACGCGGATCTGGTGCGTGCGGCCCGTCTCGAGCTCGCATTCGAGGAGCGCGTGGGCGGCGAAGCGCTCGCGCACGCGGTAGCGGGTGACGGCGGGCTTGCCGCCGCGCACCACGGCCATGCGCGTCCTCTGGGCGGGATGGCGCCCGATGGGGGCGTCCACCACGCCCTCCGGGGGAACCGCGCCGCGCGCGATGGCGAGGTAGGTCCGCTTCACGGTTCGCGCCTGGAGCTGGCGCACGAGAGCCTGCTGGGCGGCCTCGTTCTTGGCCACGACCAGCAGCCCGCTCGTCTCCTTGTCCAGCCGGTGCACGATGCCCGCCCGCGGCAGCGCCTTGAGGGCCGGCACGCGGTGCAGCAGGGCGTTGAGCATCGTGCCGGCCCAGTTGCCGCTGCCCGGGTGCACGACGAGCCCGGCGGGCTTGGCCACCACCAGCACGTCCTCGTCCTCGTGGACGACGTCGAGCGCGATGGCCTCCGGGCGGAAGGCCGCCTCCTCGGGTCGCGGCGCGAGCGTCACCTCGAGGCGTTCGCCGCCGCGCAGGCGGTCGGCGGGGCGGGCGCGCCCGCCGTCCACCAGCACCGCCCCCTCCTCCACCAGCCGGGCCAGCCGGCTGCGCGATTCCCGGGGCAGGAGTCGCGCGAGGGCCTGGTCCAGGCGAAGACCGGCCAGCGCGGCCTCCGCGGTGAAGGCGAGCCGCGGGGCCGGTGCCTCGCCGGAGGTATAATTCGCGGGTTTCGCCAAGGAACCGACCATGATGCGAAGTGTAACGGCAGCGCTGCTCACGGCGCTCGGCCTCGCCCTCTCGGGCTGCGCCTGGCTCAGCCCGAACCTCGACGCGCGCCGCGACTGGCAGGCGGCCGACTGGTACCGGGCCGCCAAGGAGGAGCTCGACAACGGCAACTGGCTCGCCGCGGTGAAGCTCTACGGGGAGCTCGAGGCGAAGTTCCCCTTCGGCCGCTACGCCCAGCAGGCGCAGCTCGACACCGCCTACGCCTTCTACAAGGAAGGCGACACGGCGCAGGCCATCGCCGCCCTCGACCGCTTCATGAAGGCCTACCCCAACCACCAGAACCTCGACTACGCCCTGTACCTGAAGGCGCTCGCGAACTTCAAGGAGGACCTGGGCATCGCGAGCTTCCTGGGCAGCCAGGACCTCGCCGACCGCGACCCGAAGGCCGCCCGCGAGTCCTTCGAGATGTTCAAGGACCTGGTGAAGCGCTATCCCGACAGCCGCTACGCCGAGGACTCGCGCGCCCGGATGCACGTCCTGGTCGACGCCCTGGCCCGCCACGAGCTGCACGTCGCGCGCTACTACCTGAACCGCGGCGCCTGGCTCTCGGCCGCCAACCGCGCGCAGGACGTGGTCGTGCGCTTCCCGAATTCGCCGGCGCGCCGCGACGCGCTCGACATCATGGTCGAGGCGTACGACCGCATGGGCCTCACCGAGCTTCGCGACGACGCCAAGCGCGTCCTCGCCAGGAACTACCCCACCGACCCCCTGTCGCAGGAAGGCCGCAACCGCACCTCCTGGTGGAAATTCTGGTAGAGGGGCGGCAGGTCCGTGAAGGGCGGCTCCATCAGCCCTTCAGGGACCTGCCCACCGAAGACCTCTACCCCGCCAGCTTCGCCAGCAGCTCCGCCTGGGCGCAGCGCTTCTTGCCGCGCCCGCGCCTGCGCCGCACGAAGGTGCCGTCGGGGCGCATCTCCCAGGACTGGGTGTTGTCCTCCAGGTAGGGCCTGAGCCCCTCGCGCTCGATGCGGCGCGCGAGCTTCGCGTCCTGCACCGGGAAGGCGAGCTCGATGCGCCGGAAGAAATTGCGGTCCATCCAGTCGGCGCTCGAGAGCCAGACCTTGCGGTCGCCGCCGTTGGCGAAGCGGAAGATGCGCGTGTGCTCGAGGAAGCGGCCGACCACCGAGCGCACGCGGATGTTCTCGGAGAGCCGGGGCACGCCCGGCCGCAGCGCGCACACGCCGCGCACCACGAGGTCCACCTTCACCCCCGCCTGCGAGGCCCGGTAGAGCGCCTCGATCACGTCGGGCTCGAGCAGCGCGTTCATCTTCGCGGCGATCGCCGCGGGCCTGCCCGCGCGGGCGTTGCGGGTCTCGTTCTCGATCGCCTCGAGCACGCGCGGGTGCAGCGTGAAGGGCGCCTGCCAGACGTGCCGCAGCTTCGTGGCCTTGCCCAGGCCGGTGAGCTGCTGGAAGACCTCGTTCACGTCGGCGCAGATCTCCGGGCGGCAGGTGAGCAGGTCGAAGTCGGTGTACAGGCGCGCGGTGCGCGGGTGGTAGTTGCCGGTCCCGAGGTGGACGTAGCGCATGAGGCGCCCCTCCTCCCGGCGCACCACGAGCGCCATCTTGGCGTGCGTCTTGTGGCCCACCACGCCGTACACCACGTGCGCGCCCACCTCCTCGAGCCGGGCCGCCCAGTTGATGTTGGCCTCCTCGTCGAAGCGCGCCATGAGCTCGACGACGACGGTCACCTCCTTGCCGGCGCGCGCGGCGTCGATGAGCGTCTGCATGATCACGGAGTCGGTGCCCGTGCGGTACACGGTCTGCTTGATGGCCACCACCTGCGGGTCGCGCGCCGCCTCGCGGATGAAGTCGATCACGGGGGCGAAGGACTGGTAGGGCCGGTGCAGCAGGACGTCGCCCTTGCGCAGCGTCTCGAAGAGGTCCTTGGACTTCGCGAGCGCCTTGGGCAGCCCCGGCTGGAAGGGGCGGTACTTGAGGTCCGGCCGGTCCACCTGGTCCGGGACGCTCATGAGGCGCACGAGGTTCACCGGGCCCTTCACGCGGAACAGGTCCGCGGCCTCCAGGCCCAGCTGCTCCAGGAGGAAGGCGGCCATGGCCGGCGTCATCGTGTCGTCGACCTCCAGGCGCACGGCGTCGCCCAGGTGGCGCTGCGGCAGCTCGCCCTGCAGGGCCTTGCGGAGGTCCTTCACCTCCTCCTCCTCGACGAAGAGGTCGGAGTTGCGGGTGACGCGGAACTGGTGGCACCCCAGCACGTTCATCCCCGCGAAGAGCTCGCCCACGTGGGCGTGCAGGATGGAGGTGAGGAAGACGAAGTCGTGCTCGCCGCTCGCCACGCCGCGCGGCAGGCGGATCACGCGCGGCAGCACGCGCGGCGCCTGCACGATGGCCGCCCGCGAGTCGCGCCCGAAGGCGTCGCGGCCCTCGAGCTCGACGGCGAAGTTCAGGCTCTTGTTGAACACGCGCGGGAACGGGTGCGCGGGATCGAGCCCGATGGGCGTGAGCACCGGCATCATCTCGCGGAAGAAGAAGTCGCGCACCCACTCCTGCTGCGCCGGCGTCCACTCGCCGCGGCGCAGGAAGCGGATGCCGGCGGCCGCGAGCGCGGGCAGGATCGAATCGTTCAGGAGCGCGTACTGGCGCTCGACGAGCTCGCGCGCGAGCTGCGTCACGCGCGCGAAGATCTCCCGCGGGACGAGGCCGTCGGCCTCGGTCGCGGTGACGCCCATCTTGAGCTGCTCCTTCACGCCGGCGACGCGGATCTCGAAGAACTCGTCCAGGTTGGACGAGACGATGCACAGGAAGCGCAGGCGCTCGAGCGCGGGCGTCGCCTTGTCCTCGGCCTGCGCCAGCACGCGCCGGTTGAACTCGAGCGCCTGCAGCTCGCGGTTCAGGAAGTGCTCGGGGGGGAGGGCGGGCACCCGGCGGGGCTCGGACTTGGGCTTGTGACCCACGATTCTGGGACCGGTTCGTGAAGGTTTCGTGACGCCCCGGGCGGCGGCGTGGAAGGCCCGGAAACTGTGCCATACTGCGACGCAAAAGAAGCGCGGAAGTTCCCGCGCCTCGGCGCCATGGAATATACCACCCTCGCCGCGGTCGACCTCGGCTCCAACAGCTTCCACCTCGCCGTCGGCCGCGTGGTCGACGACCAGATCTACCCCCTCGACGCGATCAAGGAAGCCGTCCGCCTCGGCGCGGGCCTCGGGCCCGACCGGCGCCTGGACGCGCAGACCCAGGAGCGCGCGCTCGCCGTCCTGAGGCGGTTCGCCGAGCGCCTCGCCGGCATGCCCCCGGAGTCGGTGCGCGTGGTGGGCACCAACACCCTGCGCGTGGCCAAGAATTCCCGAGACTTCCTGAAGGCCGCCGAGAAGGCGCTCGGCTTCCCGATCGAGGTCATCTCCGGCCGCGAGGAGGCGAGGCTCATCTACTCGGGCGTCGTGCACTCCCTGCCCCTGACCGACCGCAACCGCCTCGTGGTGGACATCGGCGGCGGCTCGACGGAGCTCATCATCGGGGTGAAGCTCAAGCCCAAGGTGATGGAGAGCCTGTACATGGGCTGCGTGAGCTACACGCGGCGCTTCTTCCCCGACGGGCGCCTCGACAAGAAGTCGATGAAGGCGGCCGAGCTGGCGGCGCGCGAGCAGGTGCAGACCCTCGTCGCGCGCTTCGAGAAGGCGGGCTGGCGCGAGGCTGTCGGCTCCTCCGGCAGCGCGCGCTCCCTCTCCGAGGCCATGGTCGCCTCGGGCGTCGCCGAGCGCGGCATCACCGCCGAGGGCCTCGAATGGCTGCGCGAGCAGGCGCTCGCCGCCGGCGAGGTGAAGAAGCTCGCGCTCCCGGGCCTTCGCGAGGAGCGCCTGCCGGTCTTCGCGGGCGGGCTCGCCATCATGTCGGCCGTGTTCGCGGAGCTCTCCCTGAAGCGGATGACGATCGCCGAGGGGGCGCTGCGCCAGGGGGTCCTCTGGGACCTGCTGGGCCGCGTGCACCACCGCGACATCCGCGAGGTCACGGTGGACCAGTACGTGCGCCGCTACCACGTCGACCAGGCGCAGGCGCAGCGCGTGGGCCGCTTCGCGCGCGAGCTGCACCGCCAGCTCGAGCCCGTGCGCGACGAGAAGATGATCAACGCCGAGAGGTTCCTCGACTGGGCCGCCCGCCTGCACGAGATCGGCATCTCGATCTCGCAGGGCGCCTATCACAAGCACAGCGCCTACATCCTCGCCAACGCCGACATGCCCGGCTTCTCGCGCCAGGAGCAGGGCTGGCTCTCGAACCTCGTGCTCGCCCAACGCGGCCGGCTCCTCAAGATGCGCGCCGCGTTCGACGACGATCCGTCCCTCGCCACGCTCGCGGCGTGCCTGCGGCTGGCGGTGATCCTGCACCGCGGCCGGCGCACGCTCCGGCTTCCCGCGCTTCGCCTGGGGTACCGCGGCAAGGGCTTCCGGCTCGAGGTCGACGCGCGCTGGCTCGCCGCGAACACGCTCGTGGCCATCGCGCTGGAGGCCGAGCGCGAGGAATGGGATTCCGTGGGGCTCGCCTTCGAGGTGCAGGAGACGGGCTGAGCCCGGCCTACTCCGTGCCCGGCAACGGCGCCTCGCGGCGCCCGCGGGCGGTGAGCCCGACGCCCGCGAGGATGAGCGCGATGCCGGCGAGGTGGAAGGCGTGGAGGCGCTCGCCCAGGAAGATCCACGCGAGCAGGCTCCCGAACGCCGGCATCAGGTGGATGAAGATCCCCGCCACGTTGGACCCCACCTCCGCCACCGCGCGGTTCCAGAACACGTAGCCGACGAACGAGGGGAAGGTGCCCACGTAGAGCATCGCCGCCACCGAGGCGGGCGTGAACTCGACCCGGCCGCCCCAGAGCAGGAGCTCGGCCGCGGCGAGCGGCGCGAGGAGCACGAGGCCCACGACGCCGCAGCACGCGAGGAGGGCGAGGCCGGGAAGCTCCGCCGGCCGGGTGCGCAGGAGCACGGTGTAGACCGCCCAGAACACCATGCCCGCGATCACGATGAGGTCGCCCCGGTTGAGGGTGAGCGTGGCGAGCACCGAGAGGTCGCCGCCGGTGAGCACGGAGAGGACGCCGGCGAGCGAGACCGCCACGCCCAGCGCCTGCACGCGGGTGATCGTGTCGCGGTAGATGAGCCAGCCCGTGACGATGATCATCACGGGAATGGAGCTGTTGAGGATCACGCCGTTGGTGGCCGTGGTGTAGTGCAGCCCCACGTAGGCGAACGCGTTGTGCAGGCCCGTGCCCCAGAAGCCGATCCACGCGATCGTCCGCCAGTGGCGGCGGATCACGGGCCAGTGCTCGCGGACGAGCGGCCAGGCGAAGGGCATCATCGCCGCCACCGCGATCGCCCAGCGGATGAAGGTGAGGGAAAGCGGCGAGATCGTGCCCACCACCGCCTTGCCGATCACCCAGTTGAGCGACCAGAAGAGCGAGGTGACGCTCAGGAGCAGGTAGGGGGACCGCAGGCCGCGGGAGGTCACCGTCAGGTCACCGCGCGGATGGCGGCGAGCGGCGGGGAGTTCACGGCGCGGCGGGTGCCCAGGAGCCCGGCGAGCGCCACCCCGAGGCCGCCCGCGAAGAGGCCCGCCACGGGGACCAGCCAGTCGAACTCGTAGGGCACCCCGAGCACGCGCTCCGAGAGCACGAAGGCGAGGCCCACCGCCCCCGCCGCGGCGACCGCGCCCGAGAGGAGCCCGATCGCGAGGAATTCCGAGAGCTGCGTGAGCACCATCTGCCGGCGGCTCGCGCCCAGCGTGCGCATCACCGCGCCCTCGAAGACGCGCTCGTCCTGCGTCGAGGTGATCGCGGCGAAGAGGACCACGAGGCCGGCGGCGATCGCGAACAGGAAGACGAACTCCACGGCGCGCGAGACCTGGTCCGAGATGCGCTTGACCTGCCCCATGATCGCGGTGAGGTCGATCACGCTCACGTTCGGGAAGCGGTCCACCAGCCGGTGGACGACCTCCTCGCGGCCGGCGGGCAGGTGGAAGCTCGTGATCCAGCTCGCGGGGTGGCGCTCGAGGACGCCCGGGCTCGCGATCACGAAGAAGTTGGCCTTGAAGCTGTCCCATTCCACCTTGCGAAGGCTCGTCACCTGCGCCGAGAAGCGCGTGCCCCCCACGTCCCAGGTGAGGCTGTCGCCCACGCGGATGGAGAGCGTCTTCGCGATGCCCTCCTCCACCGAGAACTGCGGCCCGGCGCCCTCCGGCTTCCACCAGGCGCCCGCGACGATCTTGTTGTCGGGCCTTAGCGCCTGCGCCCAGGAGAGGTTGAACTCGCGCTCGACCAGGCGCCGGGCGCGCGGGTCCCCGTAGCTCGCCGGCGAGACGGCCCGCTCGCCGATCGCCACGAGGCGGCCGCGCACCATCGGGTACAGGTCGGGCGTGGCGAGGCCGAGGTCGGCGAAATAGGCCTTCACCAGCGGCAGCTGGTCGTCCTGGATGTTGATGGCGAAGCGGTTGGGCATGTCCGCGGGCATCGATTTCTGCCACTTCACGATGAGGTCGGTGCGCACCAGCGTGAGCAGCAGCATCGCCATGATCCCCACGCCCAGGGCCATGACCTGCACGAGGCTCGCGCCCGTGCGCCGGCGCAGGTTGGCGAGCCCGTAGCGCCACGGCCCCGAGGCGCCGGCGCGTAGCCGCGAGAGGCCGCGGATGAGGGCGTAGCCGGCGAGCGCGGCCGCGCCCAGGGCCGCGGCGAAGCCGCCGAGCGAGAGCGCGCCGAGCTTCAGGTCGCCCGCCTGCCAGATGATGAGCCCCGAAAGCGCCGAGAGCCCCAGCGCGTAGGCCGCGAGGCTCGAGGGCTCGGCCACCGCGAGGTCGCTGCGCAGCACGCGCAGCGTGGGCACGTTGCGAAGGCGCAGCAGCGGCGGGATCGTGAAGCCCAGGACCAGCACGAGGCCGATGACGGCGCCCTGCACCGCGGGCCGCCACCCCGGCGCCGGCAGGTCCACGGTGAAGAACCCCGAGAGCCACTGCCCGAGAACGGCCTGCGCGCCGTAGCCCGCCGCCGTCCCGGCGGCGCAGCCCGCCGCCGCGAGCAGCAGGAACTGCCAGGCGTTGATGGCGAAGATGTCGGCCTGCGCGGCGCCCAGGCAGCGCATCATGGCGGCGCCGTCGGTCTGCCGGATCGAGAAGCGCCGCGCCGCGAGCGCCACGGCCACGGAGGCGAGCACGACGGACAGGAGCGAGGCGAGCCCCAGGAAGCGCTGCGCGCGCTCGAGCGACACGCGCACCTCGCTCCTCGTGTCGCGCACGCCCTCCAGGCGCTGGCCGCGGGCGAGCCCGGGCCGCAGGGCCTGGTCGAAGCGGGCGACGGCCCTCGCGTCCCCGGCCACGAGCAGGCGGTAGGTCACGCGGCTGCCGACCTGGACGAGCCCGGTGGCGGCCAGGTCGGACTCGTTCATGAGCACCCGGGGCGCGATGCCGAAGAAGTCGAGCACGTTGTCGGGCTCGCGCGTGATGATCGCCGCCACCGCGAGGGGGGCGTTGCCCACCCGGATCGTCTGCCCCACGCCGGCGCCGATGCGCGAGACGAGCGGCGCCGCCACCCAGACGGTGCCCGGCGCCGGCGAGCCCTCGACCTCGCGGTCCGCGCCCGCGGGCTCCTGCGCCACGCGCAGCCGCCCGCGCAGCGGGAAGCCCCCGCTCACGGCCTTGATCTCCGCGAGGCTCGTCCCGGCGCCGCCCGAGACCATGCTCGGGAAGGTGGTGGTCGCGGCGGTGGCGAGCCCCTCGGCGGCGGCGCGCTCCGCGAACGGGCGCGGCATGGGGTGGTCGGCGACCACCGCGAGGTCGCCGCCCAGCAGCTCGTTGGCCTGCCTGTCGAGCGCGCCCTGGACGCGGTCGGCGAAGAAGCCCACCGTGGTCACGGCCGCGACGGCCACGAAGAGCGCGGCGGCGAGCACCCTCGCCTCGCCGGCGTGGGCGTTGCGGCGGAGCATCCGGAGGGCGATGGAGAAGTTCTTTGTCACGAGGGGCATTCGGGAGTCGGGTTGCCGGGAACCTCAGGCCTCGACGACGCCGGCGGAGATCGCGATGCGCCGGTCGCAGCGCTGCGCGAGGGCCTCGTCGTGCGTGACCAGCACGAGCGTCGTGCCGTGGTCGCGGTTCATGCGGAACAGGAGCTCGATCACCTGGGCCCCCGTGGCCGAGTCGAGGTTGCCGGTGGGCTCGTCGGCGAAGAGGAGCTTGGGCTCGGTGGCGAAGGCCCTCGCCACCGCCACGCGCTGCTGCTCGCCGCCGGAGAGCTGGCGCGGGTAATGCCCGAGCCGGTCGGCGAGCCCGACCTGGTCCAGCACGCGCGAGGCGCGCGCCGGCGCCTCGGCGTGCCCCGCGAGCTCGAGCGGCAGCATCACGTTCTCGAGGGCCGTGAGGGCCGGCAGCAGCTGGAAGGACTGGAACACGAAGCCCACCAGGCGCCCGCGCAGGCGCGCGCGGCCGTCCTCGTTTTGGGCGAAGAGCTCCTCGCCGTCGATCCAGACGCGCCCGGCCGTCGGAACGTCCAGGCCGGCGAGCAGTCCCAGCAGGGTGGACTTCCCCGACCCCGAGGCCCCGACGACCGCCACCGACTCGCCGGCGGCGACCGAGAAGGTCGCGCCCTTCACGATGGTGAGCTCGTGGTCGGGCGTGGAGACTTGTTTGGTGAGCCCCTCGGCCCGCACAATCACGGGCCTGGCCGCGGCCGCGGGGACCGCCCCGCCGCCCTGCTCGTTTCTGATCGCGTTCATGGTGTTCCGGTGCGTGCCGGTTCCTAGGACAATCCCGACGTGAAATCCCTCGTTCGAATCCCGCGGCGCGCGGTCCTCGGCCTCGCCGCCCTCCTGCTGGCCCTCGCGGCCCTTCCCGCGGCCGCCCAGCGCACCCTGCTCGTCTTCGGCGACAGCCTCTCGGCCGCCTACGGCCTCGCCACGAGCCAGGGCTGGGTCTCGCTCCTGGGCGAGCGCATCGCCCGCGACAGGCTCGACTGGCGGGTGGTGAACGCGAGCGTGTCCGGCGAGACCACGGCCGGCGGGCTGCGGCGCCTGCCCGAGGACCTCAAGCGCCACCGCCCGGCCCTCGTCGTGATCGCCCTCGGGGCCAACGACGGCCTTCGCGGCCAGCCCGTGGCGGCCGCGCGCGCCAATCTCGAGGAGATGATCCGCCTGGCCCGCGCCGCGCGCGCCGATCCCGTGCTGGTCGGGCTCATGATCCCGCCCAATTATGGCATCGAATACGCGCGCGAGTTCCGCGAGCTCTATCCCCGGCTCGCGACGAAGGCTCGCATCCCCCTGGTGCCCTTCCTCCTCGACGGGGTGGCGGACCGCCGCGAGCTGTTCCTGCCCGACCAGCTGCACCCGTCCGCCGAGGCGCAGCCGCGCATCCTCGACAACGTCTGGCCCACCCTCGAGCCGCTGCTGCGGCGGCCCGCCCGGCGATGACGCAGCTGCCCGTCGCCCGCGCCCGCCCCGCGCCCCTCGTCCGGCTGCCCCTCACGGCGGCGGAGCTCGCCGGCTGGGACGAGATCCTCGACGCCCGAAGCCCCTCGGAATACGCGGAGGACCACCTCCCGGGCGCAATGAACTGCCCCGTGCTCGACGACGCCGAGCGCGCCCTCGTGGGCACGGCGTACAAGCAGCGCGGCTCGTTCGAGGCCAAGCGGCTCGGCGCCCCCCTCGTGGCGGCCAACATCGCGCGCATCGTCTCGGAGCGGTTCGCCGACCGGCCGCGGTCCTGGCGGCCGCTGGTCTACTGCTGGCGCGGCGGCACGCGGTCGGGCTCGCTCACCCACGTCCTGCGCCAGGTCGGCTGGGACGCGATGCAGCTCGAGGGCGGCTACAAGGCGTTCCGCCGCCAGGTGGCCGCCGACCTCGAGACCCTGCCGGCGCGCTTCGCCTTCCGCGTGGTGTGCGGCGCGACCGGGTCGGGCAAGAGCCGGCTCCTGGAGGCGCTCGCGACCACGCCGGCGCAGGTCCTCGACCTCGAGCTCCTGGCGGCCCACCGCGGCTCGGTGCTGGGCGAGATTCCCGGCGCCCCGCAGCCCTCGCAGAAGGCCTTCGAGACGGCCCTCTGGTCCGCGCTGGGGCGCTTCGACCCGGCCCGCCCCGTGTTCGTGGAATCCGAGAGCAAGAAGGTGGGCAACCTGCGGGTGCCGGAAGCGCTCATCGGGCGCATGCGCGAGGGCGCCTGCCTGCGGCTGGAGGCGCCGCCGGAGGTGCGCGTGGAGCTGCTGCTGGAGGACTACGCGCACCTGGTGGCCGACCCGCCGCTGCTGCGCGAGAAGCTCGCCTGCCTCGCGCCGCTGCACGGCCGCGAGAGGATCGAGCGCTGGAACGGCCTGGCCGCCGCCGGCGACTGGCGCGGCCTCGTGGCGGACCTCCTCGAGGCCCATTACGACCCGGCGTACCGGCGATCGATGTTCCGCAACTACGCGGGCGCGGCGTCGGCGCAGGTCGTCGCCGTGCGGCAGGCCTCGCGCGCGGGGTTCCTCGACCTCGCCCGCGACGTCGCGCGCGCCGGCCTCAGAGGGGCTTCTTCAGGAACGTGACCACCTGCCGGTCGGGCGCGTTCCTCGTGCCGCAGCCCTCGCCGCCGAGCCTGAGCTCGGCCTCGTGGAGGATGTTGATCACGTCCACGTAGTCGCGGTCCTTCACCATCATGAGGGCGGTGCGCCCGCCCTCGTTCCTCGCCTGCGGGTCCGCGCCGGCCTCGAGCAGCGCCTCCACCACGCCGGCCTCGCCGTTGCCCGCCGCGTACATGAGGGGACGCACGCCGTAGCCGATCCTCGCCTCCCTGTCCGCCCCGGCCGCGAGGAGCGCCCGCACGACCTCGGGATAGCCGCGGTCCTCCTCGCCGTTGTAGCAGGCGTGGAAGAGCGCGGTGAAGCCGCGCGCGTCCGCCGCGTTCACGTCGGCGCCCTTCGCGAGCAGCTCGCGGACCGCCTGCAGGTCCCCCCGTCCCGCCGCCCGCATGAGCGGCGTCACGCCTTCCTCGTCCATTGCCGGTTCTCCCGATCGGTCCCGTCCGCCATTATCGCCACGCGTCCGCGGGCGGGCAACGCCCCGCCCGCGGGCGCGGCCGTCCCGGCGCTCCTTCGCGCCCCGCACGAAGTCGGTTAAACTGCCCCGAAACTCCAGAGACCGCCGCCGCCCCCTTCCCGGTGTCCGAACGCCCCCACAAGATCGGCAAGTACACCGTCCTGTCCGAGATCGGCCAGGGCGCCTCCGCCCTCGTGTACGTCGGGGAGGACCCCTTCAACGACCGCAAGGTCGCGATCAAGGTCGCCAAGAGCGACGCCGACATGTCGGAGGAGGAGGCCAAGCGCTTCGAGAAGCTCTTCCTCAACGAGGCCTCCCTCGCCGGCAAGCTGAACCACCCGAACATCGTCGCCGTGTACGACGCGGTGGTCGAGGGCGACACGCGCTACATCGTCATGGAGTACGTCCCGGGGGGCTCGCTCAAGAAGTACTGCACCGAGACGAACCTCCTGCCGGTGCGCCAGGCGGTGCTCGTGGTCTTCAAGATGTGCCGGGCGCTCGACTACGCCTTCCAGAACGGCGTCATCCACCGCGACATCAAGCCGGCCAACATCCTGCTGTCCGAGCGCGACGACATCAAGATCAGCGACTTCGGCACCGCCAAGATCTCGCACGCCACCCACACCCAGATCGAGGGCTTCCTGGGCTCGCCGGCCTACATGTCGCCGGAGCAGATCAACGAGGAGTCGCCCTCGGTCCAGACCGACATCTACTCCCTGGGCGTGGTGATGTACGAGCTGCTCACCGGCAAGCTCCCGTTCCGGGCCGAGAACTCGGTGGCGATGATCAACAAGATCCTGAACGAGGACCCGGTCCCCCTGGAGCAGCTGCGCCCCGACCTCCCCGAGAAGCTCGTGGAGATCGTGAAGAAGGCGATGGCGAAGGACGTGCGGGAGCGCTACCAGACCTGGTTCGAGATGGCGAGCGACCTCGCCGACACCTTCCCGCAACTCGAGCGCTACTCCACCGAGATCAGCTCCACGGAGAAGTTCAACAAGCTGCGCGCCCTGCCCTTCTTCCGGGAGTTCCGCGACGCCGAGCTCTGGGAGGTGCTGCGCGGGGCCATCTGGGAGGTGCACGCCCGCGACGAGAACCTGCTGCTCGAGGGCGAGATCGGCCAGGCGTTCTTCATCAT
>CAZNWZ010000049.1:0-12913 GCA_964576455.1 uncultured Lysobacter sp.
GGCTTCGCGACGCTGCGCGAGGAGCGCCTTTCCTGCCTGCTCTGAATGAAGGGAAGCGTCCCCTTCATCTCGGAGGGAGGAGGGAGGCGACGACGATCCCGATCACCGTGCCCACCCACTGCCACACGGGCATGAAGAGGAGGATCAGCGCGCCCTGCGCGTCGAGGTGGATGAAGAAGGCGTCGATGTAGGCGGCCGCGGCCGCGCCGGCGACGAGGACCGTGGTGACGAGGAGCGCCACCAAGCCGCGCCGAGACGCGCGCATCGCGCCCGCCGCGAAGGCGAGCACGGCATAGGGCGAGAGGCACCACGCCATCAGGCCGGCGACGAAGGCGAGCCCGCTCCAGGAGAAGGTCATCGCCCAGGCCATGAGGGCGAGGGTCGCGAGGGCGCTCGCCGCGGCGATGGCGCGCACGGCCAGGACCAGCCGGTCGTTCACCGCCGCTCGACCCGCGGGATCCACTGCGCCGGGATGCGGTAGTCCGGATAGGCCTTGCGCAGCTCGGCCAGCTCCCGGTCGGCCTCTTCGTGCAGCCCCTTCGCGCGAAGGTCGGCGATGCGCTCGAGGCGCCGTTCCGGCGTGTCGAGCGCGCCGGCCATCGCCTTTTCCTGGACGGTGGCCTCCCGGGCGAGCTCCGACTTGGCGCGCTTGGCGGCCTGAGGCGCGACGCGCACCGAATCGGCTGAAACGGCCGCGCCGGCGGCCGCGGGCGGCGTCGTCGTGGCGGGCATCGGTGCCGACGGTGGCGAAGCGGGCACGGGTGCCGCCGGCGCCAGGATTCCGGGGGCTGCGGACGGCGGCGCGGGCGTGGGATCCGCCGCGAACCGCTTCTCCTCGGCCATCGGCGCCGCCTGCTCCTTCCGCATGCGCCGTTCCTCCGGCGCGGCGGCGGCAGGCCCAGGGGCCGGCGCGGCCGCCTCGGTCCTTTCGGGCGCCGCCTGCGGCACGGGATACTCGGCGCTGCCCGACGAGACGGGCGTGCCGTCCACCACCACGGGCTTCTCGCGCTCGACGTGCAGCGAAACGCCGATGGCGAGGGCGAGCACCGCCGCGATCGACACGGGAACCTGCCAGCGCCGTGCGAGCCCCGGGCGCGAGCCGACGGCGCGGCGCGCGGCGGCCTGGATGGCGGCGTCGAGCGCGGGCGGCGGACCCTCGCCCGGCAACTCGCGGTAGGCCGACGAGACGCGTTCGTCGCGCGGATCAGCCATCGAGGGCCTCCCGGAGCTTCGCCGTCGCGTAGCGCACGCGGCTCTTCACCGCCTCTTCGTTGGCGCCGGTGGCCTGCGCGATCTCCGCGATCGACATCTCCGCCTCCTCCTTCAGGAGAAACGCCTCGCGCTGCACGGGCGGCAACGCGTCGAGCGCCGCGACGAAGCGCGCCATCGCCTCCTGCCCCGCGACCCGCGCGAAGGGCTCGTCGCCCGGATCGCCGGGCGGATCGATGGCCGGGCCGTCGTCGTCGCCGCCGTCCATCGGCACGAGGGCGAGGCCCTTCCTGCGCCACAGGTCCACCAGCCGGTTGTGCGCGATGGCGTAGATCCAGGTGGTGAACTTCGCGCGCGGCTCGTAGCGCGAGCGCGCCTCGATCGCCTTCATCCACACCTCCTGGAAGATCTCCTCCGCGTCCGCCTTCGAGGGCAGCGAGCGGGCGATGAAGCGGAAGACGGTGCCCTTGTGGCGGGCGTAGAGGCGGTCGAACGCGCCGGCGTCCCCCTGCGCGAAGGCGAGCATGAGCTGTTCGTCGGTCTCGGACACGCGGGGAGTTTACGCTCCCCGCGCCGCCGGCGAGCGCCGGCGCCTCACGCGCCCGGCGGGCGGTGCCACGACCGGTACTGCGACACCGGGTCGGGCACGAAGCCCGGGAAGGGGCTGGGGTCGCGCGGCTTCGGCGCGGCGCGGATCACGCCCTGCGCGACGAGGTTGGGCGCGCTGTCGTAGTAGATGGCGATCGTCTCCACCGGATAGGGCGTCGCGCGCTCGAATTCCGTCCAGCGCGCCGGGTTGCGCTCCTGCCGGCCGTGCCCGGTGCCCAGGGGCGAATCGGCCTGCGCGCGCTTCGCGGCGGAGTCCCGGGACTCGCTGCGCTCGGCGGACGGCGCCGCGGGCGCGGGGGCGCCGGAGGAGGCCTCGTTCTTCGCGAAGGGCGCCGGCCGCCACGGCTCGATCGCGACCGGCTCCGGGGGCTTGCGCTTGAAGAGCGCCACGCCGATCACGCCCACGTCGTCCGGGCGCCCCGTGCGCGCGGCGTAGGAATCGGGGAGCGTGGTGAAGTAGAACGCGGCGGTCCTCTGCATGTTCTTTCGCCACCCGGAGACGTCCATCGAGCCGTACGACCCCAGCACGTAGCCGCTCTGCGAGGCGCGCGCCGTCTCGCCGGTGATGGCGTTCACGCCGTCCACGCTCACCACCGCGAGCAGGTCCTCGCCCGCGACGTTGCGGATGCGCACGGCGTACTCGTTGCCGGGCTGGCCGGCGATGTAGGCGCGCCCGTCCTTCCAGTGCACCGGGAGCTCCCGGTTGGCGGTGCGGTCGATGACGGTGACGCGGGCGAGGCTGCCGACGCCGGAGGCGCAGGCGGGCAGGGCGAGCGCGACGGCGACGGCCGTGGCGGCGAGGGCGAGGCGTTTCATGGCGGCTCCTTTCGGCTGCCCCGGCCGGAATGGCGGGGTCAGGCCATGAAACGGGGGAAACCGCGAAAAGGGTCAGCGCGTGATGACCACCAGCACGTTGCAGGGCGCCTGCTCGATGAGCGCCTTGGAGACCGAGCCGCGCCACCAGCGCGCCGCCCAGCCCTCGAGGTGGCGGTGGCCCACCACGATGAGGTCGGCGTTCAGGCGGCCCGCGCACTTGGCGATCTCCTCGACCGCGTCGCCCGTGAGCACCTCGCCGTTGGCCTGGTGGCCGGCGTCCGCCAGCCGCTTGATCCCCTCGTCGAGGATGCCCTGGTACTGCTCGCGGTCGCGCTCCTCGCTGCCCGCGTCGTAGACGCCGCCTTCGGCGCCGATGAAGGTGGCCGGCGAGGGCATCACCGCGACCAGGAAGAGCTCCGCCTTGCCCCACTCCGCGATCTCCCGGCAGTCGAGAAGGGCCTTCTGCCCGGACTGGGAGCCGTCGTAGGCGAGCAGGATCCGCTTGTACATGGGGTTGCCTCCGGTCGGTGCGCGAGCCCTAATGGTCGCCATGAACGCGGGCCAGCGCAAGCATCCCGGAAGCCGGGGCCGTCCGTCCGCCGGGCACGTCAGGGCATCCTCGCGAGCGCCTTCCTCGCCACGGCACGCAGCTTCTCCAGGTCGGCGGCGGCCAGTCCCTTGCCTTTGAGCGAGAGCGCCAGCGTGAGCTTGCCTTTCGCGGCGCTGATCTCGGCCGCGCCGGGGGAGAGCGTCGACCAGGCGTACTCGCCCAGGCCGTTCTCCAACGCGCCCTTCTCCATCTGGCGCATCGGCTCCATCATCTTGCGGTACTCGGCCACGCTCGCCGCGAGGAGGGGGCCGGTGGTGAGCGTGAGGGAGCGGTCCTTGTCCCCGCCGAAAGCGCAGTAGGTGGCCGTGACGCCGCCGGTCGGGGATTGGCGGGCGCTGAGGAACTCGGTGGCCGCGCCCGTCGCGATCGCGGCGTCGGCGTTGGCCAGCAGCGGGCAGCTCTTGAGCCCCGATTGCGCGGCGGCGGTCGCGGCGGCGAGGCCGGCGGCGAGGGCGAGGACGGTGGCGGTCTTCATGGGCGCTCTCCTTCAGCGGGCCTTCCGGTAGGTGCCGACCAGCACGGCCTCGGCGAGCACGTGGCCCTTCATCGCCTTCTCCAGTGCCGCCTTCTTCGGCCGGCCGAGGTCGCCCAGCACGGTGTCGAGCGCGTAGAGCTTGTGGAAGTAGCGGTGCCGGCCGATGGGCGGGCAGGGGCCGCCCCAGCCGGTGCGCCCCCAGTCGTTCACGCCCTCGCGCGTTCCGGCCGGCAGCATCGCCGGATCGACGTCCTCGAGGAGGCCGCCCGCGGAGGCCGGGATGTCGTAGAGCACCCAGTGCACCCACGTCATCTTCGGCGCGGCCGGGTCGGGTGCGTCGGGGTCGTCCACGACGAGCGCGAAGCTCTTCGTGCCGGCGGGGGCGCCGCTCCAGGCGAGGGGCGGCGAGACGTCCTCGCCTTCGCAGGTGTAGCGAGAGGGAATCTCGGCGTCGGCGGCGAACGCGGTCGATTGCAGCGCGAGGCTCATGGAATGCTCCCGGGGGAAGTTGCGCCGGTCCACGCGGACTCGAGCTCCGCGACGAGCGCGGCCGGGCGTCCCTCGTAGCGCGGCGAGAAGTGGAAGGGGGTGACGAAGCGGGCGCCGAGCCGGCGGGCGATCTCGCCGGCCTGCTTCGCCGTGAGGTGGTTCTTGCGCGCGGCGTGGTCGCCGTCGGCGTCGAGGAAGACGCTCTCGATGAAGAGGATGTCCACGCCGGCGAGAAGCTCTTCGAGAACGCGCACGTTGGCCTCCGTGTAGCGCAGGTCCGTCACGTAGCCTACGCGCTGCCCCTCGACCACGTCGAGGATCACGGGGCGCAGCTCGTCCACGCGGCGCGTGACGGCGTGCTCGCCCTGGCGGTCGCGCCAGCGCACGGCGATGGGCGTGTCGCCGGGCTCCCCCGCGAGCACGGCCTGCTTGAGGGCGCGAAGCCACGGGCCCGTGGTAAGGCCGAGGGCCTCCAGGCGGTCCCGGGCCACCTTCATGTGCGCCTTCTCCTCGAGGGCGAAGGCGAGGCAGGCGAGCTCGTGGTCCACGAAGCGGCCGCGCACGCGGAAGGTGGCCTCCTCGTGCAGCACGTCGCCCGCGGGAGCCCATTCGCCGGTTTCCTCGCGCGAGAATCGGTTGCGGCTGGAGAAGGTGGCGAGGCGGCCCCGGCCGTCGGTGCCCAGCTCGCGGACCTCGATCGCGAGCGGTGGCTCGTACCGGTGCACGACGTTCCACTCGTAGGCCGCCAGCTTGTGCCCGACGCGCTCGATGAAGCCCGGGCCGCCGGTGAGCACGAGCCTCTCCTTGCGTCCCAGCACCACGCGCAGGAGCTGGTCGAAGCCCGCGAAGTGGTCCATGTGCGCGTGGCTCACGAAGACGTGCGCGAGGCGCATGAGCTTGCGCGGGGGCAGGGCCGTGATGTCGCCCAGGTCGAACAGGAGCGCGCGGCGCTCGTCGTGGAAATCCACGTAGAGGCCCGGGTCGCCGAAGGCGCCATTGACCAGGCGGGGCTCGAAGAGGGTGCGCATGGCCGCGCGGGCCCGGGGATCAGTGGCCCCCGGCCTCTCCCAGCTCCACGTCCACCATCATCTCGTTGGCCAGCGCTTCCAGCCCGCGGCGAAGCTCCGCGTCCGGGAGGGAGGTGGGCACCGCGAGCAGCGCCTTCACCCTGAAGAGGTTGCCGCCGGCCATCGCGGCGCTCGATACCTGCGTCTCCAGCTCCTCGATGCTCACGCCGCGCTCGGCGAGGCTTCCCGAGAGCTCGCGCACGATGCCGGGGCGGTCGTGGCCCATGAGCTCCAGGCGCACGTGCCTTCGTGCCGGCACGGCCCCGCCGGCCTGGCTTCGCGCGATCACGACGTGCAGGTCGGGCGACTCGAGTGCGGCGAGCGCCTTGGCGAGCGCGTCCGCCCGGTCGTCGGGCACCTCGAAGTGCACCATGCCCGCGAACTGGCCCGCGAGGTTCGCCATGCGGCTCGCCTCCCAGTTGGCGCCCAGGCGCTGCGCCGCGTCGGAGAGCCGGTTCACGATTCCCGGGCGGTCGGGCCCGACGACGGTTACCACGAGCGAGGTGGTCATCACGGTTCCTTCGGCGATCGCTTCTCGCATGATGATAGCGCGGGGGTGTGAGGGGAGAAACGAAAAGGGCGCCCGCAGGCGCCCTTCGTGTCGCGAAAGCGGCGCGGCGGGAGGCTAGCGCTCCTCCACCTTCGCCTTGCTGCGCAGCTCCATCACGAGCCGCTGGATCTGCTGCTGCTGGGCGCGCTGGCGGAACTGCTCCTTGAGCTCCTCGAAGGCGGGCACCTTCAGGGGGCGAACGTCGTCGAGACGGATCACGTGGTAGCCGAAGTCGGTCTTGACGGGCGCGGTGGTGAGGTCGCCCTTCTTCATCGCCTTGATCGCGTCGGCGAACGGCTTCACGTAGCGCGCGGCCGGGCCCCAGTCGAGGTCGCCGCCGTTGTCCTTGGAGCCCGGGTCCTTGGACTTGTCCTTGGCGAGCTTGGCGAAGTCGCCGCCGCGGCCGAGCTCGGCGATGATCGCCTTGGCGTCGTCCTCCTTGTCCACCAGGATGTGGCGCACCTTGTACTCGTTCTCGCCCATGGACTTCTTGAAGTCCTCGTACTGCTTCTGCAGGTCGAGGTCGGTGACGGGGTTCCCCTTCACCTCGTTCTCGAAGAGCGCGCGCACGAGCACGGACTGGCGGGCCAGCTCCATCTGCGCCGCCACCTCCGCGTTCTTGTCCAGGCCGCGCTTCTGGGCGGCCTGCACGAGCACCTCGCGGTTGATGAGCTCCTCGCGCACGGCCTTCTGGCGCTCGGGCGTGTCCGGCTGTCCGGAGGCGTTGAGCTCCTTGTTCATCATGTCCACGCGCGACTGCGGGATCGTGACGCCGTTCACCACGATCCGGCCGGAGGCGGCCTTCTTGGGCGCCGCCTTTTCCTGGGCGGTGGCGCCGAACGCGATCGTGCCCGCGACGAGCGCGACGGCGAGGGACTTCAGGGTGGAATGCATGGGTGGTCCTTTTCTTCGTGGGTTCTAAAGCTGCTCGGGCGCGAACGCCTCGATTCTCAGGGCATGGATCTCGCGTTTCATGAGGTCGCCCAGGGCCTCATAAACCATTCGATGCCTCGCGAGCGGTGGCTTGCCGCGGAAGGCTTCCGAAACGATGGTGAGCTGCCAGTGCGCGCCGGTCGCGCCGTGGCCGACGTGCAGGTGGTCCTCGTCGACGAGCGCCACGCTCTCCGGGCGCAGCACCGCCAGGCGCTCGCGGATGGCCGCCTCGAGGCTCAAGGCAGCGCCTTCCGGAACGGCTTCACGGTGACCTTGCCGTAGACGCCGGCCGCCACGTAGGGGTCGGCGCTCGCCCAGGCGATCGCGAGCTCCCTCGAGGCGAACTCCGCCACGATGAGCGAGCCCGAGAAGCCGGCCGGGCCGGGGTCCTCGGCGTCGATGAGGGGATGCGGCCCGGCGATGACGAGCCGGCCCTCGGCCATGAGGGCCTTCAGGCGCTCGACGTGCGCGGGACGAGCGGCGAGCCGCTTTTCCAGGGAGCCGGGGACGTCCTCGGCGAGGATGGCGTAGAGCATTTCCTAGGGCTTGGGGCTGTCGGGGGCGGGCGCCGGCCCGGGCTTCGCCTCGTCCTCGTCGGGCAGGTACCTCGAGATCCAGAAGGCCTGCGCGACCACGAAGGCGAGCATGAGGCCCATGCCGCCGAAGAGCTTGAAGTTCACCCAGGTGTCGGTGTCGAAGGTGTAGGCCACCCAGAGGTTGAGCGTGCCCTTGAAGAGGAAGAACGCGCCCCAGGCGATGCACAGCTTGGTCCACGCCTCCTCGGGCATCGCGATCCCCTCGGACATCACCGCCTTGATGAGGTTCGTGCCGAAGGCGAGGCCCCCGAGGAAGACGCCGCCGGCCAGCCAGTAGAGGACGGAGGGCTTCCACTTGATGAAGGTCTCGTCGCGCAGCAGGAGCGTCGCGCCCCCGAAGAGCACGATGATCACGAGGCTCATCCACTGCATGTTGGACACCTTGCGGCCCCGCGCCAGCACGTAGCCCACCTGGGCGACGGTGGCGGCGATGGCGACCGCCGTGGCCGCGTAGATGCCCTGGAACTTGAAGGCGACGAAGAAGAGGATGACCGGGAAAAGGTCGAAGAGCAGCTTCAAGGGAGCCAAAAGCCTCGCAAAATCAATCCGCTATTTTCGCCCATTCAGCGGGCGGCTGTCCATTTGAGGTGCCGGGCGCGGATCCGTTCCCTCACGCCGTCCGCGATTCCCGGCGACAGCGCCCGGGCCAGCGCCTCGGCGTAGAAGGCGGCCCGCTCGTCCGGAAGGGCGCCGTCCAGGGCGTCGAAGGCGCGGTCGATGAGGCCCGGGTCCTCGGTGCGGATCGCCGTGATGGCCAGGTTCGCGTGCAGGACCCGCCACGGCCGCTCGGGATTGGAGCGCTCGAGGTCCGCGGAGAGCCCCGGGGCGACGTGGGCGATGACGCCTTGCGTGAGGCCGAAGACCGCCGCCAGCTCGGGCCGGGAACGCGCGGCGTTGGCGCGGTGGGCCAGCGCGTTCACCACCGGCTCGACCGGCTCCAGGGGCACCTCGTGCCGGATGGCCCAGAGAGCCACGCCGAGCACCAGGTCGGCCGCGCCGGCCAGGAAGGGGCCGTCGGCCGAGCGCTCGGCCGCGGTCTCGACGTGGGCGAGATCCGAGAGGATGGCCGACACGAGTTCCTCCACGCCCTCGACCGCGATCGGTCCGGTGCCGCCGTGCTCGCGGTCGAGCGCCCGAAGCGTGTCCAGTCCGCGCTGCGTCCGGTCCAGGTGAGGCGCCAGGGCCGGGGAGGACGCGAGCGCTCGCTCCCGGATGCCCGGCAGCCGCGCCGCCAGCGCCGCGGTGGCGGCCTGGCCCTCGTCGCCGAACATTATCTTCTTGATTTCCATGCGCAAAGAACGGGGGACGGGTTGGCGAAGGCGCCCCGAAAGCGGGTGGTGAGGCGCGAATTCTGCTATAATTTCAATTGGTTTCTCAAACCCGGCGGCGTTTGGACAACTTCGACCTGCACAATCACTCCACGGCCTCGGACGGCCTGCTGTCTCCGGCGCAGTTGATGGAGCTCGGCGCGAGGCAGGGGGTGCAGGCGATGGCGCTCACCGACCACGATACGGTCGACGGCCTCGAGGAGGCCGCGCAGGCCGCCCGCCGCGTCGGCATCGCCTTCGTGACCGGCGTGGAGATCTCGGTGAGCTGGGGCGAGACCACCGTGCACGTGGTGGGACTGGGCATCGACCCGGGATCGGACCGCCTGGCGCGGGGCTTGAGGTCGATCCGGGAAGGCCGCCTGGGCCGCGGCCGGCGCATGGCGGAAGCGCTGGAGAAGCTGGGCTTCCCCGGCACCCTCCCGGCGGCGCTGGCGCTCGCGGGGGACGAGAAGCGGCTGAGCCGCACGCATTTCGCGAGGCACCTGGCGGAGTCGGGAGCGGTGAAGGATGCGCAGCAGGCGTTCGACAAGTACCTCGGCAAGGACAAGCCCGCGTTCGTGCGGCACCGGTGGGCGGACCTCGAGGACGCGATGGGCTGGATCCTGGGCGCCGGGGGCGTGGCCGTGCTGGCCCACCCGGGGCGCTATGGACTCAAGCCCCTCGGCCGTGCGACCCTGCTGGACGAGTTCAAGCGCCTCGGTGGCGAGGCGATCGAGGTGGTGACGGGCAGTCACCGCCCCGAGGAATACGCCACCTGGCGCCGCGTGGCGGAGGAGTACGGATTCCTCGCCTCCCGCGGCTCCGATTTCCACGGGCCGGGCGAAAGCCCGGTGATGCCGGGCGGGCTCGCGCCGCTTCCGGCCTCGCTCGTGCCCGTGTGGTCCCGTTGGGCGCACTAGCCGCATAGCCGCCCGGTAACGACTGGCCCCCGGCAAGCCGGAGGCCGAAGCGAAGAGGAAAAGGTAGGACGCGAAGGCCCGCAGCGCGTCAGGCGGGCGAAGCGCAACGCCACGTTCAGGAATGTCGGAATTCTTCCAGGTCCACCCGGAGAACCCGCAGCCGCGCTCGATCAAGGCGGCCGTGGAGATCATCCGCGCGGGGGGCGTCGTCGCCTACCCCACGGACTCGTGCTACGCGCTCGGCTGCCACATCGGCGACAAGGCGGCCATGGAGCGCATCCGACGCATCCGCCGCGTGGACGAGCGCCACCACCTCACCCTCATGTGCCGCGACCTCTCGGAGGTCGGCCAGTTCGCGAAGGTGGACAACATCCAGTACCGGCTCATCAAGGCCAACACGCCGGGCAACTACACGTTCATCCTGCGCGCCTCGCGCGACGTCCCGCGCCGCCTCATGCACCCGCGCCACACCATCGGCATCCGCATCCCCGACCACACCGTGCCGCTGGCGCTCCTCGCGGAGCTGGGCGAGCCCATCCTCTCCTCCACCCTCATCCTCCCGGACCACGGCGTGGCGCTCAACGACGCCGAGGAGATCCGCGAGCACCTCGACCACCAGCTCGACGCCATCATCGACGCCGGCCCCTGCGGCCTGGACGTGACGACGGTGATCGACATCTCCGGCGACCGGCCCGTGCTGCTGCGCGAGGGCAAGGGCGACATCCGGCCATTCGGCTTCGTGAAGGCAGCGCTCCACTGATGCTGGCGTACACGAAGATACTTGCCACATTCGCACCCTCTCCCTTGGGAGAGGGTCGGGGTGAGGGTGCCTGTCCGGGTGAGGGTCGCTGATGGACATCCAGGGCATCATCGTCTACATCGCGATCTACGCGATCCCCGTCGTGTTCGCGATCACGCTGCACGAGGCGGGCCACGCCTACGCCGCCAGGTTCTTCGGCGACAAGACGGCGTGGATGCTGGGCCGCACGAGCCTGAACCCGACGCGCCACATCGACCCCATCGGCACCATCGTCGTGCCCCTGCTCACCGCGTTCACCGGGTTCCTCTTCGGCTGGGCGAAGCCCGTGCCGGTGAACTTCGAGAACCTGCGCGACCCCAAGCGCGACATGCTCTGGGTGGCCGCCGCGGGGCCGGGAGCCAACCTCGTCATGGCGCTCGCCTGGGTGCTGGTGGCCAAGGTGCTGCTCACCGTCGGCGGCGAGGGCACCGCCTACGAGTTCTGGATCCGCGTGGCGGACGCCGGCATCAAGGTGAACGTCGGGCTCGCGGTGCTGAACCTCTTCCCGCTCCTGCCGCTGGATGGCGGGCGCATCCTCGCGAGCCTGCTGCCCAACCGCCTCGCCTACCAGTATTCGCGCCTGGAGCCCTTCGGGATGGTGATCCTCATCCTGCTCATCGTCTCCGGGGCCCTGTGGTGGATGATCGGCCCGGTGATGGGGGCCCTCCTCAAGAACCTCTACGCGCTGCTCGGCTTCTAGAAGAAGGCAACCATGTTCCAGGACCGCGTTCTCTCCGGCATGCGCCCCACGGGCGCCATGCACCTCGGCCACTTCCACGGCGCCCTCAAGAACTGGGTGCGGCTGCAGAACGAGTACCCGTGCTTCTTCTTCGCCGCCGACTGGCACGCGCTCACCTCGCACTACGAGGACCCGTCGGTGATCGAGTCCACCGTCTGGGACATGTTCGTCGACTGGCTCGCCGCGGGCATCGACCCGGCCAAGGCCACGCTCTTCGTGCAGTCGCGCGTCCCGCAGCACGCGGAGCTCACCCTCCTCATGTCCTTCTTCACGCCTCTCTCCTGGCTCGAGCGCGTGCCGACCTACAAGGACGCGGTGGACAAGCACGCCGAGCACGGCCGCGACCTCACGACCTACGGCTTCCTCGGCTACCCGCTCATGCAGGCGGCCGACATCCTCATCTACCGCGCCACGCGCGTGCCGGTGGGCGAGGACCAGGTCTCGCACGTCGAGCTCACGCGCGAGGTCGCGCGCCGCTTCAACCACCTCTTCGGGCGCGAGAAGGGCTTCGAGGAGAAGGCCGAGGCCGCGGTGAAGAAGATGGGCCCGAAGAAGGCCAAGCTCTACCGGGAGCTGCGCACGCGGTTCCAGGAGAAGGGCGAGCACGAGGCCCTCGAGCGGGCGCGCGAGCTCGTCGGCGACGTGCAGAACCTCTCGCTGGGAGACAAGGAGCGGCTCTTCGGCTACATCGAGGGCGGCGGGCGCATGATCCTGACCGAGCCCGAGGCCCTGCTCACCGAGACCCCCAAGCTCCTGGGACTCGACGGGCAGAAGATGAGCAAGAGCTACGGCAACGCGATCCTGCTGCGCGATTCGGCGGAGGACGTGGCGAAGAAGGTCCGCACGATGCCCACGGACCCGGCGCGCGTGCGCCGCTCCGACCCCGGCGACCCGGAGAAGTGCCCGGTGTGGAACCTGCACCAGGTGTACTCGGCGCAGGACACGCGCGACTGGGTCGTGAAGGGCTGCACCAGCGCGGGCATCGGGTGCCTGGAGTGCAAGCAGCCGGTGATCGACGCGGTCAACGCGGAACTCAAGCCCATGCGCGAGCGCGCGGCGGGCTACGAGGAGGACCCGACGCTGGTGCGCTCGATCATCCAGGACGGGTGCGAGAAGGCTTCCGATCTCGCGGACGAGACGATGAGGGACGTGCGCGAGGCGATGGGGCTCAATTACAGCTGAGAGTGAGGCGGGAGAAAGGCTTTGGAATCGCCGATCGACGCCGATGACCCGCCGATTGCCGCCGAGGAAAATTGAAATGAAGAAGATCATTGCAACGTTGATGGTGACCGTGGCGCTGCCGGTGGCGGCGGCGACGCCGGTGCCGTCGGGGAAGTGGAGCTTCGTCTTCACCGACAAGCGCGGGCAGGCCGACCGGCCGCTGCGCGTCTTCACCTACCGGCCGCGCCAGTGCGACTCGACCTGCCCCATGGTCTTCGCGATGCACGGCAAGGGACGCAAGGCCTCCGCCATGCGCGACAACTGGGAGCTCGCGGCCGACCGCTTCGGCTTCCTCGTGATCGCGCCGGAATTCTCGGAGAAGCACTGGCCGAAGGCGGCGGACTACAGCCTCGGCGGCGTCGCGGACGAGAAGGACCGCGCGAAGTGGGCCTACTCGACGATCGAGCACCTGTTCGACGAGATGCGCGACGGGCAGAAGGACTACGCGATCTTCGGCCACTCGGCGGGCGCGCAGTTCGTGCACCGGCTGCTGGTGCTCCTGCCCGACAACCGCGTGTCGGTCGCCATCGCCGCCAACGCGGGCTGGTACCTGATGCCGGAGTGGCGCAAGGA
>CAZNWZ010000050.1:0-12908 GCA_964576455.1 uncultured Lysobacter sp.
GGACATCGAGCAGGCGCCGCTCGTGGAGCCGCACGTGAAGCTCGTGCGGCAGGTGAAGCGCGTCGCGGACCTGGGCCCCGCCGTCGAGGAGGCGCTGGCGGAGGCGCTCGCCGGCGTGCCGGGCCCCGCTTTCGTCGAGTGCCCGGTGGACCTGCTCTACGACGAGGAGCTGATCCGCGGCTGGTACGAGGAGGCGGCGGGGAAGGGCGCCTCGATCGCCGACCGCTTCCTGCAGTGGTACCTGGGCCGCCACGCCGACAAGATGTTCGAGGGCAGCCACAAGCCCTATGCGCCGCACGCGCGCCCGGTGCCCGTGCCCGCGGCGGGGGACACGGCGCTCAAGCTCGCCGCCAACGCCCTGCGGGAAGCCGAGCGGCCCCTCATGGTGCTCGGGAGCCAGGCGCTGGTCGATGCCGCCCACGCGGCCGAGGTCGCGAAGGCGGTCGAGGCGCTGGGCGTGCCGGTCTACCTCTCCGGCATGGCGCGCGGCCTGCTGGGCCGCGACTCGCCCCTGCAGATGCGCCACGCCCGCCGCAAGGCGCTGCGCGAGGCCGATTGCGTGCTGCTGGCGGGCGTGCCCTGCGACTTCCGGCTCGACTACGGCAAGCACGTGCGCCGGTCGGCGACGCTCATCGCGGCCAACCGCAGCACCAAGGACGCCCGCCTGAACCGCACGGCCGACATCGAGGCCATCGGCGACGCGGGGCGCTTCCTCGTGGCCCTCGCGCGGCAGGCGCACGGCATCCGGCGACCGGAGTGGATCGCCACGCTCGCGGCCCGCGACGCCGAGCGCGAGGGCGAGATCGACGGGCAGGCGGCGGCCTCCGGAAAGCACGTGAACCCGGTGGCGTTCTTCCGCGCGCTGGAGCACGCGGCGGGCGACGATGCGATCTTCGTCGCCGACGGCGGGGACTTCGTCGCCACGGCCTCCTACATCCTGCGCCCGCGCGGGCCGCTCACCTGGCTCGACCCGGGGGCCTTCGGCACCCTGGGCGTGGGGGCCGGGTTCGCCATCGGCGCGCACGCGGTCCGGCCGAAGGCGGAGGTGTGGCTCGTCTGGGGCGACGGCGCGAGCGGCTACGGCCTGGCGGAATTCGACACCTTCGCGCGCCACGGCATCCCGGTCATCGCGGTCGTGGGCAACGACGCGTGCTGGACGCAGATCGCCCGCGAGCAGGTGAAGATGCTGGGCGACGACGTGGGCACCGTCCTCGCGCGCACCGCCTACCACGAGGTGGCGAAGGGCTTCGGCGCCGAGGGGATCGAGATCCGCACGGACGCGGAGGTGAAGGCGGGGCTCGCGCACGCCCGGCGCCTCGCCGCCTCGGGCCGGCCCGTCCTGGTGAACGTCTGGCTGGACAAGACCGAGTTCCGGGAGGGCTCGATCTCGATGTGACCCCTTGGTCCCTTGACGGACCCGCCCCGGGGAGTATCTTGGGCTGGCAGGCCGGAAAGGGCCTGGGGCCCTCCGGCCTGTCGCCACAAGACAGCCAACACGACAGGAGGGACACCCATGAACATGCCGACGCCGTTGGCGCTCGCCCAGCACCCGTTCGTGCAGGGGTTCGAGCCCCGGGAGATCGACCAGCTGGCCGCGCTGGCGCGGCCGGTGCGATTCGCGAAGGACGAGATCATCTACCGCGAGGGGGAGGAGTGCGACGACTTCTACCTCGTCGTCTCCGGGCGCGTGATCCTGGAGATCACCCCGCCCAGCGGCACCTTCACCTTCGGCACCGTCGAGGCCGGCGACGAGTTCGGCTGGACGGCGGTCCTGGGGAGCCACGACCGGGTCCTCCAGGCGAGGGCGCTCCAGGACACGCAGGTGCTCGCCTTCGACGCCGCGCGGCTTCGCGCGCTGTGCGAGTCCGACACTGCGTTCGGCTACGACCTCATGCGAAAGCTCCTGGCGGCGGCCGTCGAGCGGCTCCAGGCGGTCCGGCTCGAGGTGATGGACCTCTACTACCCCGTGGCGCGCCGCGCCGGGGCCTGAGGCCCGTTCCCGCCTCCCGGGGAGGCGGCCCCCCGGACGGTAGAATCCGCTCCGGGGCGCGCGGACCGCGCGGCCGCGAACCGGGAAGGCGAGGATGGCCCACGAATCATCGAAGACGAAGAAGGTCTGGGGCGAGCTGGAACGCTCCGTGCTCCGCGGCGAGGGCATCGACATCGGCTGCGGTGCCGATCCCGTCCTCCCCGGCGTGATGCCCTTCGACCTCGCGCAGGGCGACGCCAACCGCATCCGCGACTTCGTGGACCGCCAGTTCGACTTCGTCTACGCCTCCCACTGCCTGGAGCACATGCGCGACCCGCGGGACGCCATCTCGCAGTGGTGGAGCCTCGTGAAGCCCGGAGGCGTGCTCTTCGTGATCGTCCCCGACGAGGACCTCTACGAACAGGGCTTCTGGCCCAGCCGCTTCAACCGCGACCACAAGTGGACCTTCACCATCGCCAAGCGCGAGAGCTGGTCGCCGGTGTCGGTGAACCTCCTGGACCTCGCGCGCTCGCTGCCGGGCGGCAAGGTGCTCGACATCCGGCTCTTCGACACCGCCTATGACCGGGGATTGCAGGTGAACGGCCGGCAGGCGGGGACCGCGGCCTTTCGCGCCCGGCGCGCCCTCGGCCGGGCCGCCTACGGGGTGCTCCGCCTCCTGGGCTTCGACAAGCAGGCCCTCAAGCGTGCCTTCATCCGGCCGCTGGACCAGACGGACTTCCCCGATACGCTCGCGCAGATCCAGTGCATCGTGCGAAAGGCGGCCTAGCCCTTCGCGAGGAGCCAGGCGCCGGAGGCGAGGTAGAAGACGCCCATCGACATCACCGCCCAGCGGGTCCACTGCCGGAAGGAGGCGTCGGTGAGCCTCTCCAGGACGCGGCGCGAGAGCGTGGTGCCGACGATGGCGAGCGCCACCATGAGGACGGCGAGCCAGGCGTCCACGGTGCCGCGCTGCGCGGCGCCGACGAGGCCCCCGAAGTAGGCGATCTTGATGATGTGGCCCAGGCTCTGGATCGAGGCCTTGGTGGCCACGACCTGGCGCCGGTCCATCTTCGAGCGCACGAAGAACACGTCGAGGATGGGCCCGGAGACGCCGGCCACGAGCTGCAGCACGGTGCAGACCACGCCGCACAGGAAGGGGTGACCGCTCCGCTGCACGTCGAGGACGAGCTTCTCGGGCAGGGCGAGGCCGACGAAGGGCGTGACGCCCAGCACCAGGAGGGCCACCGGCTTGCTCGCCACGAGCTGGACGAGCACGAAGGCTGCGAGCGCGGCAAGGGAGCCGAGGGCGTTGCCGCGGAAGACCCGCCAGTCGATCGAGGTGCGCCAGAGCACGGCGCGCCAGCCGTTGGAGGCGAGCTGGGTGACCCCGTGCAGCACCATGGCCTGCGGCACCGTGAGCAGGGCCAGCAGCACCCCCATGAAGATCATGCCGCCCGCCATCCCGAGGATCCCGGAGATGAAGGAGGTGACGAGCGCGGTGACGGCGAGGGTGGCGAGGACGAGGGCCGAGGGCATGGCCGTCAGGTTATCATCCGCGCCACCATGACCGACACGGCGCTCATCGACGGGGAACTGGCCGCCTTCCTGCAATCGGGCGTGTCGGTGCACGCGGCCTCGCGGGACGCGGCCAACGTCCCCTGCCTCGTGCGCGGCGTCGGCTGCCGCGTCTCGGGCGACCGCCGGCAGCTCACGATCTTCCTCCTCGCGGCCCAGTGCGGGCGGCTGCTGCGCGACCTGGCGGACAACGGCGCCATCGCGTTCGTCGCGAGCCAGCCCAGCACCCACCGGACGGTGCAGCTCAAGGGGTCCGACGCGAAGGTCGGGGTGCCGCAGCCCGGCGACGAGCGTCTCGCGGAAGGCCAGCGGGAGGCGTTCCTGCGCGACCTGGTGGGCATCGGCTACGACGAGAGCCTGCCGCGCACGCTGCTGGGGGGCGACTGGGCCGACGCCGTCGCCGTCACCTTCACGCCGACGGCGGTGTTCGCGCAGACGCCGGGCCCGAACGCGGGCACGCTCATCGCGGGGCGCAAGTGAAGCCGCTCACGCTGGACGCCATCCGCGACGGGCTCGAGGGCGACGTCCCGCCCACGATCGCCACCTGCGCGCCCGATGGCACGCCCAACGGCGCCTACCTCTCGCAGGTGGAGTACGTGGACCCGGAGCACGTCGCGCTCTCCTGGCAGTTCTTCAACAAGACGCGCCAGAACGTGCTCGCCAACCCCGTGGCCTGCCTCAACATCGTGGACTCGCGAACCATCGCGCGCCACCGCCTCATGATCCGCTACCTGCGCACGGAGACCTCGGGGCCGCTCTTCGAGCGCATGAAGGCGAAGCTCGCGGGCATCGCCTCGCACACGGGCATGACCGGGGTGTTCAGGCTGCAGGGCTCCGACGTCTACCGGGTGGAGTCCATCGAGCGCCTGCCCGGGCCGGCGCTCCCGCCCCCGCCGGAGAGCCGCAGCCTCCTCGCGGCGGTGCGCGCCTGCGCGCGGCGCATCGGCGCCATCGGCGACCTGCAGGCACTCCTCGACACGGCGCTCGAGTGCATCGCCGAGAACTTTTCCCTCCAGCACGTCCTCGTCCTCCTCGTCGATCCCGCGCAGGAGCGCCTCTACACCGTGGCGAGCCGGGGCTACCCCGATTCCGGCGTGGGCTCGGAGATCCCGCTCGGGCACGGCGTGGTCGGCGTGGCCGCGCGCGAGAGGACGCCGATCCGGATCGGCTTCGCGCAGGCCGAATATGCCTACGGACGCGCGATCCGCGAGGCGGCCCTGCGCGAGGGGCTGCTGCTCGAGACCGAGATCCCGCTGCCCGGGCTCGCCGACTCGCGAAGCCAGCTCGCGGTCCCCATCGAGGCCTTCGGGCGGCTGC
Organism: uncultured Lysobacter sp.; assembly: GCA_964576455.1. Lineage (GTDB taxonomy): Bacteria > Pseudomonadota > Gammaproteobacteria > Burkholderiales > Usitatibacteraceae > FEB-7. The sequence continues at coordinate 4,862 of CAZNWZ010000050.1, forward strand.
TCGGGGTGATCTTCGCGGAGGCCGCGGAGAACCGGCGCTTCGGCTACGACGACGAGGACGCGCTGGTGGCGGTGGCGGGGCAGCTCGGCTCCGCCATCCACGTGCTGCAGTCCTCCCCGGATTCCGACGAGGCCGCGGCGCCGGCGCCGGCGGCCGCGGCTTCCCCGGTGGGACCGCCCCTCGCGGTGCGGCATTTCGCGGAGAACGACTCCGTCTTCCTGGGCGGCGACTACCTCATCAAGGGGGTCGCGGGCAGCATCTTCCACGCGCTCGTGTCGGACTTCCTCGCCACGGGCCGCACCGAGTTCAGCAACCGGGAGCTGCGCCTCGACCCGCGCGTGCGCCTTCCGGACCTGAGCGACAACCTCGAGGCGCGGCTCATCCTGCTCTCGCGGCGGCTCGCCGAGCGCGACGCCGGCGTGCGCATCGAGAAGGCGGGCCGCGGGCGCCTGCGCCTTTCGGTCACGCGCCCGCTGCAGCTCGTGGAGATCGCCCCCGGCTGAGGCCCCGGGCTCAGGCGGCCGCGGGCAGGGCCCCCAGCGCCCGGGCGAGCTTGTCCCAGTCGCGCGCCGTGAGATTCGACCGGGCGAGCGCCAGGGCTCCCTCGTAGGCTTCGCGAGGCGCGCTTTCGCGCATCCCGCCCAGCTGCGCCACGCGCTCGCCGTGGCTCGTCGAGGGCACCAGCCAGCGCAGGTACTTCGGCATCGCCTCCGGCGGCACGGTGGCGAGGATCGTGGCGTGGATGCCCTGCAGCTCCGCGTCGCTGAAGGACGCCCAGAGGGCCCCGTTGTGGTGCCGCTCCTCGTGCTCCATGTGCAGGAAGTTCTCCGCCATCCACCGGGCCGCCTGGAGGTAGAGGGCGTGGGCGCCCGCGTGGCGGCCCGCGGTCCCGGCCGCGAGGAAGCCGGAGATCGCGGCGCGCAGCGCCGCGAAGTCGGCGACGTGCCCTGCATGCTCGAGCGCGGCTCTCGCCGTGGCGCCGGGCTGGCGCGACTCGATGGCCGGGTGCAGGACCTGGTCCTCGACGAGCATGTGCTTCTCGCACAGGGCCAGCCCCTCGAGGGCGCGGCCGAGCGTCGCGTTCACGTCGGCGTCGTCCCCGGGGTCCATGCGGCCGACGGCGCTCACGAGCTCCGCCATGAGCGCGCGCAGGGCCTTGTGGATGGTGGCGTACAGGTCGATGCGGGCAGCCTGGGTCATCGCCACGTCTCCTCAGTGCTTTTGCGCCGCGGGGAAGGCGACGACCGGCCCCTTGGCGGACTGCCCGGGCGGCAGGTACGCCGGTGCGGGCTCGCCCGCGGGCCCGAGGTGGCGGACGTAGCGGTACAGCGCGCGCAGGTCGGCCTCGGACATGTCGTGCAGGATGATCCACGGCATCGGCGGGCGGTACTGCGCGCTCTTCGCGACGCGCACCCAGTCGTCCTCGCTCATCCGCGAAAGGACGAGCCGCAGGTTCGCCGGGTAGGTGGTTCCCCAGGGGCCCTGCCAGCCCAACTTGTCGCCCGTGAGCCAGTCCTTCTCGTCGACCTTGCCGCCGGACTCGGCGTAGCCCGGCGTGTGGCAGTCGTTGCAGGCGGCGATGCGGGCGAGGTAGCGGCCGCGCGAGATGCGTTCCGCGTCGGCTCGGGCGGCGGCGGGGTTCACCTCGGTGCCGGCCTGCACGTAAAGGGCGGTGATGGCGGCGGCGAGCAGCGTTGCGGCGGCGGCGAGTGGCGCGGTGCGGCGAAGCAGGGGATTCATGGCTTTCTCCATGGGCGGTTGGGGTGCCGCCAATGTAGTTCGCCGCCGCGAAGCCGTTTATTAAGTCTTCCTTGCGCGAATCCTAAAAGATCCCTAACCGGCCGCGGTGCCGGACACCGTGTCAGACACCGCAGGCGATGGCGCCCGAGGCCGCCAGCTGGTCGATGGCCGCGTCGTCGTAGCCCAGCGTGGCGAGGACTTCGCGCGTGTGCTGGCCGAGGAGGGGAGCGGCTCGCGTGACAGCGCAGGGCGTGTCCGAGAACTTCACCGGCATCCCCAGGGCCTTCGTCCGCCCCGCCTTCGGGTGCTCGACCTCCACCACCATCTCGCGCGCGGCCACCTGCGGGTCCGCGAGCATGTCGCCGATGCGGTTGATGGGGCCCACCGGCACGCCGGCCGACTCGAGCTCCCGGATCCATTCCGCCGAGGGCCGCGTCTTCATCCGCTCGGCCATGAGCGGCGTGAGCTCCGCCAGGTGCTTCATGCGCTCGCCGTTGGTGGCGAAGCGCGGGTCGGCGAGCAGGTCCTCGCGGCCGATCGCCCTGGCGATCCTCTCCCAGTTGGACTGGTTGGCCCCGCCCACGTTGATCCAGCCGTCGGCCGTGGGAAACGCCTGGTAGGGCGCCGTGAGGATGTGCGCCGAGCCCGTGGGCCCGGGGTTCTCGCCGGTGGCGAAGAAGATCGCGCTCTGCCAGTAGGTCTGCTGGATGGCCGCCTCCATGAGGGAGGTGTCCACCATCTGCCCGCGCCCGGTGGCATGGCGCGCGTGCAGGGCCGAGACGATGCCCAGCGCCGCGAAGATGCCGGCGTTGATGTCCGCAATGGGCGATCCGGCCTTCACGGGCGGGCCGCCGGGCTCGCCGGTGATCGACATGAGCCCGGAGAAGCCCTGCGCGATGAGGTCGAAGCCGCCCTTGTCCGCGTAGGGGCCCGTGCGACCGTAGCCGGACACCACGCAATAGACGAGGCGGGGATTGAGCGAGCGCAGCACGTCCCAGCCCAGGCCCAGCTTCTCGAGCGTGCCCTTGCGGTAGTTCTCGGTGACCACGTCGGCGGTGGCGAGGAGCCTCTTCACCACCTCGAGCCCGTCGGGGGTCTTCAGGTTCACCGCGATGCCGCGCTTGTTGCGGTTGAGCATCATGAACGCGGCGCTCTCGCCGGCGATCGAGGGGCGCGAGTACGAGCGCGTGTCGTCGCCGCCGGGCAGCTTCTCGACCTTGATCACGTCGGCGCCCATGTCGGCGAGGAGCATCCCGCAGGTGGGGCCGGCCATGATCTGGGCCAGCTCGATGACCCTGATTCCCGCAAGAGGTCCGGTCATCGAGTCATCCGCAAGAAAGGCTTTGGAAACGCCGATGAACGCCGATGCCCCGCCGATTGCCGCCGATAAGGCAATGACAGGCAGATTCTCGGAAACAGGGGCACGGCCGCAGGATCGACGGCGAGCGCGAATGCACGGCCCAATTCGAATTCATCGGCGGCAATCGGCGGGGCATCGGCGTTCATCGGCGTTTCCAAAGGCTCTTGCTCGCATCACTCTCTCATTGCCCCTTGAACTCGGGCTTCGCCTTCGCGAGGAACGCCTGGCGCCCGATCTTGAAGTCCTCCGTGCCATAGCAAGCAAAGCCTTCATCGAGCTCCTCGGCGGTCAATGGCCTCGCGTCGCGAAGGCGGCGGGCGAACTTCTTGTGCCAGCGCGCCACCAGCGGCGCGCCGTCGGCGATGCGCCGGGCGGTGGCCTTCGCCTCGGCCTCCACCTGGTCGTCGGGCACCACGCGGGTCACCAGGCCCTTCTCCTTCGCCTCGGCGGCGTCGAAGACGCGGCCTTCGAGGAGGATCTCGAGCGCCACCGCCTCGCCCGCCAGCGCGATGAGGGCGCCGATCTCCGAGTAGGCCATCACCAGCCCCAGCCTGTTGATGGGCACGCCGAAGCGGCTGGAAGTCCCGCAGATGCGGATGTCGGCGAGGCCGGCGATCTCCAGGCCCCCGCCCACGCAGATGCCGTGGATCTGCGCGACCACCGGGTGGCGGCAGTTGCCGATCGCCCCGATCGTGCGCGTCATCACCTGCCCGTAGGCGCGCGCCTGCTCGACGTTGGAGCGCTCGTTCTCGAACTCCCCGATGTCGTTGCCCGGGGCGAAGGCCTTCTCGCCCGCCCCGCGCAGGAGGACGCAGCGCACCGAATCGTCGGCGTCGAGCTCCAGGAAGACGCCGCCCAGGCGCTGCCACATGGGCTTGGTGAGGGCGTTGAGCTTCTCCGGGCGGTTGAGGATGACGGTCGCGACGTCGCCGTCGCGCTCGACGAGGATCGTGTCGGTCATTCGCTCACCTGTAGAGGAAGTTGACGAGACCCAGCGTCACGAACGGCACGTAGGTCACCATCAGCAGCGTGAACAGCAGCACCCCGATGAACGGGACGTTCGCCTTGGTCACGTCCCAGACGCTTTCCTTCGCGATCGAGCAGGTGAGCAGCAGGACGCTCGCCACGGGTGGCGTCTGCTGGCCGATGGCGAGGTTGAGCGTCACGATCACGCCGAAGTGGACCGGATCGATCCCCGCCGCAGTCACCACCGGCATCACGATCGGGACCACCAGGATGATGGCCGCGGCCGAGTGCAGGAACATGCCGATGATGAGGAAGAAGACGTTCAGGATCGCGAGGATGGCCCACTTCTCGCTGGTGACGGAAAGCATCGTCGCCGCGATCTTCTGGGGAAGCTGCACCTCGGTGAGGTAGAGGCCGAGCAGGGCGGAGGCGGCCACCAGCAGCATCACCGCGCCCGTCTGGACGGCGCCGTCGATGATCGCCTCCTTGAGCCGCGTCCAGTCGAGCTCGCGGTAGACGAGTCCCCCCACGAGCAGCGAGGCCAGGACGGCGAGCGCCGCTCCCTCGGTCGCGGTGACGATGCCCCCGAAGATCCCGCCCAGGATGATGACGGGCAGCGTGAGGGCCCAGAACGCCTTCTGGAAGGCGCGCCAGAGCTTGCCCCACTGGAAGATCTCCTCCACCGGCCAGTTGAACCGGAGCGCGTACCAGTAGCAAAGGGCCATGAAGCCGAACCCCGTCAGGAGGCCCGGCACGATGCCCGCGACGAACATCTGCACGACCGAGGTGCCCGCCATGACCGCGTAGAGGATCATGGGAATCGACGGCGGGATGATGATCGCCAGCGTGGCCGTGGAGGAGGTCACCGCCGCCGTGAAGGGGCCCGGGTAGCCGCGCTCCTTCATGGCCGGCATGATGATGGAGGCGGTGGCGGCCACCCCCGCCACGGCCGACCCGGAGATCTCCGCGAAGAACATGTGGCTCAGCACGTTCACCTGGGCGAGCGCCCCCCGCATCCAGCCCACGAGCGCCTGGCAGAAGTCGATGAGCCGGTGCGAGATCCCCGAGGTGTTCATGATCGCCGCGGCGAGGATGAACAGCGGGATCGCGATGAGCGGAAAGCTGGTCGCGCCCTGGTAGAGCGCGATCGCCACGTTGGGGAGGCTTCCCACGCCCTGGGTCGCGAGCATCGCCACGACCGACGCGATGCACAGCGCCACGGCGATCGGGACGTTGATCAGCACCAGCACGAGCACGCACAGCAGGACGAGGAAGCCGGTCATGCGCGCCCCCCGGCGGCTGCGTGCCCGCGGCGCGCTTCGCGCAGCACCTCGGGGAACACCAGCGCCTGGCCGATCACGAACAGGACGGAGGTGATCGGGATCACCGAGTTCGCCCAGGCCACCGAAATCTCCGGCAGCGACACGAGGTAGTCGGTGGCGAGGATCTCGAGGATCGAGTAGCCGATCCAGGCAAGCAGCACGAAGAAGGCCAGCGTGCACAGCTGCGCGACGACGGCGGCGACCACCCGGGGGCCGGCGGGCAGCATCCGCACGACTTCGGGCACGCCCATGTGCGCGTGCTTGAGGACCGCGAGCGCGGCGCCGTAGAACGTCACCCACGCGAGCAGGATGGTGGCGACCTCGTCATACCAGACGAGGGAGTGGCCCGTGTAGCGGAAGACCACGCCCGCCGTGACTTCGACGGCGAGCGCGGCCATGAGCGCGATGCAAATCCACTCGAGGAAGCGCTCGTATCCCCGGCGGAATGACTGCAGGGTCATCCGCTACTTGCCCAGCGCGATGGCCTTGTCGATCACTTCCTTCGAGCCCGGGACCTCCTTGGCGAACTCCTCGTAGACCGGCTTCGAGGCGGCCACGAAGGCGTCCTTGTTCGGGACGTTGGACTTCACGCCCGCGGCGAGGATCTTGTCCAGCAGCTCCTTGTCGCCCTTCTCGGCGGTCTCGTAGACCCAGGCCTGGGTCTCCTTCGCGGTGTCCTCGAGGATCTTCCTCACGTCGGCCGGCAGCGCCCCCCACTTCTTCGCGCCCACGGTGACGTAGGCGGGCGTGTAGACGTGGCCGGTGAGGGAGATGAACTTCTGCACCTCCTGGAACTTCGCGCTGGTGATCTGGGTGAAGGGGTTCTCCTGCCCGTCCATCACCCCCGTCTGCAGGGCGGTGAACACCTCGGAGAACTTCATGGGGGAGGGGTTGGCGCCGTAGGCCTGGAACATCTTCACGCGCCACTTGCCCTCGGGCACGCGCAGCTTGATGCCCTTGAGGTCCTCCGGGGTGTTGATGGGGCGCTTGCTGTTGGTGATGTGGCGGTAGCCGTTCTCCCAGACGGCGACCACCATGAGGCCCTTCTTCTCGACGGTCGGTGCGATGGTGGGCCAGAAGACCTCCTTCTCGATGCGGCCCATGTGCTTCCGGTCCTTCACCAGGTAGGGCATCTCGAAGACGCCGAAGAGGTCGGCCTCCGAGGTCATCACCGTCGAGGGCAGGGCCATGTCCACGGTGCCGAGCTTGAGCTTCTGGACGAGCTCCTTGTCGCCGCCCAGCTGGCTGGAGCCGTAGACGACCACCTTGGCCTTGGTGCCGAGCTTGGCGTTGGCGCGGCGGGCGTACTCCTCCGCCGAGGCGGCGAAGAGGGAGCCGGGCTCGCCCACGTGGCCGAACTTGATCTCGGTCTGGGCCAGGGCGGCGGGGGTGGCGATGAGGCACGCGGCAAGCGCGCCCAGCAGGGTGCGGGTGTTCATGAGCTCCTCCTCAGGATTGGAATCGTGAACCCGGTCCGCGCGCTCGAGCGGCCGGGATGGCCGTAGTCTAGGCACATCGCGCCGCCCGCGTCGATGACCGGCGCCGGGTGCCCGGGGGCCGGTCTTCCCGGCCGCATACCCCCCTCGCCCGACCCTCCCGGGGCTGCCACGGTGTAACGGACACCGTTACTTGCCGGCCAAGCCGCCTTGCCCCGTTGACCTAGGTCAAAAGTGCCCCCGGGGGCCGGGCGGAAAGTCGGCCTCATGTCCGGAACCCCCCCATTCCGAGGAGGCCCCATGAAGCCCAGAACCGCGCTCGCAACCCTCGCACTCGCCGCCGCGTCCACCGCCGCCTGGGGCCACCCGGGCCACGGCGCCGAGGGCCTGTACCACCACCTCGTCGACCTGCTCGCGCTGGGCGCGATCGGCTTCCTCGTCGCGATCCTGTGGGGCAGCCGCAAACAGGGAGGCAAGGACCATGACTGAGACCTTCTACGACGTGCTCCGCCGCCAGGGCATCTCGCGGCGCAGCTTCCTCAAGTTCTGCAGCCTCACGACGGCGTCCCTGGGCCTGTCGCCCACGGTGGCCCCGCAGATCGCGCACGCGCTCGAGACCAAGCCGCGCACGCCGGTCATCTGGATCGAAGGCCTGGAGTGCACCTGCTGCAGCGAGTCGTTCATCCGCTCGGCGCACCCGCTGGCCAAGGACGCGGTGCTCTCGCTCCTGTCGCTCGACTACCACATGACGCTCGCCGCGGCCGCCGGGGAGCAGCTGCGCGCCAACGCCCACAACACGATCGAGAAGCACAAGGGCAACTACATCCTCGCGATCGAGGGAAACCCGCCCCTCAACGAGGACGGGATGTACTGCATCTACTACGGCAAGCCCTTCGTGGAGACGGTCAAGAAGTACGCCAAGGACGCCAAGGCCATCATCGCCTGGGGCTCCTGCGCCTCCTGGGGCTGCGTGCAGGCCGCCAAGCCCAACCCGACCAACGCGGTGCCGATCGACAAGGTCATCACCGACAAGCCGATCATCAAGGTGCCGGGCTGCCCGCCGATCGCCGAGGTCATGACCGCGATCGTCACCTACGTGCTCACCTTCGACCGCATCCCCGAGCTCGACCGCCAGGGCCGGCCGAAGATGTTCTACAGCCAGAGGATCCACGACAAGTGCTACCGCCGGCCGCACTTCGACGCCGGCCAGTTCGTCGAGAAGT
>CAZNWZ010000051.1:0-12710 GCA_964576455.1 uncultured Lysobacter sp.
GGCGGCAGCGGGATCGGCTCGTAGCGCTCGACGATCCGCGGCTCCAACACGCCCTGCATGCGCGGCTCGCGCGCCGGGTAGGGCCGCTTGTCGATGAAGACCGTGCTCCTGCCGTCGCTGCGCTTCACGAAGCCCGTGACGACCGGCTCGGGCAGCGGCGCGGCCGACTTCGCCTGCTCCACGGGCTCGCCGCGCCGGATCCGGTCGAGGACCTCGCGTTCCTGGCGCGAGTGGAAGAGCGTGCCCAGCTCCTGCGCGGGCACGGCCGCCGAGAAGGCGAGGAGGGCAAGGGCGAGCCTAGTTCGCACGGCCCCCCCGCTTGTCCTTGAGGGAGATCCACTCCAGCGCGCAGTCGGCCTCGATGCGCGGACTGAGCGGGGTGCCGCCCGAATCGGCCTTGCGCAGGGCGCAGCGGGCGACCGGGTTGAAGCCCTTCTCCGGCCTGGCGAGGTCCTCGAGGAAGGCGAGCGCGTCGCCTTCGTGGAGCGCCTTCACTCGGATCTTCACGCGGCTGCCGAGCACGTCCACGGCGCTGTACACGCGCCCGCCCGGCAGCGGCAGGGGACGCTGGGCCGCGATCTCGAACTCCAGGTCCGCGATCCGGTGCCGGTTCTTGAGCGCCTCGAGACGCTCGAAGAACTCCAGCCGCGATTCCTCGTGCAGGATGCCGCGCTTCACGAGGTCCTGGAACAGCTCCGCGGAGACCCTCAGGTCGTCGCGCTCGCGCTTGGCGGTCTGCACGCGGGCGAGGGCCTCGGAGAGCTGGCGCTGCGACGAGAGCCCCTCGAGCTTCTCCTTCTGCAGGTAGAGGCTGCTTCCCCAGGCGGTGACCACGGCCGCGACGACCGCGACGGCCAGGAGCAGCCAGGCGAACTTGAGCCGCCGGAAGCCGTCCTCGGAGAAGACGACGCTCATGTGCGCGACTCCGTGGCGCGCGAGACCTTGACGCTGAAGCGCGCCTGGCTCTTCGACGGCACCTGCTCGCCCGTCCGGCCCTGGATGGCCGACCGCGGCGTGATGTCCAGGGGGCTGTCCACGATCCCCGCCCGGTAGCCCGGGATCTGCCCGATGGCTTCCACGAAGCCGTTGACCGCCTCCAGGGCGCTGCGGTAGTCCACGCCCTCCACGGTGACCATGGCCTCGAGGACCGCCACGGAGAAGCGGCCCGACGGGAAGGGGACGTCCGCGGCTTCCGCGGGCGGCCGGGCGGGGCTGGCCCCGGACTCCGCGCCCTTCGCGACGGCCTTCAGCGCGGGCGGATTGCGGGAAACGCTGGGGAGGAGGACCGGCAGCGGCTTGTCGTCGTCCGTGGCCTCCCACACGACCTGCGTGAGCCGGATGGTGGGATACCGGTCGAGCACGGCCGACAGGGGAACGAGGAAGGACGAGACGGTCGGGTACTCCCGCAGCGCGCCCGAGAAGAAGGCCACCGTGTCGCGCATCGTCTGGCCCCCGACGCCGAGCGTCGGCGTGGAACGGGCCACCTCCTCGTATTCCTGCTGGGCGGCCTGGATGCGGCGCGCGGTCTGCAGGTCCACCTGGCGGTCCTGGAGGGCGACGGAGAGGTTCCAGCCGCCGTAGGCGATGCCGGCCGCCAGGACGACGCCGGCCGCGGCCGCGATCGCACCCCTCGCGTGGCGCAGCGCGGCGAACCGGCGCAGCTCCTCGGGGGCGAAGTGGTTCTCGCCCGGCTTGCGCAGGAAGAGGTGGGCGAGGATCTCCTCGGCGCTGGAGGACAGCGGCGGCGGCTTGAGGCCGATGCCCCCGGCCACGGCGTCCGTGTCGAGCAGCCGGTACTGGATCTGGTCGTAGTCGCGCAGCGCCGGCTCGACGGCGCCGCGGTCCTTCGGGTGCACGAGGACGCACACCTCGAGCCGGTCCTCGGCCTGGAAGTTGCGCAGGCTGTCCAGGTACTGCCAGGTCCGGCCGACCTCCGCCGCCACGAGCCCGCCGAGGGTCTCGCCCTCCTCGAGGTCCACGGGCGTGAGGCGGCTGAACTTGATCTCCCCGTCGCGGAAGTAGGTCTGCCGCAGCGCGTCGCCCGGGGTGAAGGTGACCAGGAGCGTGTGCGGGAACACGAGGCGCAGGTGCGCGAGCAGCCCGCCGCTGAAGACGGCGGAGGAGTGGATCCCCTCCACGGGCACTTCCAGCCGCTCCAGGACCTCCACCCACGGCCGCAGCACCTCGCCGTTGGTGATCGCGGTGTAGATGACGCGGTCGTCGCGGCGCCCGTCGGCCTCCCGTCCCTGCGCGATCGCGTGCCGGTACGTGGTGTTGCGGAAGATCTGGTTCAGCTTGCGCGCGAGCACCGCCTCGCGGTCGCGCTTGCCCAGGTGGGGGATCGTGTCGAGGCGGAAGTCCTCCTCGGCGAGGTCGGTGAGCAGGTGCGTGGGCATGCCCCGCAGGCGCGCCACGTGCGCCTCGAAGGCCTCCTGGCCGTCGCCGGAGACGGGGAAGACCTTGCGCTCGGCGATGCGCCCGCCGCGGGCCACCAGGCTCACGACGTTCTCGTTGGTCAGGTAGAGGAGGTGCCGGGAGGCCATGGGTCTAGAACTTGATCTTGCTGATGACGTCGTACAGCGGCAGGAAGATCGTGTAGAGGATGGCCACGATGAGGCCGCCCAGCACGATCGTGGTCGCCGGGCCGATGAGGCTCTGCATCTTGGCGATGCCCTCGCGGACCTCCCGGTTGTAGAAGTAGCTCACGTTGAGGAGGGCCGCGTCCAGCCCCCCCGTGGACTCGCCCACCCGCAGCATGCGCAGCACCAGCGGCGGGAAGAGCTTGGTGGCGTTGAAGGCCTGGCTGATGCCCTGCCCCTCCGAGATCGAGCGGCCCACGCGCTGCAGCGCCTGCTCCATGACGCGGTTGCCCATGATCTTCTCGCAGATCTGGATGCAGTCGAGGACGCTGATCCCCGACCGGTAGAGCATCGCGAAGAAGGTCGAGAAGCGCGCCAGCATGATCTTGTAGCGGATGGGGCCGATCACCGGCAGCTGGATGGACAGGTGGTCGATGCGGTGCTGCATCGCGTCGTTGGTGCGGGCCGCCACGAAGACGGCGATCCCCGCGGCGAGCGGCACCCCGAGCAGCAGGTACCACCACTTCACGAAGACGTTGGAGACCGCGATGAGGAGCTCCGTCTCCTTCGGGAGCTTGGGCACGAGCGACTTGAAGGTGACCGCGAGCTGGGGCACGAGGAAGATCATCAGGACGAAGATCACCGCGACGACCACCACGAGCACGATCGCCGGGTAGATGAGGGCGCGCTGCGCCTGGCTCGCCATCTCGTCCTGCCACTTGAGGTTCTCGGCGAGCTCGTCCAGCACCTCGTTGAGCTGCCCGCTCTGCTCGCCGGCGCGCACCAGCGCCACGAACACGCCGTCGAAGATGTAGGGGTGGTTCGCGAGGGCGTCCGAGAGCCTCAGGCCCCCCTCGATGTCCTCGATGAGGCCCGCGACCACCTGCCGGAACCCCGGGTTGTCCACGGTGTCGCGCAGGTCCGTGAGGGCCTCGATGATGTTCACGCCCGCGCGCAGGAGCTGGGAGAGGTGGAAGCAGAAGGTGATGAGCTCGGGGCGCGTGACGTGCCGCGAGCGCGCCGCGACCGAGCGCTTGACCGACTCGAAGGTGACGAGGTCCAGGCCGAGGCGGCGAAGCCGCAGCTCGAGGTCGATCGCGTTGGTGGCGTCGAGGCTTCCCGAGGAGATCCTGCCTTCCTCGTCGACCGCGCGGTAGGCGAAGAGCGCCACGGGGCCCCCTAGATCACGCGGTCGGTGAGGTCGACCACGCGCGAGATCTCCTCGAGGCTCGTCTGGCCCATGAGGACGCGGGAGATCGCGTCGTCGGCGAGCGTGCGGAAGCCGCGGGCCGTGGCGGCGTTGCGGATCTCGCGCCCGGTGGCGCGCCGCGCGATGAGCTCGTCGATCTCGGAATCGAGCTTGAAGATCTCCATGATGGCGAGGCGGCCGCGGTAGCCCTGGTTGTCGCACTTGGGGCAACCCACCGGCTGGTACACGGGCCGGTCGTCGGCCTCCTCCATCCCGAGGAGCCGGCGCGTGGCGGGATCGGGCTCGTAGGGGATGCGGCAGTGCAGGCAGAGCTTGCGCAGCAGGCGCTGCGCGACCACGCCGATGATGTTGCCGGCCATGATGTCCGGCAGCACGCCCAGGTCCATCAGGCGCGGGATGGCGCCGATGGAGGAGTTCGTGTGCAGCGTGGAGTACACCTGGTGGCCGGTCATGGCGGCGCGGAAGGCCATCTCCGCCGTGTCCTGGTCGCGGATCTCGCCCACCAGGATGATGTCCGGGTCCTGGCGCATCATCGACCGGATGCCGGAGGCGAAGTCGAGCTTCACCACCTCGTTCACCGAGGTCTGGCGGATCATCGTCATCGGGTACTCGACCGGGTCCTCGAGCGTCATGATGTTGACGCCCTCGGTGTTGATGTAGTTCAGGATCGAGTAGAGGGTCGTCGTCTTGCCGCTGCCCGTGGGGCCCGTCACCAGGATGATGCCCTCGGGACGGGCGAGCATGAGCTTGAGGGTCTTGAGCCCGTCGGGATGCAGCCCCAGCTCCTCGAGGGGCACGATGCCCTTGTCCCGGTCGAGGATGCGCAGCACGATGTTCTCGCCGTGCGTGGTGGGCTGGGCCGAGACGCGGAAGTCCACCTGGTGGCCGGAGAGCATGAGCGAGATGCGCCCGTCCTGGGGCGCGCGCGTCTCCGCGATGTTCATGGCGCTCATCACCTTCAGGCGCACCACCATCGCCGCCCAGTAGTTCTTGTGCAGGCTGCGGATCTGCCGCAGCACGCCGTCGATGCGGTAGCGGATGCGCAGGAACCCCTGCTCGGGCTCGAAGTGGATGTCGGAGGCGCCGCGCTTCACCGCGTCGTTGAGGAGCGCGTCCACCAGGCGCACCACCGGCTGGCTGTACTCGTCGAACTCGGCGGCGAGGCTCTGGTAGTCGATCTCGCCGGTCTCGATCTCGTTGAGGATGCCGTCGATCGAGAGCTCGAAGCCGTAGTGGTGCTCGATGCCGATCGTGATGTCGGACTCGCGCGCGAGCACCTGCTCGATGCGCAGGTCCTCGCGCACCAGCGCGCGGATCTGGTCCAGGGCCACGACGTTCGCCGGGTCGGACACGGCGATGAGGAGCGAGCGCTTCTCGTGGTCGTAGGACACCGGCAGCACGTGGTAGCGCCGCGCCAGGTCCTTGGGCACGAGGGCGATGGCCGAGGGGTCGACGATCGTGTTCTCGAGGTCGATCGACACCTGGCCGAGCGTCTCGGAGAGGATGTCGCGGATCGTGGCCTCGGTGACGAAGCCGAGCTGCACCAGCACCTTGCCCAGCGGCGCCTTGAAGCGCTTCTGCTCCGTGAGGGCGATGTTGAGCTGGTCCTGGCTGACGATCCCCTTGGTGAGGAGCGTCTGGCCGAGCGGCAGCTGGGAGAGGGGCGCGGCTTGCACGGTCCCCATCGCTAGGGCTTGAGCTCCGCGATCCGCCGGGAGACCTGGCCCTTGTCGAACTGCGCGGCCTGGCGCCCGGAGGCGGCGAGGGCGCGCTGGTAGAAGTCGGCGGCGAGCCGGCGCTGGCCCAGCTGGTCGAGGCTGACGGCCAGGTTGTAGGCGAGGTCGGCGCTCTCGGGGTCGAGGCGGTAGGCCTCGAAGTAGGCGGCCTGCGCCTCGCTCCAGCGCCCCTGCGAGGCGTACAGGTTGCCCAGGGTGAAGTGCAGCGCCGGGCTCTGCGGGTAGCGCGTGAGGTCGGCGCGCAGCTGCTCCTCGAGGCCTTCCGGCCGCGACAGGTCCGCGAGCGCGGCGAGCCCTGCGACGGCCGAGGGGTTCTTCGGGTCCAGCGCGAGCGCGCGCCGGTAGTGCCGGGTGGCCGTCTCGCGGTCGCCGGTCCGGGCGGCGGCGGTCGCGAGGCCGAGGTGGGCGTCGAGGTTCGCCGGGTCCGCGGCGAGGGCGGCCTCGTAGGACTTGCGGGCGGCGGCGGGGTCGCCGCGCGTGAGCGCGTCGTAGCCCTGGGCGACTTCCGGCGAGACGCGCGGCGCCTCGATCGTGCGCGAAAGCTTGAGCGGGGGCGCGGGCTTCGCGTCGGCGGGCTGCCGGAGCAGGCTCATGACGAGCTGCTCGGCCGCCTTGGGCTGGGGCTTGCCGCGCGCCGGGGTGGTGGCGGGGCTTTCGGGCCTGAGCACCGCGACCGGGGGAACCGCCTCGCCCTTCGCGGGGGACGCGGCGGACGGCGCGGTGGGCGCCTGGGCGCCCGTCGGGGCGGCGGCCGGTGGCGCGGCCGGCGTCACGGGGCGGGGCGCGGGCGGGATCGGGCCGCGCACCATGGGACCGGGGACCTTGTTGACCTCGTACCAGACATAGGCGCCGCCGAGGGCGACCACGACGAGGGCGGCGCCGGCGACCGCGAGGATGGCCTTCTTGCCGCCGGAACCGGGGGTGGCCGCCTCGGGCTGCTTGGCGGCAAAGACCGCCTTGGCGCCCTCGCGCTTGGCGGCTGCCGGGGCAGCGGCCGCGCCGGCCGGGGGTTCGGGGGTCTCCAGCTCGAGCTTTCGCCTCGGGGCCGCGGCGGCGAGCGAAGCGGCTGCCTCGGCCTCCAGGGGCGCCGCGGCTGCCGCGGGGGGCTCCTGCCCCTGGCGCGCGAGCTTCTCCTGCTCGGCGCGCTTCAGGGCGTCGAGGAGCAGGCTCACCGGCCGCCTCCGGGCGCGGGCGGGTCGGGCACCACGGGGCTGGGCGTGACGGGGAAGGTCTCGCCCGGCTGCAGGCTGCGCAGGGTGTCCTGGACCCCCGGGACGGGCGACTCGGCTTCCTTGAAGAAGCGGCGGTCGGGCAGGTGGCGGCGGTAGCCGGCGAGGTCGCCGTCGATGCTCGCGTTCCTCACCACCACCGGGCGAAGGAAGATCACGAGCTCGCGCTTCTGGGCGGAATCGTCGCGATAGCTCACGAGGTCGCCCAGGATCGGGATGCGCGAGGCGATCGGCAGGCCCCCGCGCGTGGCGGAGAAGCTGTCCACCATGAGCCCGCCGAGGATCGCCGTCTGGCCGCTCGCCACGCGCAGGACGCTCTCCATCTCGCGCGTCTGCGTCACCGGGATCTTGCTCTCGATGGAGGGCGTGGTGAGCGTGCCCCGCAGGGACGGGTTCGGGTCCTGCACCTCGCCGATCTTGGCGGTGACCGTGGGCCGGACGTTGAGGGTCACCACGTCGCTGTCGCTGATCTGGGCGGTGAGGTTCATGATGATGCCCACCGGGAGCACGTTCTGCGTCGTCGTGAACGTCGTCGTCGAGACGTTGGCGTTGGTGTTCGTGTCCGCCTTGATCGTGAAGTAGACGAGGTTGTCGGTGACGCGCAGCACGGCGGTCTGGTTGTTGAGCACCATGAGCACCGGGCTCGAGAGCACCTTGGTGGTGCCGTAGGTGTTGAGCAGCTTGATCGTGCTCGAGAGGTTGCCGCCGGCGGCCGGGTTCGGATTGGAGTAGGTGAGCGAGAAGACGTTCGCGGCCGAGGCGAGCGCCGGCTGGATGAAGTTGCTCGTGATCGAGTAGCCCAGCCCGTTGGTGGCGAGCGCGGACCAGTCCACGCCGGACTGGTAGGTATCGTTGAGCTGCACCTCGACCACGGTGGCCTCGATCACGACCTGGCGCCGGGCCGACCCGGTGATCTGCTCGAGGAACTCCGCGACCTTCTCGTGCTGGCGCGAGGTCGCGCGCACCGTGACGATCCCGGCCTCGGGGTTCACGATGACCGAGGCGGCCTCGCGGAACGTGAGGCGCTGCTCGACGTACTCGCCGGCCTGCTGGGTCACGGTCTGGCCCGGCGTGGTGGCGGTCGCCCCGATCGCCCCGGCCACGTTGCCCGCCGCGCCGGTGCCCGCGGCCGCCCGCCTCTGCAGGCTCGACTGGGTGGTCGAGAGGCCGGCCTGGCCGCGCCCGCTCACGAACGTCTCGCTGCTGCCCTCGGGCAGGAGCTTGTCCGTCTCCCGCAGCATGTCCTTCACGTTCTTCTCGAGCGTCTCCCAGAAGCGGTGGCGGGAGGTGTTGTTGATGCGCAGCGTCGAGTTGTTGTCGCCCGTCTGCGCGCCGCCCGTCGTGCCGCTCACGGTGCCCGAGAGGATCTGGGTGGCGACCGACACCGTCTCGGTGGTCTCGCGCGCCATGTTCACGTAGTCCACGCGGTAGTTGCGCAGGTACGGCGAGTCCGGCATCACGTGGATCGTGTCGTTGTCGATCTCGTAGCGCATGTCGACCTGCCGGGCGAGGCGCGCGAGGATCTGCTTGAGGGTCTGGTCGATCGCGTTGAGCGTCACCAGGCCGTCCACGCCCGGGTGCACGTCGACGTTCACCCGGGTCTCGGAGGCGATCGCGAGCAGCACGTCGCGAACCGGCTGGTTGGCCACGACGATGGAGTACTTGACCTCGGCCGCGCGCGCTTCCGGCGGAGGGGGCAGCGGGGCCGGCAGGACGGGGCGGGGGATGTCGGCCGCCGACGCCGTGCGGGCCGGATCCTGGCGCAGGTGGCTTTCCGGCTGGGCGATCGGCTGCGTCCCGCAGCCCGTCGCGATCGTGGCAAGGGCAGCCACGGCGGCGAGCGTGGGTCCGCGGTTCAGGCGCATCGGCAGGATGTTTCCGTAAGTGGTTGTTTTTCGGGGGAAACGCAGCACGTCACTTTATAGCGTTTCCCCGTGCGAAACGCAATGAAAAACGGGGGCTTCGCCGCCGCCGAAAGCGCTTGACTCGCGCGCGCTCCGCGGGTCATGTCGCAGGGGCCCGTCGCACGTCGCCGCGCACCGATTCCACCGCGCGAACGTACGGCCGGAACTGGCGCAGGTTGGCCGGAAGCGACCCCATCGCCTCGTTGGCCTCCTTGCGCGTCGCGAACGCGCCGTAGAGGACGCCGACCTTGGGCGACTCGGCGCTTCCGCTCGGGTAGAGGTAGAGCTCCTCCGGCCTGAGCGCGCGGGTCGCCTCGGCGAGGTAGGCCGCGAGGTAGGCCGGATCCCGGGCGTCGGTCATCATCAGCTGGACCACGTAGCGCCCTGCCGAGTTGCCCTCCAGGAGCGCGAGGCCCGCCGAGAAACGCGATTCGAGGCCCGTGGACCCGGCCGCCGCCTGGGTCGGAGGCGATTGGGCCGCCGCGGGGCTTGGCGCGACCGCGCCGGCGGCTTCGGCCGGCGGCGGGGCCGCGGTGGTCGCAGAAGCGGGGGCGGTTGCCGGGGCGGTCGCCGGGGCAGCGGCTTGAGCGCTCGCGGGAGCGGCGGATTCGACGGGCCTCGCCTCGGGCGGCGGGGTGGCGGGCCGGGCGGACGCGACCGCGGCGGGCGAATCGGGGAAGGGGTGCAGGAAGAGGGCGCCGGCATAGCCGATGGCCACGCCGGCCGCGACGCCGACGGCCGCCGCGAGGGCCACGCGGCGGGAGGAGGGCTTGGGCGCGACCACGATCTGCGTGTCGGACACCGCGGCGCGGGCGTGGTCGGGGCTCACCGTGTGCGTGCCGGCGGCGAAGGCGGCGAGCAGCGTCTTGTCGGCGTAGATGTTGATGCGGCGCGTGAGGCCCTCGGAGGCGTCCGAGATGATGCGCAGGGCCTCCGGGCCGAAGAGGTCGGGGCCGTGGTAGCCCGCGGCCCGCAGCCGGAAGCCGATGTAGTCGCGGACGTCGCGCGGCGGCAGCGGCGCGAGGTTGAAGGCGTGCGTGATGCGCTCCTTGAGCTGGCGCATGTTGGGCAGGTTCAGGTGCTCGTCGAGCTCGGGCTGGCCGAACAGCACGATCTGCAGCAGCTTCTCCTTGCCCGTCTCGAGGTTCGACAGCAGCCGGATCTCCTCGAGCGTGGCGAGCGGCATCGCGTGCGCCTCGTCGATGAGGGCGACGACCTGGCGGCCCCCGGCGTGCAGCGCGATGAGCCGCTCCTGCAGGCCGCGCAGCAGCCGCGTGGTGCTCGCCCCCTGCGTCTCGATGCCCAGCTCGCTCGAGATGGCGATGAGCATCTCGTCGCGCGTGAGGCTGGGCACGGCGAGGTAGATCGTCTCCACCGTCTCCGGGAGGCGCTCCATGAGCACGCGGCACAGCATCGTCTTGCCCGTGCCGACCTCGCCGGTCACCTTGACCAGGCCCTCGCCCGCCGTGATCGCGTAGACGAGGGCCTCGAGCGTGGCGCCGCGGTTGGCGCCCGCGAAGAAGAACTCCGTGTGCGGCGTGATGCGGAACGGCGCCTCGCGCAGGCCGAAGTGCTCCAGGTACATCGTCATGGGAGGGGCCGGATCGGGAGGTCAGTTGCGGGGAGCGGGGGCGTCTGCCGGCTCGGCGGCATCCGATGCGGGGAGTTTAGCACCGGCGCGGCCCGCGGCCTCCAGGCGGCTGTAGAGCGTGCTGCGCGAGATCCCGAGGAGCCTGGCGGCCTGCGACATGTTGCCCTGGGCGGCCTCGATGGCCGCGTCGAGATAGGTGGACTCCACCGCCTTCAGGGCCGCGTCCAGGCTGAACGGGCGGCCGGAGGCGAGCTCGGCGCGGGCGGCGGCGACCCGGTCGTCGCCGCCCGCGGTCCCCGTGGGAGCGGGAGCCAGCTCCGGCTCCAGGTCCGCTTCCGTCACCGCGTAGCCGGCGAACTTGGTGTTCAGGCGGATCACGATGTTGCGCAGCTCGCGCACGTTGCCCGGGAAGGGATAGGCCAGCCAGCGCGCCCGGGCCTCCTCGTCGAGCTCGAAGGGCTGCGTGCCCGCGCGCTCGGAGAAGACCCGCCGGAAGTGCTCCAGGAGCTTGAGCTTGTCCTCGCCGAGGTCCCGCAGCGGCGGCACCGCGATCGTGAAGACGGACAGGCGGTGGTAGAGGTCCGCGCGGAAGCGCCCCTGCCGGATCTCCTGGCGCAGGTCGCGGTTGGTGGCCGCCACGATGCGCGCGCGGCTCACGCGCGTCTGCGTCTCGCCCACGCGCTGGTACTCGCCGTTCTCGAGCACGCGCAGCAGCTTCGCCTGGAGGTCGACGGGCAGCTCGCCGATCTCGTCGAGGAACAGGGTGCCCTCGGCGGCGTCCTCGAAGTAGCCCGCCTTGGACTGCACCGCGCCCGTGAAGGCGCCCTTGGCGTAGCCGAAGAGCGTCGGCTCGACGAGCGAGGGCGAGATCGCGGCGCAGTTGAGGGCGAGGAAGGGCTCGCGCGCCCGCGGGCTCAGGTGGTGGAGCAGGAAGGCCACGCGCTCCTTGCCGCTGCCGGACTCGCCCTCGATCAGCGCCGGGAAGCCCGAGGAGGCGTAGAGGTCGACCTGGCTGCGCAGCTTGCGCATGGGGGGACTATCGCCGATGAGCGAGCGGTCCTCCCCGGCGGCGCCCGGGGCGGGCGCGGCCTCGCGCGAGCGCAGGGCCTTGCGCAGGACCGCGAGCAGGTCGTCCGGCTCGCAGGGCTTGGGAACGAGGTCGGCGGCGCCCAGCGCCCGGGCCCGGCGGGCGTTCGACTCCTCGTTCTGGCCGGTGAGGACCACGATGCGCACGTCGGGGGCGTGCGCCAGGAGGTCGCCGATGAGCTTGAAGCCCTCGTTGGGCAGGTGCGGCGAGGGGGGCAGCCCCAGGTCGATGAGCGCCAGGTCCGGCGGGCCGGGCATGGCCCGCAGCTGCGCGACGGCGCTGGTGCGGTCCGACGCGCAGGCGAGGTCGAACTCCGGCCCCAGGACGAAAGCGAGGCTCTCGCTGATGAGCGGGTCGTCGTCGACGATGAGGAGTCGGGGCTTCATGGGGCGTGGGCCGGCATGGCGGCGATTATAGGGCGCGCGGGGGCCGGAGGCGGCGGGGATTGCTGCTAGAATGGGCGCCCTTCCGCACACCGCATTCTTCCCGCGTGACCGAGGAAAATCTCGTCGAGATCGACGCCGTGTCCTTCGGCTACGGGCGCCGGCCGGTCCTCGAGGGCATCTCGATGCGCATGCCGCGGGGCCGCGTGGTCGCCATCATGGGCAACAGCGGCTGCGGCAAGACGACGCTCCTGCGGCTGATCGGGGGGCAGCTTCGCCCCACGCGCGGCGCCGTCCGGGTGGGCGGGCAGGCCGTGCACGAGCTGGACCGCGAGGGCCTCTACGCGCTGCGCCGGCGCATGAGCATGCTGTTCCAGTTCGGCGCCCTGTTCACCGACATGACGGTCTTCGACAACGTGGCGTTCCCGCTGCGGGAGCACGCCAGCCTGCCCGAGGACATGGTGCGGGACCTGGTGCTCATGAAGCTCGAGGCCGTGGGCCTGCGCGGGGCGCACAACCTGATGCCCTCCGAGCTCTCCGGCGGCATGGCGCGCCGCGTCGCGCTCGCCCGCGCCGTCGTGATGGACCCGATGCTCATCCTCTACGACGAGCCCTTCGCGGGCCTCGACCCGATCTCGATGTCGGTGGTCGGCAGCCTCATCCGCCGCCTGAACGACGCGCTCGGCGCCACCTCGGTCATCGTCACCCACGACGTCGTGGAGTCGCTGCAGATCGTGGATTACCTGTACTTCGTGGCCGAGGGCCGGGTCGTGGGCGAGGGCACGCCGGCGCAGATCCGCGCCACCGAGCTTCCCGTCGTGCACCAGTTCGTGCACGGCGAGATCGACGGCCCGGTGCCCTTCCACTACCCCGCCCCCTCCTACGACGCCGACGTCGGGCTCGGGCAGGCGGGCGCGGAGCCGGCCCATGCTTGAGCGCGGGCGCCGCACGCTGGCGCGGATCGGCCACAACTTCATCGACCAGGTCTGGC
>CAZNWZ010000052.1:0-12644 GCA_964576455.1 uncultured Lysobacter sp.
GAGGTGGGCCCCGGCTTCGTGCGCGTGAAGGACGCCATCGAGTTCGCCACCGACGCGACCTTCTGGGTGGCCGGCGCGGCCGCGCCCGCGTTCCTGCGCGATTCCGGGTTAGCCACCGACGAGCGCGGGTTCCTCGCGGTCAACGACTTCCTGCAGTCGGCGTCGCACCCGGAGGTCTTCGGCGCCGGCGACTGCGCGACGAACCGGGCGAGCCCGCGCCCGAAGGCGGGCGTCTTCGCCGTCCGCGCGGGACCGGCGCTCGCGGCCAATCTCCGGGCGGCCCTCAAGGGCGGACCCCTCGAGCGGCACGTGCCCTCGGCGCGATTCCTCGCGCTCGTGTCCTGCGGGTCGAGGTACGCCGTGGGCGTGTACGGCCCGGTTTCCTTCGAGGGGCGCTGGGCGTGGCGCTGGAAGGACCGGATCGACCGCGCCTTCGTGGAGCGCTACTCGGCGAAGGCCCTCGCGGGAACGCGCTAGGCTCGCCTCAGGCGGCCCGGGCCTGCGAGGCGTCGGGCTTGCGCGCGCGGATGCGCACGACCTTCACCATGCGGTCGTGCACCTGCATCACCTCGAGCGGGTGGCCGGCCACGACGAGCATGGTGCCGGGCTCCGGGATCTCCTCCAGCGCCTCGAGCACCAGGCCGTTGATGGTCTTGGGCCCCTCGAGCGGGAAGTGGAAGCCGGCCTTGCGGTTTAGCACGCGCAGCGGGCAGGTGCCCTCGGCGATGACCGAGCCGTCGGGCTCCTTGCGCAGGAGCTGGCCGGACATCGGCTTCTGGCTGGTGAACTCGCCCACGATCTCCTCGAGGATGTCCTGCAGCGTCACCAGGCCCAGGATCTCGCCGTACTCGTCGACCACGAGCCCCACGTGGCGCATCTGCTCCTGGAAGTTGGTGAGCTGCTGCAGCAGCGGCGTGCCCTCGGGCAGGTAGTACGGGTCGCGCAGGATGGCGCGGAGGCCGTCCTTGTCCAGCGGCTCCCGGCGCGAGGCGTTGAGGAACTTGCGCACGTGCAGGATCCCCACCACCTTGTCCAGGCCGCCCTCGTACACCACCAGGCGCGTGTGGTGCGCGGTGGAGATGGCCGTGCGGATGTCGTCGATGTCGTCCTCGAGGTCGATGCCCTCGATCTGCCCCCGCGGCGTCATCGTGTCGTCGACGGTCATGTCCTCGAGCTCGAAGAGGTTGAGGAAGATCGACTGGTGCTTCTTGGGGATGTACTTGCCGCCCTCCAGGACGAGGGTGCGCAGCTCCTCCATCGAGAGGTGCTCGCCCCCGTCGGCGCGCGGCTTGATGAACAGGAGCGCCAGCAGCCCCTGCACGAAGAGGTTCACGAACCACACCACGGGGTACGCGACGCGCAGCAGCGGCGTGAGGACGTAGGCCGAGGGCAGCGCGATCGCCTCGGGGTAGGTGGCGCCGATCACCTTGGGCGTGATCTCGCTGAAGACCAGGATGAAGAAGGTCACCGTGGCCGTGGCGATCATCAGGACGTACTCGCCCTCGCCGAAGAGGCGGATGGACATCTCCGCGACCAGCACCGCCGAGGCGGCGTTCACGAGGTTGTTGCCGAGCAGGATCACGCCCAGGAGGCGGTCGGTCCTGTCGAGGAGGTCCTGGGCGAGGCGCGCCGAGCGCCGGCCTTCGCGCACCAGGTGCCTCAGGCGCGCGCGGTTGAGCGCCATCATGCTCGTCTCGGCGATGGAGAAGAAGCCGGCGACGAGCAGCATCGCGGCGAGCGCCGTGAAGAGCCACGTGAGCGGGATCTGGTCGGACATCGGGGGCGGCCCTCAGCCCCGCTTGAGGATGATCTCGAGGACGAACTTGCTGCCCAGGTACGCGAGCAGCAGCGCCGCGAACCCGCCGATCGTGAGATAGGCCGCGCGCCGGCCGCGCCAGCCGCGGAAGTAGCGGCCCCCCAGCAGCGTGCCGTAGATCGCCCAGGACAGCAGGCCGAAGACGGTCTTGTGCGTGAGCTGGAACGGGCGCCCGAAGAGCTGCTCGGAGAAGAAGACCCCGGAGACCACCGTGAGGGTGAGCAGCACGAAGGCGGCGAAGAGGATCCGGAAGAGCAGGGCCTCCATTTCCAGCAGCGGCGGCAGGCTCCTCAGGAACGGCGGCATCACGCCGCGGTGCAGCCACTTCTGCTCCGCGAGCATCACCACCGCGTGCATGGTGGCGACGATGAAGAGACTGTAGGCGAGCATCGCGATGGCGAAGTGCAGCGTGAAGAGGGGGTCGCCCGCGTAGCGCACCAGGTAATGCGAGGGCAGGAGCGCCTGCAGGATCACCGCGCCGAGCGCGACGGGCGCCCACAGCCCCTGGATGCTCGCGAGGCCCGGCACCGCGAGGCTCGCGAGCCAGTAGATGGCGACGGTGAGCCACACGATGAGGGAGATCGAGTTGGACACGCCGAGGTTGAGCCCCTCCTCGGCGAGCACGCCCGTGTACACGAGCATGCCGTGCAGCACGAGGGCGACGGGGAGGATCACGCCCTCGAGGCGGAACGCCCCGCCCGGGGCGGGGGCCGCGCCGGCCGCGGGGGCGCCGCCGCGCGCGGCGCGCCAGGCGAGCGCGGCAAGGGCGAGCCAGCAGGCGGCGGTGCTAAAATAGAGGGCCGAATCGCGCATGTCCGGAAGCGATTCAGTCTACACCAATTCCCCTGCGGCCCTTCCCATGCTCGACGCACTGACGCAGCGACTTTCCTCCGTCATCAAGACGATGCGCGGCCACGCGCGCCTCACGGAGGAGAACGTCTCCGAGGCGCTGCGCGAGGTGCGCATGGCGCTGCTCGAGGCCGACGTGGGCCTGCCGGTGGTCAAGGACTTCGTGGCGCGCGTGAAGGAGAAGGCCCTCGGCCAGGAGGTGATCGGCAGCCTCACGCCCGGCCAGGCGCTGGTGGGCGTGGTGCACGACGAGCTCGTGGCGCTCATGGGCGGGGCGAGCGCGCCGCTCGACCTCGCCACGCAGCCGCCCGCGGTGATCCTGCTCGCCGGCCTGCAGGGCGCCGGCAAGACGACCAGCGCGGGCAAGCTCGCGCGGCTCCTCAAGGGCACGAAGAAGAAGGTGCTGCTGGTCTCGGTGGACATCTACCGCCCCGCGGCCATCGAGCAGCTCAGGACCCTCGGCGCGCAGCTCGCGATCGACCTGTATCCCTCGGACCCCTCGCAGAAGCCGCTGGAGATCGCGGCCGGGGCCCTCGACTGGGCGAGGAAGCACTACTACGACGTGCTGATCGTGGACACCGCCGGGCGCCTGGCCATCGACGAGGCCATGATGGCCGAGGTGAAGGCCGTCCACGCGGCGGTCCGCCCCGTCGAGACGCTCTTCGTCGTGGACTCCATGCAGGGCCAGGACGCGGTGAACGTCGCGAAGGCCTTCTCGGAGGCGCTGCCCCTCACCGGCGTCGTCCTCACGAAGCTCGATGGCGACGCGCGCGGCGGCGCGGCGCTGTCGGTGCGCGCCATCGCGGGCGTCCCCATCAAGTTCGCGGGCGTGTCGGAGAAGATGGACGGGCTCGAGCCCTTCCACCCCGAGCGCATGGCCTCGCGCATCCTGGGCATGGGCGACATCGTCTCGCTCGTGGAGGAGGCGCGGAAGTCGGTCGACGAGGGCGAGGCGAAGAAGCTCGCCGAGAAGTTCAGGAAGGGCAAGGACTTCGACCTCGACGACTTCAAGGCCCAGATCCAGCAGATGAAGAAGATGGGCGGCGTCTCCGCCCTCATGGACAAGCTCCCCGCCCAGCTCACGCAGGCGGCGAGCAAGTCGCCGGACCTGCAGGAGAAGTCGATCCGGCGCACCGAGGGCATCATCAACTCGATGACCCCCCAGGAGCGGCGCAAGCCCGAGCTCATCAAGGCTTCCCGCAAGCGGCGCATCGCGGCGGGGGCGGGCGTGCCGGTGCAGGAGGTCAACCGCCTGCTCAACCAGTTCGAGCAGATGCAGAAGATGATGAAGATGATGCGCTCGGGCGGGCTCGCCAAGATGATGCGCAACATGAAGGGCATGCTGCCGGGGATGCGCTAGGCTGTCGCTTGCGCCGGGCTCCCCAACCCCTTATAATGCAAGGCTTTTCCGCTTCCGGGTCGTGCTGCCGGGGGCACTTTCAGCAACCGTTACCCGTTTTCAACGGGATGGAGCCATAAATGGTCGTCATCAGGATGGCGCGCGGCGGCGCGAAGAACCGCCCCTTCTACAACATCGTCGTCGCCGATTCGCGCATGCCGCGCGACGGGCGCTTCATCGAGCGCATCGGCTTCTACAACCCCAAGGCCGCCGAGAACGAGCCGGGTTTCCGGATCGAGCTCGACCGCGTCGCCCACTGGGTGTCCCAGGGCGCGCAGCCCTCGGACGCGGTGAAGAAGCTGATCAAGCGTGGCAAGGCCCAGCTCGCCGCCAAGCCCGAAGCCGCCGCCCAGTAATCCCGCCGGCTCCCCGTACGCGGGGGACGAGTCGCGGCTGGTGGTGATGGGGCGCATCCTCGGCCCCTTCGGCATCCAGGGCTGGATCAAGCTCAAGACCTTCACCGAGGATCCCGACGGCCTCGCGCGGCACCCGCAGTGGTGGCTGCGCACGAAATCGGGGTGGCGCTCGGCGGTGCAGCAGGGGTTCAAGGTCCGTCCCGCCGCGGTGAGCGCCAAGCTCGAGGGCGTGGACGATCGCGATGCCGCCGAGGCCCTCCGGGGACTCGACGTGGCGGTGACCCGGGAGGATCTCGGGGAGGCCGCGGAAGGCGAGATCTACTGGGTGGACCTGGTGGGTCTCGAGGTGGTGAACCTGCAGGGCGAGAAGCTCGGGCAGGTCGAGGAATTGCTGCGGGCCGGCGGGTCGGACGTGCTGGTCGTGCGCGGGGAGCGGGAGCGTCTCATCCCGTTCGTCGCGGATTACGTGAAGTCGGTCGACCGGGAGGCGAGGCGCGTCACGGTCGAATGGGAAGCGGGGTACGACGTCTGATGATGCGCTTCGACGTGGTCACGATCTTCCCGGAGATGTTCGAGGCGGTCACCCGCCACGGCATCACGCGGCGCGCGCTGGAGGAGGGCGGCTTCGACTTCCGCGCGTGGAACCCGCGCGATTTCGTGGGCGACCCGCACCGCACGGTGGACGACAGGCCGTACGGCGGGGGGCCGGGGATGGTGATGCTCCCCGGGCCGCTGGAGGATTGCATCGACGCCGCGGTGGGCAGGCAGAGGGCCGCCGGGGTGGAAAGTCCGCAGGTGTTGCTCCTCTCGCCCCAGGGCGAGCGGCTCACGGACGCGGTGGCGAGGGAACTCGCGCGGTTGCCGGGCCTGGTGCTCCTGGCGGGGCGCTACGAGGGGGTGGACGAACGCCTCATCGAGCGCCGCGTGGACCGGGAGATCTCGATCGGCGACTACGTGACCTCGGGCGGGGAGCTGCCCGCGATGGTGCTGATCGACGCCATCGTGCGGCTCCTGCCGGGTAGCCTCAACGACGCGGGCAGCGCGTCGCAGGACTCCTTCTCGGAGGGGCTCCTGGACTGGCCGCACTACACGCGGCCGGAGGAGTGGAAGGGCCAGCGGGTGCCGGAGGTGCTGCTTTCCGGGAACCACGCGGCGATCGCGAGGTGGCGGCGCAAGCAGGCCCTCGCAAGGACATACGCGCGGCGGCCGGACCTGCTGAAGGACCGGACGCTGTCGAAGGAAGACGCGAAGCTCCTCGAGGAGGCGCTGCGCGAGCAGCAGATTCAGCAGCAGCAGTAGCGCAAGAAGAAACGCCGCGCACCAGCCCGCCGGGCTGCTCTGCCGGAAGTGGCCCCCCAGGGGCCGGACATTCGAAAGGAAACTTGCATGGATCTCATCCGGAAACTCGAGCAGGAAGAAATCGCGCGCCTCGGGCGCAAGATCCCCGACTTCGCCCCCGGCGACACGGTGATCGTCAAGGTGCAGGTGGTCGAAGGCGACAAGAAGCGCGAGCAGGCCTACGAGGGCGTGGTCATCGCCAAGCGCAACAAGGGCCTGAACTCCTCCTTCATCGTGCGCAAGATCTCCAGCGGAGAGGGCGTGGAGCGCACGTTCCAGACCTACTCGCCGGCGGTGGCCTCCATCGAGATCAAGCGCCGCGGCCAGGTGCGCCGCGCGAAGCTCTACTACCTGCGCGACCGCTCGGGCAAGAGCGCGCGCATCCGCGAGAA
Organism: uncultured Lysobacter sp.; assembly: GCA_964576455.1. GTDB lineage: Bacteria > Pseudomonadota > Gammaproteobacteria > Burkholderiales > Usitatibacteraceae > FEB-7. The sequence goes on from CAZNWZ010000052.1 coordinate 6,151, forward strand.
GCTCTCCGCCGAGCGCGAGGTGATGGCGCCGGAAGAGGAGTCGCCGAAGGCGTAGTCCGCGGCTTCGCCGCAGCTCACGAAGGGCCGCCTCGCGCGGCCCTTTTTCTTGCCGGTGCCGTCAATCGAGGTGAACCGAGGCGCTCCTTCTCGTCAGCGGTTGCCGGACGCGTGGTTACCACGAAGTGCTTTCCTCCCGGCAGTTCGACGATGACTTTCAGCTTCCCGCCGATCGCTTCGACATAGCGACCGATCGAGGACAAGCGCAGGTCGCCGCGGTTTTCGAGCTGGGAAATCGCATTCTGGGCGAGTCCCATCGTCTCGGCGACCTGGGCCTGCGTCTTCTCCGCCGCTTGCCGCAGCTCCCGGAGAGACGCCTCGATCATCTCCGAGGAGATCTGCGCGGCTCGCCTTTCAACTGCCTCACGCCGTGCCTTGGGAAGCCCGGCGATGACTTCAGTGAGCTTGCGTCCCATATCTTCTCCTATTGCCCCTTCTCGAGACCCTTCAGGCCCCTCAGGTGGCTATCGAACCGCCTATCTGACTTCGAGATCAGGCTCTTGTAGAACCGCGTGGAGCTCCTGCCTTGCTTGTCGCCCGCCACCAGGATGATCGCCCTCCTTTCCGGATCGAACGCGAACGCGGCGCGCCAGATCTCGGACCCCTTCGGCCGCTGAAGCGCAGCTCCTTCATGTTGGCGTGCCTGGATCCGATCAACGTGTCGACATGCGGGCGGCCCGCATGGGGTCCCAGGAGCTCGACAGCACGCGCCGCCGCGAGAAGGCCGTCCTGTACATCGGGTGGCAATGCATCGAACTCAGGATCGAATTCGTCGTGAAACTCGACGGTCCACCCGCTGCCGGGAGGCGTGGTCGGGGAAGCCTTCCGGCTCGGGGATATCACACGTGAATGATATCACTTGAACATGATCTCATGGGGCCCCGCGCGCGGCGAGGCCGATCGCGTGCCGGAACCGGGAATCCAGGGGCGTGGTGGCGCAGATCAGTGGCGTCACTAATACATCCGGTGCCGGAAGAGCCAGCTCGCGAGGCTCAGCGTCACCGCGCCGATCACGGCCATGGGCCAGAGCTGGTCGGCGACGAGGGCGAAGCCCGCGCCCTCCAGGAACACCTTGCGCAGGATCACCAGGAAGTAGCGCAGCGGATCGGCGTAGGTGACGAGCTGCACCGCCTCCGGCATGTTGGCGATGGGCGTGGCGAAGCCGGAGAGGATCACCGCCGGCACCATGAAGAGGAAGGCGCCCAGCAGGCCCTGCTGCTGCGTGGCCGCGAGCGAGGAGATGAGGAGCCCGGCCCCCACCCCCGAGAGAAGGAAGAGGGCGAGGCCCGCGTAGAAGGCCGCGAGGCTGCCGAGGAAGGGCACGCCGAACCACGCGCGGGCCACGATCATGATGAGCGTTGCCTGCAGGACTCCGATCACGAACCCCGGCACGGTCTTGCCCACGAGGATCTCGCCCGGGCGAAGCGGCGTCACGAGAAGCTGGTCGAACGTTCCCTGCTCGCGCTCCCGTGCCACCGTGAGCGCGGTGACGAGCATCGTGACCACGAGCGTGAGCATGCCCACGATGCCCGGGATGAAGAACCAGCGGCTCTCCAGGTTGGGGTTGAACCACGCGCGCGTCTCCAGCCGCGCCGGCGGCGCCTGCAGCCCGCGCGCGGCGATCCAGTCCGCGTTGAAGCGCTCGACGACGCTTCGCACGTAGTTCATCGCGATCATGGCGGTGTTGGAGTTGCGCCCGTCGATGATCACCTGCAGCGGCGCCGGGCGCCCCGAAAGGAGGTCGTCGGTGAAGCGGGGACCCACGTGGATCACCGCGAGCACCCTGCGCCGGTCCACGAGCGGGGCGATCTCGTCCTCGGAGCGAAGCTCCGCCACCTGCACGAAGGTGCTGCCGCCGCCGAAGGCCGCCAGCAGCTCGCGCGAGGCGCTGCCGCGGTCCTCGTTCAGCACGGCGATGGGCACCTGCTTCAGGTCGAAGGTGGCGGCGTAGCCGAACACCAGCAGCTGCACGATCGGAGGCACGACGAGCACGAGGCGGCTCTTCGGGTCCTTGAGCAGGGCCAGGAACTCCTTGCGGACGAGGGCGAGGATGCGCTGCAGCATCTCAGTCGAGCCTCTTGCGCGACTTGCGCCAGGTGATGCCGAGGAAGATCGCGGCCATGAGGGCGAGCGAAAGCGCGTTGGGCAGGATCACGGCCCACACGTCGCCGGCGAGGAAGAGCGTCTGCACGATGGCCACGAAGTAGCGCGCCACCACCACGTGGGTGATGACCTGCACCACGGCCGGCATGCTGCCGATGTCGAAGATGAAGCCCGAGAGCAGGAAGGCGGGGAGGAAGGTGGCGATGATGGCGATCTGCCCGGCGACGAACTGGCTGCGCGCGAGCGTGGAGATCGTGAGCCCCATGCCCAGCGCGGCCAGCAGGAACAGGCTCGAGCACGCCCAAAGCACCCAGAAGGAGCCGCGCAGCGGCACCTCGAAGAGCCAGACGGCGAGCCCCACGGTGAGGAGCATGCCCCCGGTGCCCAGCACGAAGTACGCGCCGAGCTTGCCCAGCAGAACCTCCGTCATGCTCGCGGGCGTCACCAGCAGCGCCTCCATCGTGCCGCGCTCCCACTCGCGCGCCATCACCAGCGCGGTGAGGAGCGCCCCGATGAGGGTCATGATGATGGCCACGAGGCCCGGCACGAGGTAGTTGCGGCTGCGCAGCTCGCCGTTGAACCAGACCCTCGGCTGCTGCTCGACGGGAACGCGCATCTCCTGGCCCAGGCTCGCGGCGCGCGAGGCGAGCCAGTTCCCCCACGCGCCCTCCACGTAGCCCAGGACGAGCCGGGCCGTGTTGGCGTCCACGCCGCTCACGACGACCTGGATGGGGGCGCCCGCGGATTCGCGCAGCCTGCGCGGGAAGTCCGCCGGCAGGCGCACGATGCCGTTCACCTTCCCCTCGCGCAGCAGCCGCTCGGCATCGGCCATGGAGGCGGCGTCGCGCGGCGCGAAGTAGTGCGTGCCCCGGAGCGAGGCGAGGAAGTCGCCGCCGTCGCGCGAGGGCGCGTCCTCGACGAGCGCGATGGGGACGTGGTCCGCGTCGAGCGACACGCCATAGCCGAAGAGCGTGAGCAGGAAGATCGGCATCAGGAAGGCGATGGCGATGCTGCTCGGGTCGCGCACGATCTGCAGGAATTCCTTGCGCAGGAGGCCCGCGAGCCGCATCCCGGAGCCGCCGCGCGCCCCGCTCATGCGGCCTCCGCAGGGCGCTCGACCAACGCGATGAAGGCGTCCTCGAGGCTGGGCTCGGGATTGGCCGCGGTGCGGGCGGCGGCCTTGATGGCCGAGGGCTCATCGGTGGCGAGGATGCGGCCGGCGGCCATGATCGCGAGCCGGTCGCAGTACTCGGCCTCCTCCATGAAGTGCGTGGTGACGAGCACCGTCACGCCCTCGCGCGCGAGCGCGTTGATGCGCTTCCAGAACTCGCGGCGCGCGAGCGGATCGACGCCCGAGGTCGGCTCGTCGAGGAAGAGGATCCCGGGCCGGTGCATGAGCGCGCAGGCCATCGCCAGGCGCTGCTTGTAGCCGAGCGGGAGGTCGGCGGCGAGCTGGCCGGCGAACGGCGCGAGCTCGAACTCCTCGATCGCCCAGGCCAGGCGCCCGGCGCGCGCCGCGCCGGCGAGCCCGTAGGCGGCCGCGAAGAACTCCAGGTTCTGCGCGACGCTGAGGTTCCCGTACAGGGAGAACTTCTGCGACATGTAGCCGATGCGCGCACGGGCGGCAGAGGCGGCGTGGCGCAGGTCATGCCCCGCCACCTCCAGGTGCCCTGCGCTCGCCGGAAGGAGCCCGCACAGCATGCGAAAGGTGGTGGTCTTGCCGGCGCCGTTGGCGCCCAGCAGCCCGAAGATCTCGCCCCGGCGCACCTCGAGGTCCACGCCGTCCACGGCCCAGAAGTCGCCGAAGCGGCGGCGCAGGCCCTGCACCCGGATGACGATGTCGTCGGCGGCAGCGCCGGGCTGCGCGCCCGCGCCGTCCATGCGGACGAGGTGCGGCGCACCATGCGGCTGCCTGCGCAGCAGGTCGATGAAGCCGTCCTCGAAGCGAGGCGGGGTCTCGCGCGCCACGAGGCCCGGCAGGGCGGCGACCTCGGGCGGAAGCCCCGTCCCGGCGGCCACGAGGCGCACGTGCTCGCCCTGCACCAGCGCGTCGACGACGCCGGGGCGGCCGTCGAGCTCGGCGTGCAGCTCGCGGTGGCGCACGCCGGGAAGGGAAACGGCCCACGTGCGCCCGGCCATGCGCGCGCTCACGGCGGAGGGCGGGCCCTGCTCGAGGATGCGCCCCTCGTGGATCATCACCACTTCGGCGCAGCGCTCGGCCTCGTCGAGGTAGGCGGTGGAAAGGAGCACGCTCATGCCCTCGGCGCGCACGAGCCGGTCCACGATGGCCCACAGCTCGCGGCGCGACACCGGGTCCACGCCCACCGTGGGCTCGTCCAGCAGCAGCAGGCGCGGCGCGCGGACCAGCGTGCACGCGAGTCCCAGCTTCTGCTTCATGCCGCCCGACAGGCGCCCGGCCAGGCGCTTCGTGAAGGGGGCGAGGCCCGTCATGTGCATGAGCTCCGCGTAGCGCGGCGCGCGCTCCCCGCGCGGCACGCCCTGCAGGTCGGCGTAGAGGTCGAGGTTCTCGGCCACCGAGAGATCCTCGTACAGTCCGAAGCGCTGCGGCATGTAGCCGAGCGAGGCCTGCACGCGCAGCGAATCGCGCGTCGCGTCCAGGCCCAGCGCCGCGATGCGCCCGCCGTCGGGCAGCAGCAGCCCCGCGGCCAGGCGCATGAAGGTCGTCTTGCCGGCGCCGTCGGGGCCGATGAGGCCGGTCACGATGCCCGGGCGCACGCGCAGGCTCACCCCGTCGAGCGCCACGACGCGGCGCCCGCCCGCGGTGAAGGCCTTGGCGAGGCCCTCGGCCTCCAGGACGGCGTCGGCGGCCATCACTTCGCGCCGGGGCAGGGTTTCGCGGTCGGGGCGGGCTGGTCGAGGGCGATCGTCACGGTGACCGGCATGCCCTGGCGCAGGCCCGTCGCGCCTTCGCAAGCGAACACGCGCGCCTGGTAGACGAGGCTCGTGCGAAGCTCCGTGGTCTCCACCGTCTTGGGCGTGAATTCCGCCGTGGGCGAGACGTAGCCCACCCAGGCGGCCTGCTTGCGGTCCGGGTGGCTGTCGGTGGTGATGGTCGCCTTGGCGCCCATGGGCACGCGGCCGAGTGCGGTCTCGGGCAGGTAGACGCGGGCCCACGCGGAGTCCGCGAGCGCGATCGTGAACACCGTCTTCTGCGGCGTGGCCATGTCGCCCGGCTCGAGGATGCGCTTCTCGACGACGCCCTCCGCGGGCGCCTTGAGCTCGCCTTCGGCGATGTCGTGCCGGAGAGCCGCGACCGCGGCCTCCTGCGCGGCGAGGGCCGCCTCGGCCGCGGCGACGTCCTCCTTGCGGGGTCCCAGCTCCGCGAGGCGCAACGTCTCTTCCGCCGCCTTGAGCCTTTCGCGCGCGGCGTCGAGGGCGTTCTTCGCGCTGTCGGCCTGCTGCTGCGGCACGAACTTGCGCTCGACGAGGTCGAGCTGGCGGCGGTGGACCTGGGCCGCGTCCTCCACCGCCACGCGCGCCGCGTCGCGCTGCGCGGCCGCCTGCCGGATCTCCTCGGGGCGCGAGCCCGCCCTGAGCTTCGCGACCTGGCTGCGCTGGCTCGCCGCCAGCGCCTCGGCCTGCACGAGCTGCAGCTCGAGCCGCGTGGTGTCGAGCCGCGCGAGCGCCTGGCCCTTCGCGACGCGTTCGCCCTCGCGAACCAGCACCTGCGCGATGCGCCCGCTCGCGTTGAAGGCGAGCTCCACGTGGCGGATGTCCATGTTGCCGTGCAGGACGAGGTCGCCCTTGTGCGCCGTGCCGCCGTCCCTGAACCACCACGCGCCGGCGGCGAGGGCCACGACGACGACGGGCACCGCGACGAGTCTCTTGTTCACGGGCGTTTCCTCGCTTTCTTCGGGGCCGCCAGGCCATTGAGGAGCAGGTCCGTCTGCGCCTCCAGGTGGCGCCGCAGGTCCAGGGGCTCGCGCTCGAAGGACTGGAAGCTGTGCTTCCAGATGATGGCGAGCAGCAGCGGCGCGATCACGATGCGCCACGCGTAGTCGGCGTCGACCTTCCGGAACTCGCCGCTCGCCGCGCCGCGCTCGAGCGCGCCCACGACCATGGCGCGGCCACGCCGGATCACCTCGTCGTGGTAGAAGCGCGCGATCTCCGGGAAGTTGCCCGACTCCGAGATGACCAGCTTCGGGATGCCGGACAGGGGCGAGCTCGCGACGCGCTCCACGAAGGCCGTGAGCAGCGCGACCAGCTGCTCCCGGGCCCCGAGCCCGCCGTGGGCCTGCGCCTGGGCGACCTCGTCGATGCGCTCGACGAGCGCGTGGCGCACGACGGCCTTGAAGAGCTCGAGCTTGTTCTCG
>CAZNWZ010000053.1:0-12127 GCA_964576455.1 uncultured Lysobacter sp.
GAACCCAGTTCTTCCGGAATCGAAACGAGTCCCGTGCCGCGGGCGAGCATCATCTCCGCGTAGCCGCCGTCGCGCGAGCTTCCCGTGATCGGCTGCCGGCCGCACAGGTTGAATTCCCCTCGGCGGCACTGCGGGCATTCGAGGCAGGGCCCGCCCTTGCGGCCCACGCCCACGCGCTGGCCCGCCTTCCAGGTCGGCGCCACGCCGGGCCCGATCGCCGCGATCCTTCCCACCACCTCATGACCCGGGACGCGGGGATACTCGATCCCCGGCTCGAGGCCCTCGATGGCGCCGGCGTCCGCGCCGCAGATGCCGCAGGCCTCGACCTCGAGCAGCACCTCGCCCGCGCCCGGTTCCGGCGTGGACCGCTCGACGAATTCCAGCCCGCCCGGCCGCGTCACCTGCATCGCCCTGTATGTCTTCCTCATCCCCGTGGATCTTCTTCCGAGCGCGTTGCGCGCAACAATACGCTTATATACCTCTTCAATTCGCCCTGGCCTGCGCCCGCCACTCCGACGGCGGGCAACGCGCCCAACCACGAAAGGCGCGGGAGAATGCATTGGCATCCTTGTACTGCAAGGCCGTGGCAATGTCCGCGACCGGAAGACTGGTGTTGCGCAGGAGCTGCCGGGCGAGCGAGTACCGTCGTCGATTCAAGAGCGCTTGAAATTGCTGATCTTCCTCCTCCAGCTTGCGACGCAAGGTTCGCTCGCTGACGTTGAGCATGGCCGCGACGGCGGTCGCCGTTGCCGTCCCGCCAAGCAACATCTGATGAGCGACCAACTCGACGCGTTGAGCGAAAGACAGATCGTCTTGCACATCTTCCCGAACGACCTCCCGCGACAAGTCACGGTGCGCCGCGGGTTCGGCTCGGGTGATCGGCTTCGACAGCCAGGGTGCTTCAAAGCGAATGCCGGACAGCGATGCGTTGAAGGTCGTGGCGCAACCGAAGTAGTTGCGATAGACATCGGCGTTCGGCGGCGGTGGATACGCGAAATGCGCGCCAACCGGCTTGAATGCAGGGCCGCACAGTTCCTCCAGGAGTCTGAAGACGATTGCATTGGTCGTATCGTAGATGTGCCGGAGGCCCACGGTGTCGTCACGGCAGACCGAGTAGCCCATGATGGCAACGGCGTCGCCGACCTTCATCAGTACGGCAGCCGCACCGCGGTCATGGAGATGCAGATGAAGGACGAGGTTCCTTAACGCGTCGCCGACCGTCGCGGAGTTATGCATCAGGTCCCCGATGAGGCCCAAGGCTTGAAGTTGAAAGCGTGCCCCGATGAGCAGGCCGAGGTGCGCGCAGTCGGTGGTCTTCGCCGCCTTGTCCAATAACCGCCCGATCGAACGCAGGGAAACGCGGCTTTCCGGGTTCCGAAACGCGCGCAGGCTTACGCGTGCCTGCGTGAAGATCCGCGCAGGTGAAACGCCCAACTCCGACAGGACCGCAGGAAGCGCTGCGATTGGGCCGACGCGAACGGTGTCGTCGCCGGGCTCGACGCTTGCGGGCGATGGGGAAGGCATTCTCGGGTGCGACTCGACCCCCGTGGGGGCATCGACATGGATCAAGCCTCCGTCAATGTGGCCGGAACTGCAAGGTCTTTCGTGCCCCGATCCCATAATATTGAACGATCTATTTCGGTCAGAAGCCGGAGGCCAGGATGAACATCAGGACTTTGAACACGATCAGGACTGCATCGGCAGTGTTGCTGGTGCTTTTTACCGCATCAGCCTTCGGGCAGGCGCCGGCGAAGCAGTACAAGATGACGACGCCTATCCCGGATGGCGTAGCGATTCCAGGCAAGGTGGAATCGAGGCTCGGGACGCTGAGGTTTTTCGACGGCTTCCCGGACGACAAGACGGTTGAGAAGCTCTACGACAACCTTGACTTTCAACGGGCTGTTCAGGCGTATCTGCTCGGTCTGGCTCCGGTAAACCAGCTGGCGAATCGCAAGGGAATGGCGGCTCTCGGGCCATTCAATTACACCGTGCCGATCTTTGAAGATCGCATGGACTCGAAGTCACTCTTCCTCACGCCGAACAACAACACGCCCTACACCTGGTTCTGGCTCGATCTGCGAGAAGGGCCTCTGGTGCTCGAAGTGCCGCCAAAGGTGCTCGGGCTCATGAATGACATGTGGTACGCGTTTGTCACTGATCTTGGCTTCACCGGCCCGGACAAGGGGGAGGGTGGCAAGTACCTGATCCTGCCACCCGGCTTCAAGGGTGACGTGCCGGCCGGCTACTTTGTCGTGCGCCCGGCAACGTACAGCGTCTGGGTTCCGTGGCGTTCCTTCCTCGTCGATGGCGACCCAAAGCCGGGCGTCGCCCTGGTGGAGAAGCACACGAAGATCTATCGACTGAAGGACGCGGCCAACCCGCCGAAGATCAACTTCGTGCATGTCTCCGGCAAGGCGTTCAGCACGCTCGCTCCGGCGGACTACGGGTTCTGGGAGTACCTGAACCAAGTCGTGCAGGAAGAGCCAACGGACTCTGTTGATCCCGTCACCCTCGGCTTCTACGCGTCGGTCGGCATCCAGAAGGGCAAGCCATTCGCGCCCGATGCGCGCATGAAGAAGATCCTGACCGAGGCTGCATTGGTCGGCGACGCCACGGCACGCGCAATCAATGGTCGCCTCCGGATCAAGGAGAGCTACTACTACCCGAACAGCGCGTGGCGCTCGGGTTTCTATGGCGGCTACAGATTCGAGGAGGGAGGCGCCCGCGTCCTCGACGCGTATTCCGCTTTCTTCTTCTATGCGACTGGCGTCACTCCCGCGATGGACTCGAAGACCGTTGGCGAGGGGTCGCAGTACATGGCGGCGTTCGTGGATTCAAAGAGCCGTCCCTTCGATGGGGCCAAGAACTACAGGCTGCATCTGCCACCCAACATTCCCGTCAAGCAGTTCTGGTCGGTGATCCTTTACGACAACCAGACCCGCTCCATGCTCCAAACCGACCAGAAGTGGCCGGCCGCGACGAGTCAGAACAAGGCGCTAATGGTCAATGCGGACGGCTCGGTGGATGTCTATTTTGGGCCCAAGGCACCCGCGGGCAAGGAGAACAACTGGATACAAACGATTCCGGGCAAGGGGTGGAACACGCTGCTCCGTCTATACGGGCCGACGCAGCCATGGTTCGACAAGACATGGCGCCCAGGCGAAATCGAAGAGGTCAAGTGAGCCTCGGTCCAGTCGCAGCCTGGCGACGTGTTTCGGCAGCACCAACGCGCTGCTGAAACACGTTTGTCAGGTGTCGAAGGTCTCTTGCCCGTTTGGGATCGATATCGGCAGGGAAGCGAAGGACCGCTTGGGGTCGATAGTGGACAACGGCTTCGCCTCGGTCAAAGTGGCGTCGGGGCGCCCGCAGGGCCCGTCCATGACGCGCCTCGCCCTCAAACTCATCCAATCATTTTCGCTAGCTCCATGGCAAACATCGCGCTTCTCGGAACCGGATTGCTCGGCAGCGGCTTTGCCGAGGCCGCCGCAGCCCGCGGCGACATCGTCACCGCCTGGAATCGCACGCCGGACAAGGCCGCGGCCCTCGGCCGTTTCAGCGTCAAGGCCGCCGCGACGCCGGACGAAGCCGTGCGCGGCGCATCGAGAGTGCACCTCGCGCTCCGCGACGACGCGGTGGTCGAGGAAGTCATCGCGGCCGCGCGGCCCGGCCTTGCCCCTGGCGCCGTGCTGCTGGACCACACCACGACGCGGCCGGACCTCACCGCCGCGCGGGCGAAGCGCCTGCTCTCCGAAGGCGTGAACTACCTGCACTGCCCCGTCTTCATGGGGCCGGCGGCCGCGCGGCAGGCACAGGGCTCCATGATGGTCGCGGGCCCGAAGGAGCTCTTCGCGCAGGTCGAGGGCGAGCTGGCGAAGATGACCGGTCGCCTGGAGTACCTCGGCGAGCGTCCCGACCTCGCCGCGGTGCACAAGCTCCTCGGCAACATGGTGATCATCGGGCTGGTGGCCATCATGGCCGACGTCCTCGCGCTCGCCCGCGCGAGCGGCGTCGACGGGCAGGAGGCCATCGAGCGGCTTCGCAAGCTCGACCTCAACGCGATGGTGACCCGGCGCGGCGTGGCCATGGCGAAGGGCGACTTCGCCGCGAGCTTCGAGCTGGCGATGGCGCGAAAGGACGTGGGGCTCATGCTCGAAACCATCGGCAGCGGGCCGATGGCGGCGCTTCCGGCCATCGCGGCGCGCATGGACGACCTCATCGCGGCGGGGCACGGCGCCAAGGACGCGAGCGCCCTGGGCCTCTAGCGGATCAGTGCGCCTTTTCCCAGTTCTCGCCCACGCCCGCCTCGACCACGAGCGGCACGGAAAGCGACGCGACGCCCGTCATGAGCTTCTCCACCCGCGGCTTCACGCGCTCGAGCTCCGCCTCCGGCACTTCCAGCACGAGCTCGTCGTGCACCTGCATGATGAGCCGGGTCGCGAGCCCCTCGGCCTCGATCCAGCCCTGCACCGCGATCATGGCGAGCTTGATGAGGTCGGCGGCCGTGCCCTGCATCGGCGCGTTGATGGCCTGGCGCTCGGCGCCCTGGCGGCGGGACTGGTTGGCTGAGGCGATGTCCGGCAGCCACAGCCGGCGCCCGAAGACCGTCTCCACGTAGCCGCGCTCCCGCGCCTCGTTTCGCGTCCTCTCCATGTAGGCCGCCACGCCGGGATAGCGCTGGAAGTACCGGTCCATGTAGCTCTGCGCCGCGGCGCGCTCGATGCCGAGGTTGCCCGCCAGCCCGAAGGCGCTCATGCCGTAGATGAGGCCGAAGTTGATCACCTTGGCGTAGCGGCGCTGCTCGCTCGTGACCTCGGCGGGCGTGACGCCGAACACCTCGGCCGCGGTGTGGCGGTGGATGTCCTCGCCGGCTGCGAACGCCTGCACGAGGCTCGCGTCCCCGGAGAGGTGCGCCATGATGCGGAGCTCGATCTGCGAGTAGTCCGCCGAGACGATCTTCGAGCCGGGGGGCGCGATGAACGCCTCGCGGATGCGCCGGCCCTCAGCCGTGCGCACCGGGATGTTCTGCAGGTTCGGGTCGGTGGAGGAAAGCCGCCCCGTCACCGCGACGGCCTGCGCGTAATTCGTGTGCACGCGGCCAGTCTTCGCATTCACCATGCGCGGCAGCTTGTCGGTGTAGGTGCTCTTGAGCTTGGAGAGCGCACGGTGCTCCAGCAGCGCCTTGGGCAGCGGGTGGTCGAGTGCCAGCTTCTCCAGCACCTCCTCGTCGGTCGAGGGCGCGCCCGAGGGCGTCTTCTTCACCGGCGTGAGCTTCAACTGGTTGAAGAGGATCTCGCCCAGCTGCTTGGGGCTCGCGAGGTTGAAGGGCTGGCCCGCGAGCTCGTGCGCCTTCCTCTCCAGCTCCATCATCTTGTTGCCCAGCTCGTTGCCCTGCGTGGCGAGGAGGGCCGAGTCGATGAGCACGCCGTTTCGCTCCATCGCTAGGAGCACGCCCGAGACCGGCACCTCGATGTCGGCGTAGATGTGCCGCAGCTTCGCGTCGGACTCGATCCGCGGCCAGAGCACCCCATGCAACTGGAAGGTGACGTCGGAATCCTCGGCCGAGTACTCGGTGGCGCGCTCCACGCTCACCTGGTCGAAGCAGATGCTCGAGGCGCCCTTGCCCGCCACCTCCTCGTAGAGGATCGTCTTCGCGCCGAGGTGGCGCATGGCCAGCGAATCCATGTCGTGGCGCTGGTGGCTCTCCAGCACGTAGGAGGCGAGGAGCGTGTCGTGCACGACGCCCTTCACGTCGATGCCGTGGTTGGCGAGCACGTGGCGGTCGTACTTCGCGTTCTGGCCCACCTTGCGGCGCCCGGCCGACTCGAACCAGGGCTTGAGCCTCTCGAGCACCGCCTCGCGGTCGAGCTGGTCCGGCGCGCCCGGGTAGCGGTGCGCGAGCGGGATGTAGCACGCCTCGCCCGCCTGCACGCAGAAGGAGAGCCCGACGAGCTGCGCGGCCATCGGGTCGAGGCTCGTGGTCTCCGTGTCGAAGCAGGAGAGATCGGCCGCATCGAGCTTGGCGATCCAGCGCGCGAGGCCGGCCTCGTCGAGGATGGTCTCGTAGCGGCGGGAGTCGACGAAGGAATGACCCTCACCCCGACCCTCTCCCAAGGGAGAGGGAGAAACGCGCTCCCCTCTCCCGCTTGCGGGAGAGGGGCTGGGGGTGAGGGTCGCATTCGATCCGCCGTCCTCTCCCTTCAGCAAGGCCTCGCGCATGCCGCGGAACCCGAAGCGCTCGTAGAGCGCCGCGAGCTTCGCCTTGTCCGGCTCGGCCTGCACCAGCGACTCGATCTCGAAGGGAAGCTCGACGTCCGTCTTCACGGTGAGGAGGGTGCGTCCCGTGGGCAGCCAGTCGAGGGCCTTCCTGAGGTTCTCGCCCACCACCCCCTTCACCTCGCCCGCGTGCGCCATCACGCCCTCGAGCGAGCCGTACTCCTGGATGAGCTTCGCCGCGGTCTTGGGGCCCACCTTGTCCACGCCCGGCACGTTGTCCACCGCGTCGCCCATGAGCGCGAGGTAGTCGATGATGCGCTCCGGGGGCACGCCGAACTTCTCCTCCACGCCCTTCGGGTCGAGCACCTCGTTGGACATGGTGTTCATCCAGGTGATGCATGGACTGACCAGTTGAGTGAGGTCCTTGTCTCCCGTGGAGATGAGCGTGTCCCAGCCGTGCACGCTCTCCGCGTGCCGCGCGAGCGTGCCGATCACGTCGTCGGCCTCCACGCCCTCGACGACCACCAGCGGCCAGCCCAGCGCGCGGATGGTCTCGAAGAGCGGCTCGATCTGGGCCGCCAGGTCCTCGGGCATCGCCTGCCGGTTGGCCTTGTAGTCGGGGTAGATCTCGTCGCGGAAGGTCTTGCCCTTGGGGTCGAAGACCGCGGCGATATAATCCGAGGGGTAGTCCTGCTTGAGCTTGCGCAGCATGTTGACCACGCCGAAGATGGCGTTGGTCGGCTCCCCCGCGGGGCTGCGCAGCTCCCGGATCGCGTGGAAGGCGCGGAAGAGGTAGCTGGAGGCGTCGACCAGCAGCAGGCGCTTCTTCGATTCGTTCATGTCACCGCCCAGGGGCCGCCATGCATAGCAAGATTCCTCAGCTGAACGATCCGCAACTGGCGCACGGCGTGCAGTCCTCGGCGCGCGAGGCCTGGCGGATGTTCGAAATTATCGCAGAGTTCGTCACCGCGACCGAGCGGTTGCGCTCGATCCACCCGGCGGTGACGATCTGGGGCAGCGCCCGCGCCACGCCCGGGTCGCCCACCTACCGCCTGGCCGAGGACATCGCGCGGCGCCTGTCGGACGCGGGCTTCGCCGTCATCTCCGGCGGCGGCCCCGGCATCATGGAGGCGGCCAACAAGGGCGCCTACGCCGGGACGAGCCCCAGCGTGGGCCTCAACATCCAGCTGCCGCACGAGCAGCACGCCAACCCCTACCAGGACATCTCGCACACCTTCCAGCACTTCTTCGCGCGCAAGGTGATGTTCACGAAGCTCTCCTCGGCCTTCGTGATGATGCCGGGGGGCTTCGGCACGCTCGACGAGCTCTTCGAGGCGCTCACGCTCGTGCAGACGGGCAAGGTGCGGCGCGTGCCCCTCATCCTGGTGGGCTCGGAGTTCTGGGGCGGGCTCACCGCGTGGATGCGGGGCCGGCTCCAGGCCGACGGCCTGGTGAGCCCCGGCGACGTGGAGCTGCTGCAGGTGCTCGACGACCCGCAGGCGGTGGTGGACGCGATCTTCGACCACTACCACGAGCGCGGCTTCGAGCCCACCACCGCCGAGCGCGAGGCCGAGTTCGCGCTCTGAGCGCCGTGGCGGGTGCTAAACTGAAACCATGCGATCCCCTTTCGCCATGCGCCTCGTCCTCGCCACCCTCGCCTTCGTCGTCGCCGCCGGGGCCCTGGCGCAGTCGGCGCCCCGCCCCCGCCCGCCGGGAACGGTGCCCCTCGACGAGCCGCCCCCGCCCCCCGCCGTGGTCGAGAGCGATCCGTCGCTCGAGCCGCAGGTCACCATCCGCAAGGACGGCGACAACACCGTGTCCGAATACCGCATCAAGGGCAAGCTCTACATGATGCGGGTGACCCCCGCCCACGGAAGGCCCTACCTGCTGATCGACCACAAGGGCGACGGCCAGTTCGCGCGCCAGGACAACCTGGATTCCGGCCTGCGCGTGCCGCAGTGGGTTCTCCTCGAGTTCTAGTCTCCCGTAACCGCCCGGCCCGCGAATGTCCGTCTTCACGCCAGTCTCCCGCGACGAGGCGCGCGCCCTGCTCGCGCGCTACACCCTCGGCGAACTCGAGTCCCTGGAGGGCATCGCCCAGGGCATCGAGAACACCAACTACTTCCTCGACACCACCACCGGGCACTACGTCCTCACGCTCTTCGAGAAGATCCCGCGCGAGGACCTGCCCTTCTACGTGGGCCTCATGCACCACCTCGCCGAGCACGACATCCGCTGCCCGGCGCCGATGGCGCTGCAGGAAGGCGGCTTCCTCACCGAGGTCTGCGGCAAGCCGGCCGTGATCGTCACGCGCCTGCCGGGCGTGCCGCACCTGTCGCCCACCCCCGGGCAGTGCCGCAAGGCGGGCCGCATCCTGGCCGACATCCACGAGGCCGGCCTCGAGTACGACGCCGGGCTCGCCAACTGGCGCGGCCAGGCCTGGCGCGAGAGCTTCGCGCAGCGCGTCCGCCCCAGGATCACCGCGGACGAGGCGGCGCTCATCGAGAGCGAGAACCGCTACCAGGCGCTTCACGACGACACCGTCCTGCCGCAGGGCGTGATCCACGGCGACCTCTTCCGCGACAACGTGCTGTGGGACGAGGACGGCGAGGGCGGCGTCATCGACTTCTACTTCGCCTGCGACGACGCCCTCCTGTACGACGTCGCGATCGCGGTGAACGACTGGTGCACCGACGCCTTCGCGACGCCGGACCCGGAGCGCGTGGACGCCCTCCTCGAGGGCTACGACGCCCACCGCCCGCTCACGGACCTGGAGCGCGAGATGTGGCCCGTGATGCTGCGGCGCGCGGCGCTGCGGACCTGGCTCGGCCGCCTGGAGTACAACCACTTCCCGCAGGCCGCCCAGATGACCATCCCCAAGGACCACGCCTTCTCGCGGCGCCTGCTCGAGCACCACATCGTCCACGCGCGCGCGCTGGAAACCGCCGGGGACTGACGGGGCGCCGGCGTGGAATCCCCCATCCGCGTCCGCGACGTTCGCTCCTCGCGCGGCCCCGCGTGGCTCGCGGGAGGCTGGGGGCATGTCCGCCGCGCGCCCGTGGTCTGGATGGGCCTTTCGGCCGGCTGGATGCTCATCACCCTCGCGCTCGTGCTGGTGCCCGTGATCGGCGGCGTGGCCGCCAACCTCCTGCAGCCCGTCTTCTTCGCGAGCTTCGCCATCGCCGCGCGAAAGCAGCTCGCCGGGGAGGCGCCGGAGATGGGCGATCTCTTCCTGGGCTTCCGCCGCCCGCTGCGGCCGCTGGTGAACCTGGGCGCGATCCTCCTCGTGGCCGAGATCGCCATCTTCTTCCTGATGTCGCTGCTGGGCCTGCCGGGCGTGGGCGACGGCGACGAGGTCGCCACCCTCGCCGATTACGTGAAGGCGCTGCGCGGCAAGGAATGGATCCTCCTCGTGGGGCTCGTGCTCACCGCCCTCGTGAAGGGCGCCCTGTGGTTCGCGCCGGCGCTGCTGGCCTTCCACGAGCTCAGCACCGCGCACGCCATCCGCTGGAGCCTGTACGCGGCGCTGTCCAACCTGGGCGCGATGCTCGCCTACGGCATCGCGCTCACCGTCGTGTTCGTGGCGGGCGCGCTGCCCTGGGGGCTGGGGCTCCTGGTGGCCATCCCGGTGATGGTGGCCAGCACCTACACGGGCTACGCGGAAGTCTTCGAGGAGACGGCCCCGGCGGAGGAAGACGCTACGCCGGCGTGAGCTTGGCGTACTGGAGGGCGAGCCACTTGGTGCCCTCCGTGCGGAAGCGCACCTGCACCCGGGCGTCGAGCCCGCGGCCCTCGAAGTTGATGACCACGCCCTCGCCGAACTTCGCGTGCCGCACGTTGGCGCCGATGGCGAAGGGGTGCTCGTCGGGGCGGGAAGTCTCGAAGCTCGCGCGCGGGGCGGTGGCGTACTGGTTCGCGTCCGCGCGCGGCGCCCTGCCTCCGCCCGAAGACCACGACTCGCCGCCTCCCGACCGGCCGCCCCACGACGGCTTGTCCCATGACGATTTTTGCGGCGACGCCCAGGCCTGCTTCTCCGGCAGGACGATCCACTTGCAGAGTTCGGCCGGGATTTCCTCGACGAAGCGCGACACGATCCCGTAACGCGGCTGGCCGTGCAGCATGCGGCTGCCGGCGTAGGTGAGGTACAGGCGCTTCCTCGCCCGCGTGATGGCCACGTACATGAGGCGGCGCTCCTCCTCGATGCCGCCGTCCTCGTTGAGGCTGTTGTCGTGCGGGAAGAGGCCCTCCTCGAGGCCGCCCAGGAAGACCGCGTCGAACTCCAGGCCCTTGGCCGAGTGCACGGTCATGAGCTGGAGCGCGTCCTGGCCCGCGGTGGCCTCGTGCTCGCCCGCCTCCAGGCTCGCATGCGCGAGGAAGGCCGCGAGCACCTGCTGCTGGTGCGTGCCCGGCACGGGGGCCACGTCCTCCTGCGCTTCGCCCGCGGGCTCCACACCGATCTCGAACTCCTCGTTGAAAAGGGTCGCGGCGTTGACCAGCTCGTTCAGGTTCTCGACGCGGTCCTGCCCGTCGCGCTCGGCGGCGTAATGGTCCTTGAGGCCGGACGCCGAGAGCATCTCCTCGACGAGCTCCGGGAGCGTGAGCGTCTCGGAGGCCTTCTGCAGGCGCTCCACGATGGCGAGGAAGCCCGCGATGGCCGTGCCGCCGCGCCCGGCGACCGCCCCCGCCTTCGCCGCGCGCGCGAGGCTGCCCAGGCCCGAGGCCGCGGCCTCCTGGAGCTGCTCCACGCTCCTCGCCCCGATGCCGCGCGGCGGGAAGTTCACCACGCGCGAGAAGGCGGTGTCGTCGTCCGGATTGGCCGCCACGCGCAGGTAGGCGAGCGCGTGCTTGACCTCCTGGCGCTCGAAGAAGCGAAGCCCCCCGTACACCTTGTAGGCGATGCCGGCGCGGAAGAGGGCGTGCTCGAGGATGCGCGACTGGGCGTTCGACCGGTAGAGCAGCGCCATGTCGGCGAGCGCCGTGCCCTCGCGGTGCAGCTGCTTCACCTCGTCCACGACGAAGCGCGCCTCCTCCTCGTCGTTCGCCGCGGCGAAGATGCGAAGCGGCTCGCCCCGGCCCTCGGCCGTCCACAGGTTCTTGCCCAGGCGGGCCTTGTTCTGCGCGATGACGGCGTTGGCCGCGTCGAGGATCGAGCCCTGCGAGCGGTAGTTCTGCTCCAGCTTCACCACTTCACCGATTCCGAAGTCGCGGATGAAGTCGTTCATGTTGCCCACGTCGGCCCCGCGAAACCGAAAAATGCTCTGATCGTCGTCCCCGACAGCGAACACGCAGCCGTTGGTCCCGGCCATCAGCCGGATCCACTTGTACTGCAGCTTGTTCGTGTCCTGGAACTCGTCCACCAGGATGTAGCGGAAGCGCTCCTGGTAGTGGGTGAGCAGGTTCAGGTTGCGCGAGAGCAGCTCGAAGGTGCGAAGCAGCAGTTCCGCGAAGTCCACCACGCCCTCGCGGTTGCACTGCGCGTCGTAGTCGGCGTAGAAGGCCACCATCCGGCGCGTGAAGTCGTCGCCCGCCTCCACGGCGTTGGCGCGCAGCCCCGCCTCCTTGCAGTTGTTGATGAAGGCCTGCAGCTGCCTCGGGGCGAACTTCTCCTCGTCGAGGTTCTGCGCCTTCGCCAGGCGCTTGACCACCGAGAGCTGGTCGCCGGAATCGAGGATCTGGAAGAGCTGCGGGAGGTGCGCGTCGCGGTGGTGCGTGCGCAGGAGGCGGTTGCACAGCCCGTGGAAGGTGCCCACCCACATGCCGCGGGTGTTGATGGGCAGCATCGCCGACAGGCGCGTCAGCATCTCGCGCGCCGCCTTGTTGGTGAAGGTGACGGCCAGGATGCCGGCCGGGCTCGCCTGCCCCGTCTGGATGAGGTGCGCGATGCGCGTGGTGAGCACGCGCGTCTTGCCGCTGC
>CAZNWZ010000054.1:0-11856 GCA_964576455.1 uncultured Lysobacter sp.
CCGGCTTCGCCGCGGCCACCTATCAGCGGGGCGTGCCGTTCATCCAGGTGCCGACCACGCTGCTCGCCCAGGTGGACTCGTCGGTGGGCGGCAAGACCGGGATCAACCACGCCCTGGGCAAGAACATGGTCGGCGCCTTCCACCAGCCGCTCGCGGTGATCGCCGACACGGCCACCCTGGACACGCTTCCCGACCGCGAGCTCGCGGCGGGGCTGGCCGAGGTGGTCAAGTACGGGGCCATCGACGACCTCGCCTTCTTCGACTGGCTGGAGCGCAACGTCGATCGCCTGCGCGCGCGCGATCCCGAGGCCCTCGCGTACGCCGTCGGGCGCTCGTGCGAGATCAAGGCGCGGATCGTCGCCCTCGACGAGCGCGAGGCGGGACCCCGCGCGCTGCTCAACCTGGGCCACACGTTCGGCCACGCGATCGAGACGCTCGAGGGCTACGGGACCTGGCTGCACGGCGAGGCCGTGGCCGCCGGCATGGTGATGGCCGCCCGCTTCTCGGCACGCCTCGGCCGGGCCCCCGCAGGCGACGCGGACCGGCTGGAAGCGCTCCTGCGACGCGCCGGGCTGCCCGTGGACCCGCCCGCGCTCGCGCCCGACGCCTGGCTCGAGGCCATGGGCCGCGACAAGAAGAACGAGGCCGGGCGAATCACCCTCATCCTCCTCGACCGCCTGGGCTCGGCGGTCGTGGAGAAGGGCGCGCCGCCGGGCGAGCTCGCGGCCTTCCTCGCCGGCCGCTAGCCGTCCCCCGCCCGCTCCAGCCGGCGCAGGAAGACCTGCATCTCCCGGACGGCCTGCTTGTCGCCCTTCGCCTGCGCCGCGGCGATTCCCTGGCGCCAGGCCTCCGCCGCCGCCGCCGGCTCGGCCTTCTCGAGCGCCTTGCCCAGCAGCTTCCAGGCCGCGGAATAGCCCGGATCGCGCCCCACCGCCTCGCGAAGGTGGATCGCGGCGCGCGCCGCGTCGCCGGCCTTGAGGTACTCCGAGCCCAGGCCGAAGCGCAGGAGCGCCCCGTCCTTTCCCCCGGCGAGCATCGCCTCGAATCGCTCGATCATTGCCATGTCGACGGCCCCCGGGCGCCGCGCCGGGCGCCGGCGAATGACGGTATCATCCCTACCGGCGCGATTCCCGCTTCCCGTCCCCCCGGATCGCCGAAAACCAGAGGAGCCCCCCATGCTGCGCATCCTTCGACTCGCGCTCGCCGCGCTCGCCGTCCTCGGCCTTCCGGCCGCGGCCACGGCCAAGGACCGCGAGGTCTCGATCGGCCTGCAGGCGGCCATCACCTCGATGGACCCGCACTACCACAACCTGTCGCCGAACAACTCGATGATGCTGCACGTCTTCGAGCCCCTCATCAAGCGCGACGCCAGCCAGAAGCTCGTCCCCGGGCTCGCCAGCTCGTGGAAGGCGATCGACGACCTCACCTGGGAGTTCAAGCTGCGCAAGAACGTGCGCTTCCACGACGGGTCGCCCTTCACCGCCGACGACGTCGTGTTCACGCTGAAGCGCGTGCCCAACGTGCCCAACAGCCCGTCGTCCTTCGCGACCTTCACCAAGCCGATCGTGGACGTGAAGGTCGTCGACCCGCACACGATCGTGTTCAAGACCGCCACGCCGCACGTGCTGCTGCCGAGCGACCTCGCCTCGGTGATGATCGTCTCCCGGCTGCACGGCGAGAAAGCCGCGACGGAGGACTACAACTCCGGCAAGGCCGCCATCGGCACCGGCCCGTACAAGTTCGCCGAGTACGTGCCCAACCAGCGCGTGGTGCTCAAGGCCAACTACGGCTACTGGGGGGGCGAGGAACCCTGGGACAAGGTGACCTTCAAGATCCTCTCCAACCCGGCCGCGCGCGTGGCCGCCCTGCTG
Organism: uncultured Lysobacter sp.; assembly: GCA_964576455.1. Classification (GTDB taxonomy): domain Bacteria; phylum Pseudomonadota; class Gammaproteobacteria; order Burkholderiales; family Usitatibacteraceae; genus FEB-7. Next base: position 1,872 of record CAZNWZ010000054.1, read on the forward strand.
TCGGGCGACGTGCAGATGATCGAGACGGTGCCCACCGCGGACATCGCCAAGCTCGGCAAGGACCCGAAGTACAGCCTGGCCGACAAGGTCTCCAACCGCGTGATCTACGTGCACCTGAACCAGAGCACGGAGAAGTCGCCGCCCTTCGTGACCGACAAGTCCGGCAAGCCCCTCGAGAAGAACCCGTTCCGCGACGCGCGCGTGAGGAAGGCGCTGTCCATCGCGGTCAACCGGGACGCCATCGTCGACCGGGTCATGGAGAAGAAGGCGGTCGCCGCCGCGCAGCTCCTGCCCGACTTCTTCTACGGCACGAGCAAGAAGCTCAAGCCCGCCAAGTACGACCCGGAGGGGGCGAAGAAGCTCCTGGCCGAGGCGGGCTACCCCAACGGCTTCGCCCTCACCATCCACGGCCCGAACAACCGCTACATCAACGACGACAAGGTCGCGCAGGCCATCGCGCAGTTCTACTCGCGCATCGGCATCGACGCCAAGGTGGAAACCATGCCCTCCGCCGTGTACTTCACCCGCGCCACCAAGCTCGAGTTCGGGTACATGGTCCTGGGATGGGGGACGGAATCCGGCGAGCAGGGCTCGAGCCTTCGCTCGCTGCTGGCGACCTACAACCGAGACAAGGGCATGGGCGTCACCAACCGCGGCCGCTACTCCAACCCGCAGTTCGACAAGGTCCTGGAGACGGCGCTCGTGACCATGGACGACAAGAAGCGCGAGGCGCTGATCCAGCAGGCCGCCGAGATGGCCATGAACGACACGGCGCTCATCCCGCTGCACTACGAGGTCAGCACCTGGGCGACCGCCAAGGGCCTCGCCTACGCCGCGCGCACCGACCAGTACACCCTCGCCATGGGACTCAAGCCCGCCAAGTAGCGCCGGCACCGGGTCGGCGGCCCCGCCCGCGGGGGGGCCGCCGCCGCCCGCCGTCCGTCCGCGAAGCCGACGATGCTCGCCTACGCGATCCGCCGATTCGGGCAGAGCCTCTTCGTGCTCGTGCTGATGTCGTTCCTCGTCTTCGTCGGCGTGTACGCGATCGGCGACCCCGTGGAGCTGCTGGTGAACCCGCAGGCCGACGAGGCCGAGCGCCTGCGCGCGACCGCGGCGCTGGGCCTGGACCGGCCGTTCCTCGAGCAGTACTGGGTGTTCCTCAAGGGAGCGGCGAGCGGCGACCTGGGCAAGTCGTTCGTGTTCAACGTCCCGGCCCTGTCGCTCATCCTCGACAAGCTCCCCGCGACGATCGAGCTCGCGTTCGTGGCGATGGTGATCGCCATCGTCCTGGGCATCCCGCTCGGACTCCTGGCGGGCCTCAAGCCCGACTCGTTCGTGGGCCGCGGGATCATGGCCGGCTCGATCCTGGGCTTCAGCCTGCCCACCTTCTGGGTGGGGCTCGTCCTCATCATGGTGTTCTCGGTGCAGCTCGGATGGCTCCCCTCCAACGGGCGCGGCGAGACCGTGGCCGTCGCGGGCGTGGCCGTGAGCTTCCTCACCGCCGACGGGATCGCGCACCTCGCCATGCCGGCGGTGAACCTCGCGCTCTTCAAGCTCTCGCTGCTCATCCGCCTCACGCGCGCCGGCACGCGCGAGGCCGTGCTCCAGGACTACGTGAAGTTCGCCCGGGCCAAGGGGCTGCCGCAGGGCCGCGTGATCGGCGTGCACGTGCTCAAGAACATCCTCATCCCCATCGTCACGGTGATCGGCCTGGAGCTGGGCTCGGTGATCGCCTTCGCCATCGTCACCGAGTCCATCTTCGCCTGGCCCGGGACGGGAAAGCTCCTCATCGACTCGATCAACCAGCTCGACCGCCCGGTGATCGTGGCCTACCTGCTCGTGATCGTCACGCTCTTCATCGTGATCAACTTCGTGGTCGACGTCCTCTACTCGATGCTCGACCCGCGCGTGCGCCTGGGCGGCGCGGGGGCGTCGCACTGACATGAGCCCCGGAACCGACGGCCCCTGGGCGCGCTTCAGCGCCGAGTTCGCGCAGAGCCGGCTCGCCATGGCCGGGCTCCTCCTGCTGCTCGCGATCGTGGCGGTGGGCGTCCTCGCCCCGGTCATCTCGCCGCAGAACCCGTACGACCTCGCGCAGCTCGACGTCATGGACTCGAAGCTCGCGCCGGGCGAGAAGGCGGCCGACGGCAGGACGTACTGGCTCGGCACCGACGACCAGGGCCGGGACATGCTCTCGGGCATCCTCTACGGCCTGCGCATCTCCCTGGGCGTGGGCGTGGCGAGCACCGTCTTCGCCCTCGCCATCGGGCTGGTGTTCGGGCTGGTGGCGGCCTATTTCGGCGGCTGGACGGACACGCTGATCATGCGCATCGTCGACATCCAGCTGTCCTTCCCGGCGATCCTCATCGCGCTCATCCTGCTCGCGGTACTGGGGCAGGGGGTGGACAAGATCATCGTCGCCCTGGTCACGGTCCAGTGGGCCTACTACGCCCGGACGGTGCGATCGTCGGCGCTGGTCGAGCGGCAGAAGGAGTACGTCGAGGCCGCGCGCGTGCTGGCCCTCGGGCAGGCGCGAATCGTCTTCCGGCACCTGCTGCCCAACTGCCTGCCCCCGCTCATCGTGGTGGCCACGGTCCAGGTCGCGCACGCGATCGCGCTGGAGGCCACGCTCTCCTTCCTGGGACTGGGGCTGCCGATCACCGAGCCGTCGCTGGGCCTGCTGATCTCCAACGGCTTCCAGTACCTGCTGTCCGGCAAGTACTGGATCAGCTTCTACCCCGGCGTGGCGCTGCTGCTCACGATCATGGCGATCAACCTGGTGGCCGACCAGCTTCGCGACATCCTCAACCCGAGGCTGCGCAAGTGAGCGGCGCCCCGCTCCTGCAGGTCGACGGCCTGCGCATGCACTTCTTCACCAAGGCCGGCGTCGTGAAGGCGGTCGACGACGTGAGCTTCCGCGTCGGGCGCGGCGAGATCCTGGGCCTGGTGGGCGAGTCCGGCTCCGGCAAGTCGATGACCGGCTACTCGATCCTCGGCCTGGTCGATCCGCCGGGGAGGATCGTCGAGGGCCGGATCGTCTTCGACGGCACCGACCTCACGCGCCTGGACGCCGCGGCGTGGCGCCGCATCCGCGGCAACCGGATCGCGATGATCTTCCAGGACCCGATGATGACCCTGAACCCGGTCCTGCGGATCGACACGCAGATCGTGGAGGCGGTGCGCGCGCACGCCGACGTCTCCCGCGAGAGCGCGCTCGCGCGCGCCCGCGAGGCCCTGGTGCGGGTCGGGATCGCCTCCCCGGACGAGCGCCTGCGCGCCTACCCCCACCAGTTCTCCGGCGGCATGCGCCAGCGCGTGGCGATCGCCATCGCCCTCGTGAACGGGCCGGACCTCATCATCGCCGACGAGCCCACCACGGCGCTCGACGTGACCATCCAGGGCCAGATCCTCTTCGAGATGCAGAAGGTCTGCCGCGAGAGCGGCACGGCGCTCATCTGGATCACGCACGACCTGTCGGTGATCGCGGGCCTCGCGGACGAGGTCTGCGTCATGTACGCCGGCCGGTTCGTGGAGTCCGGGCCCGTCGCCGACGTGCTCGACCGCCCCCTGCACCCCTACAGCCGCGGCCTCATCGACTCGGTGCCCAGCCGCAACGAGCGCGGCCGCCCCCTGCACCAGATCCCCGGCATGACGCCCTCCCTGCTTTCCCTGGGGCCGGGCTGCCCGTTCCGCGAGCGCTGCGCCTCGGCCACGGCGCTCTGCGAGCGAAGCCCGGAGGTGACGGAGCCCGCGCCCGGCCGGCGCCTTCGCTGCTTCCATCCCGCCGCATGAGCGCCCCGACCGTCACCCCGGGCCCCCTCCTGGAGCTTCGCGGGATCTCCAAGCGCTTCACCTCGCGCCTGGACCTCGCCGCGCGTATCGCCGCCCGCCTCGGCGCCGGGGCCGGGCCCCAGACCGTCCACGCGCTCGACGGCGTCGACCTGGCGATCGGCGCGGGCGAGGTCGTCGGCCTCGTGGGCGAGTCCGGCTGCGGCAAGTCGACGCTGGGCCGCATCGTGGCGAGGATCCTGGAGCCCACGCAGGGCGAGCGCCGCTGGCGGGGCCGCCCGTACGCCGACTTCGACTCGCCCGAGTCGCGCAGCGAGCGCCTGGCGGTGCAGATGGTCTTCCAGGACCCCTTCGCCTCGCTGAACCCGCGCATGCGGATCGTCGACGTGGTGGGCGAGGCGCCCGTGGTGCACGGCCTGGTCGCGCCCGGCGAGCGCGAATCCTATGTCGCGCAGATCCTGGCGCGGGTCGGCCTCGACGCGGGCCTCGCGCGGCGGTTCCCGCACCAGTTTTCCGGCGGGCAGCGCAGCCGCATCGGGATCGCCCGCGCGCTCGCGGTGAAGCCCCGCTTCCTCGTCTGCGACGAGGCGGTCGCCGCCCTCGACGTCTCCATCCAGGCGCAGGTCCTGAACCTGTTCATCCGCCTGCGCGAGGAGTTCGGGCTCACCTATCTGTTCATCAGCCACGACCTCGGCGTGGTGCGCCACCTCTCCGACCGCGTCGTGATCATGTACCTCGGGCGGGTCGTGGAGTCGGCCGGCACGCAGGAGGTCTTCGCGCGCCCGAACCATCCGTACACGCAGGCCCTTCTCGCCGAGATCCCGCGCCTGGAGGCGACGAAGCGGGCCTACGTGCCGATCAAGGGCGAGATCCCCTCGCCCCTCGCCCCGCCGGACGGATGCCATTTCCACCCGCGGTGCCCGCATGCGAGCCCGCGCTGCCAGGCGGAGGTCCCGCGGCTGCGCGAGATCGCCCCCGGCCACCTCTCGGCCTGCCACCTGAACGACGCCCCATGAAGACCCATCCCGCCTATCGCCGCACCGACCCCGCCGGCACGCGCGTGCCCCTCGTCCTCGACTCGCCGCACAGCGGCACCGAATACCCGGCCGACTTCGGCGCGGCCGTGCCGATGGCGGCGCTGCGCCAGGCGGAGGACGCGTTCGTCGACGAGCTCTACGCCTGCGGGCCGCGGCTCGGGGCCACGCTCATCGCCGCGCGCTTCCCGCGCGCCTACATCGACGCCAACCGCTCCGTCCTCGACGTCGACGCCTCGCTCCTGGAGGCTCCTTGGCCCGGCCCGGCCCTCGCCTCCCGCAAGACGCAGCTCGGCATCGGCCTCATCTGGCGAATCCTCGACACGGGCGAGCCCATCTACGCGCGCAAGCTCTCCCTCGCCGAGGTGCGCCGGCGGATCACCGACTTCCACCAGCCCTACCAGAAGGCCGTGAAGGACGCGCTCGACGCGGCCCACGCCCACTTCGGCGCGGTGTGGCACATCAACTGCCACTCCATGCCGGCGATGAGCAGCGTGATCTCGGAAGAGGGACCGGGCAAGCCGCGCCCCGATTTCGTCCTCGGCGACCGCGACGGCACCACCTGCGAACCGGGCTTCACCGGCTTCGTGTCCCGGGCGCTCGCCGACATGGGCTACGACGTGAAGGTGAACGACCCGTACAAGGGCGTGGAGCTCGTGCGGGCCTTCTCGGACCCCGCGGCCGGCCGGCACAGCCTGCAGGTCGAGGTGAACCGGCGGCTGTACCTGGACGAGCGCACGGGCGAGAAGACACCGGGGTACGCGCGCCTCGCGAGGGACATCGAGCGCCTGGTGAAGGCGGTCTGCGACTACGCGGCCGAGCGCGGCTCGCACGCCTGCGCCGGCGACCACGATCACCACCACGAGGGGTGCCGGCACGGGCATCACCACGGCGAGGCGCACGGGCACGATCACCGTCACGACCACGATCATGGTCACCCTCACGATCACGCGCACCCCCAGGACCACGCAAACCCCCACACCCCCCGCAGGAAGCCGCGCTGACCGCCATGACACGCATCGCCATCGAGCTCAAGTCCCCCGACATCGAAGCCCATCGCCGGTCCTCGACCGGCGTCGACTTCGTGCACACCTTCGAGAGCGGCCGGCCCGGCCCGCACGTGATGGTGAACGCCGTCACGCACGGCAACGAGATCTGCGGCGCGATCGTGGTGGACCGACTGCTCCGCCTGGGGATCCGCCCCGTCCGCGGCACCCTCACCCTGTCCTTCGCGAACGTCGACGCGTTCTTCCGCTTCGATCCGCGCAAGCCCTACGCCACCCGCTTCATCGACGAGGACTTCAACCGCGTCTGGAACGCGCCGACCCTCGACGGCCCGCGCGACAGCACGGAGCTTCGCCGCGCCCGGGCGCTGCGGCCCTTCGTCGAGGCGGCCGACTACCTGCTCGACATCCACTCGATGCTCGAGCCCAGCCCGCCGGTGATGATCTGCGGGCCCCTCGACAAGGGCATCCGGTTCGCCTTCGACGTGGCGATCCCCCGCGACATCGTGAGCGACGAAGGGCACGCCAACGGCACGCGCATGCGCGACTTCGGCGGCTTCGGCGATCCCGCGAGCGCGAAGAACGCCCTGCTGGTGGAATGCGGGCAGCACTGGGAGCGCTCCGCCGAGGTGGTGGCGTGGCAGACGACGTGGCGGTTCCTGCGCCACACCGGCGCGGTGGAGGCCGGGGCCGCGGCGCGCGAGATCGGGGCGGCGCCCCCGCCGGCGCAGCGGCTCGTGCGCGTGACCGAGGCCGTCGTCGCCCGCACGCCGGCGTTCCGCTTCGCACGCGAGTTCTCGGGCATGGAGGTCGTGCCGCGCAAAGGCGACGTGATCGCCTACGACGGTCCCGAGACCGTCCGCGCGCCCTACGACGATTGCGTGCTCGTGATGCCCGTGCCCAACAACATCAAGACGGGGCTCACCGCGGTCCGCCTGGGGCGCATCGAGCCGCGCTAGCGCCCCTCAGGCGGGGGGATCCTCGCCGCGCGAGGAGGGCCGGATGCCGAGCTGCTTGAGCTTGCGGTAGAGGTGGGTCCGCTCGAGGCCCACGCGGTCGGCGACCCTCGACATGTTGCCGTCCTCGCGCCGGATGTGGTGCAGGAAGTACTGGCGCTCGAACTGCTCGCGCGCCTCGCGAAGCGGCATGTCGAGCGACACGCCCATCTCCGTCGGCGGCTGGTCGCGAGACAGCAGCGAGAACTCCCTCGCCACCCGCGCGACGTCCTCGCCGCCGATCTCCGGGCCCAGGGCGGTGAGAGCGAGCGTCTTCACGGCGTTCTGCAGGACCGGCAGGTTGCCGCGCCAGTCTAGGTTGCGCAGCGCGTTCTGCGCCCCCACCGTGAGGACCTTGAGCGGGACCTCGTTCGCGTCGACGAGCGTGGTGAGCAGGCTTGTCGCCAGGTCGGGGACGTCCTCGGCATGCTCCGAGATCGAGGGGACGCGGATGGTGAGCCCCGAGAGCAGGTGGTAGAGCGAGGCATCGAAGCTGCCGTCCTCGGCCATGCGGGCGATCGGGCCGGTCGCGGCGCACACCAGCCGGACGTTGTGCTTGTCCAGCTTGGCCGCGAGCTGCGCGAGGCCCTTCTGCTCGGGCTTGCCGAGGGCGGACAGGTCGGCCAGAAAGAGCGTTCCGTCCTTCGCCTCGTTGAGAGGGCCGAAGGGGTTGGAGACGAGCCACTCGGCGTCCTCCGGCGCGACCCACGGCGTGTTGGGCAGGTGCAGGTGGCGGGCGGCGATGTCGAAGCCGCAGCCCGGCTCGCCGACGAGCAGCACGGGCGTGCGAAGGCGGCTCACCTGGTCCAGCCGCTGGCGCAGCTCCTGCACGATCCGCGCCTTGCCGAGCTGGGCCATCGTGAGCCCGGCGCGCGGCAGGACCCGTCCGCCCGCGAGGGCCTTGCCCACCGTCGCGAGGAGCTTGGGCAGGCTGATGGGCTTTTCCAGGAAATCGAAGGCGCCGATCCGCGTCGCCTCGACGGCCGAGTCGATCGTGCCGTGGCCCGACATCATGACGACCGGCATCGTGAGCAGCCCCGAGCCTGCCCATTCCTTCAGGAGCGTGATGCCGTCCGTGTCGGGCATCCAGATGTCCAGCAGGACGAGGTCGGGGCGCATCTCGCGGCGCAGGTTGCGCGCCGTCTGCGCGTTCTCCGCCAGGCGCACGCCGTAGCCTTCGTCGCGGAGGATCTCGAACAGGAGCTCGCGGATGCCGACTTCGTCATCCACGACCAGGATCTGGTTGGCCGACATGAACGGGCGGCTAGGCGGCTTCGCGCAGGGGCAGGACGATGCTCACGTGGGCGCCATGGGGCTTCACATTCTCGACCACGATGTGGCCGTGGTGCTCGTCCACGATCTTCTTCACGATCGCGAGGCCGAGGCCGGTGCCCTTGGGCTTGGTGGTGACGTAGGGCTCGAAGATGCGCCCGAGCACGGCGTCCGCGATCCCCGCGCCGTTGTCGCGGACGGAGAGCGTGACGCCGTCGCCGGCGAGCGTCGAGCTCACGACGATGCGCGGCTGGTCGGCGCCCGCCAGGGCGTCGATCGCGTTCTGGATGAGGTTGTGGAGCACCTGGCGCAGCAGCGCCGGGTCCGCCGCGATGCTCGGGATGTTCTCCGCCAGCCGCGGCTCGATGGGCACGCCCATCGACTCGTACAGGACCAGCACCTCGCGCACGAGGTCGTTCAGCGAGACCTGCTCGGCCGTCATCCGCGAGGCGCGGGCGTACTGGCTGAAGTCGTCGACCATGCCCTTGAGCGCCGTCACCTGGTTCACGATGGTGCCCGTGGCGCGCTTCAGGACGTCGGCATCGGTCTCCGGGAGCTTCTGCAGCAGCTTGTGCTGCAGCCGCTCGGCCGAGAGCTGGATCGGGGTGAGCGGGTTCTTGATCTCGTGCGCCAGGCGACGCGCGACCTCGCCCCAGGCGGCGTCGCGCTGCGCCTGGGCGAGGTGGGTGATGTCGTCGAAGACCACGACGTACCCGGTATCGCCCCGCGTGCTCAGGCGCGTGCCGCGCACCAGGAGCGTGCGGGCGCCGTCGTGCCGCCGGTACTCGAGCTGCTGCTCCCACTGCCGGCTGGCGGCCGAGGAGAAGTTCTTCATCACGATCTCGGCGAACGGGGAGACGGTCGCCACGTGGGTGGTCCAGTCCTGGAGCTTCAGGCCGTGGAAGGCGCCGGCCGGCACCCCGAGGATGTCGTAAGCCATCGCGTTGACGGTCTTCAGGTAGTGCCGCTCGTCGAAGGTGAGCACGCCCGAGGTGAGGTTCGACAGGATGCTCTCGAGGTAGGTCTTCGCGTTCTCGAGCTGCAGCTGGTTGCGCTCCATCGCCTCCGTGGCGTCGGCGATCTGGCGCGTCATCGTGTTGAACGACTGGGTGAGCACGCCGAACTCGTCGCGGCTGCGCACCGGGTTCAGGCGCGAGTAGTCGCCCTTGGCGATGGCGCGCGTGGCCTCGGCGAGCGCCGACAAGGGCGCCGACAGGCGCTCCGACAGAAGGAACGCGAGCGCGATGGACGAGAAGAGCGTGAGCAGCATCGCGAGCGTCAGCGTGAGGCCGAAGATGCGCTTGAGGCCCACGCGGGCGAGCGTGAGCTCCTGGTAGTCGCGCCAGCCCTGGTCGACGACGCGGGCGTCCTGCGCCACGGCGGCGGGCACGGGCTGCAGGACCTGCAGCACGCGGATGTCCTCGGCGATGGTGAGGACGTTCACCGGGACGATCACGCGCAGGAACAGCCCCCGCTCGGGCACGGACTCGATCGTCCGCACGGGCTGCTGGGCGCGGACCTGGCGAAGCACGGCGGCGCCGGGGAACTCGGGCTGGAGCGAGGCGGCCTCCGTGCCCGCGAACGCGATGACCTTGCCGCGCTGGTTGAAGAGCGTGGCCTCCTCGACGCCGTACTGCTCGCGAAGCCGGCTCAGGGTGGCCGGTTCGGCCGCCTGCACGGTCGCGAGGGACTGGGCCATGCCCTCGGCCTTCTGGCCGAGCTCGCGCAGGGAGCTGTCGAGCGTGCTGCGCGCGAGGTTGAGCCCTCCCTCGAGCGCCTTGTCCATGCGCACGTCGAACCACGACTCGATGGAGCTCTGCAGGAACTGGAACGAGATCGCGTACACGAGGCCCCCCGGTACGAGGGCCATGAGCGCGAACACGACCATCAG
>CAZNWZ010000055.1:0-11813 GCA_964576455.1 uncultured Lysobacter sp.
CCGTCGATCGTGGCGCGATGGGCGTCCACCGCCGTCAGATCCTCAGCCGCTCGACGACGCGGCCGTTCACGAGGTGCTCCTCGATGATCTCGTCGATGTCGGCCTTGTCCACGTAGGTGTACCAGACCGCCTCGGGATAGACCACGACGACGGGCCCCTCCTCGCAGCGGTCCAGGCACCCGGCCTGGTTCACGCGCACCTTGCCGGCGCCGGCGAGGCCCAGGGCCTTCACGCGGGCCTTGCAGTAGTCGCGCATGGCCGAGGCGTCGTGGTTGGCGCAGCAGCTCTCGGGCGCCTCGCGCCGGTTCTGGCAGAAGAAGACGTGGTGCGCGTAGAAGCTCATGGGCGTTTCGCGGGGAGTGGGGCCGTCATTGTATCGGCTCGCCGCGGCGCCAGACGAAGAGCGCGGCGAGCCAGGCGAGCGCCAGCACCGGCCAGGCCTCGTGGATCCAGCGCGTGAGCGTCGCGAAGGTCGCGAGCTGGCCGTAGGGCCAGCTGAAGAGCCGCAGGAAGTCCGCGAGCGCGCTGTAGGCCCCGAAGATCTTGGCGAAGAGCGCGCCGGCCAGCGTGAGCACGATGCCGAGGTAGATCCTCCCGGGGCGCCCGATGCCGCGCAGGGGCACGAACGCGACGAGGCCCGCGGCGAGGCCCGCCACGCGGCCCTCCGTGACCCACTCCGCGGACAGGTGCGGCTTCAGCATGACCGACGCCATCGCGAACTTGCACCACAGCGCCACGGTGAGCAGCAGCAGCGTCCAGCGCAGCGCGCCCCCCGGCCCTTTGAGCACGACCGACACGAAGAACCCGAACCCGGCCACGGAAAGGGCCACGGAGCCGGCGGTGACGAGGAACTCGCCGGGGCCGGGATCGCCGTCGCCGCCGATGTTGCCCGCCTCGAAGAAGGGCAGCGCCGGGTTGAGCTGCGCGATGAGCCACAGCGCCACCAGCACGAGCCCGGCATCGCCCCAGCTGCCGGCCGTCACGAGCCGCTCGCGCGCCTGCGTGAGCGGGTGCGCGACGAGCGTGCGCAGCGGCTCGGCGAAGACGAGCGTGCCGGCCAGGGCGCCCGCGGCGTTCGCGAGGACGTCGTACACCGTGGCCACCCGGTGCGTCACGAAGAGCTGCAGCGCCTCCATCGCCAGGCTGAAGGCCGCGCAGGCCGCCACCGCCTTCGCCCTCGCGAGCCACGGCGGGTTCGAGTCGCGAAGGACGAGGCACGCGAGGGCGCCCAGCGGCAGGTAGGCCAGCGCGTTCGTCGCCACGTCGAACTCGAGCAGCACCTTGGGGCGCAGGAAGACGGCGAGCGCGTCCGGCCCCGGCATGCGCAGCGGCACGAACGGATACAGGCTCGCGTAGGCGACGAGCAGCGCCCAGACCGCGAGGGACCCGCGATGGCGGGTGGCGCTAGCCGACAGGCTTGAGCCCCTTGCGGTAGGCCGCGGAACGCTCGACGTAGTGCTCCGCGATCCAGGTGTTGTTGGCGATGTCCTCGGGCGTGAGGTGCCGGACGACCTTGCCCGGCACGCCCAGCACGAGGGAGCCGTCGGGAATGTGCTTGCCCTCGGGCACGAGGGCACCGGCGCCGATGAGGCAGTTCTTCCCGATGACCGCGCGGTTCAGGATGATGGCGCCGATGCCGATGAGCGAGTTCTCCCCGATCGTGCAGCCGTGCAGCATCACCATGTGGCCCACGCTCACGTTGCGCTCGAGCGTGCACGGGATGCCCAGGTCGGTGTGGATCACCGAGCCGTCCTGGACGTTCACGTTCTCGCCCAGGGTGATGAGCTCGTTGTCGCCGCGCAGCGTGCAGCTCCACCAGACGTTGGCGCCCCGCTTCATGAGCACCGAGCCGATGACGGCGGCGTTGGGGGCGACGAAGTTGTCGCCTTCAAGGAGGGGCTTGCGGTCGTCGAGCTCGTAGATCACGGCGGTCCTGCGGGAAGGGGTGGGCCCGGGGACCCATTTTCGCAGGAATCGGGCGCCGCGCGCCCGGCGGCCGCCCCGCGCCGCCTCAGGCGCCGCGGAACAGGTGCGCGAAGGACCGGCTCACCTCGATCCGGCCGGGGTGTCCCTTGAGCCGGATGTGGCGGTGGCCCAGCTCGTCGGTGGTGACCGCCTCGACCTCGCGCACGTTCACGACGGTGGCCCGGTGCACCTGCCAGAAGCGCTCCGGGTCGAGCTCGGCCAGGAGCTCCTTGAGCGTCTTCTTCAGGAGCGACTCGCCCTCGCGCGTGACGACCTTCGTGTACTTCATGCCGGACTGGAAGTAGAGGACGTCGTCCACGTCGATCAGGCGCACCGTGTTGCCCACGACGGCCTGCAGCAGCTTCAGGCGCTGCGGGGCCGTGGAGGGCAGGCGCCGCGCGAGCTCGGCCACCAGGGCGTCCATCGCGGGCGCGGGAGCGGACAGCCGGGAGCGGATGCGCTTCACCGTCTCGGCGAGCCGCGCGGGGACCGCGGGCTTGAGCACGTAGTCGAGGGCGCCGCGCTCGAAGGCCTCCACCGCGTAGCGGTCGTAGGCGGTGACGAAGACGACGTGCGCCTCGCTTCCCACGAGGCGCGCGGCCTCCAGGCCGTTCATCACCGGCATCTCGATGTCGAGGAAGGCGACGGCGGGCCGGTGCTCCCGCACCGCGTGCACGGCCTCGGCGCCGTTGGCCGCCTCCGCGACGATCTCGAGCCCGGGCCACGCCGCCGCGAGCGCGTCGCGCAGCTGGGCGCGCAGCAGCGGCTCGTCGTCGGCGACGACGGCGGTGGCGGGCGGCGTCACGCGGCCTCCCGGGGGATCTCGATGACGGCGCGCGTGCCGCCGCCCTCGCGCGCCTGGAGCGCGAGCGTGGCCCGGTCGCCGTGCACCGCCGCGAGGCGCTCGCGCACGTTGGCCACGCCCACGCCGTTGCCGGGCGTCGCCGCCAGGCCGCGGCCGTCGTCGTCCACCTCGAGGCGGACCCGGTCGCCGGCGCGCAGGACGCGCACGTCGATCCGCCCGCGGCCCACGGGCGCGATGCCGTGCTTCACCGCATTCTCGACGAGGGTCATCAGCATGAGCGGCGGGAAGGGATGCGGTTCCAGCGCCGCGGGCACGTCGATGGCGAAGGCGAGCTCGCCGCCCATGCGGATGCGGATGATCTCCAGGTAGGCGCGGGCCAGCGCCGCCTCCCGGGCGATCGTCGAGCCCTCGGCGCGCATCTCCGGCAGGGCCGTGCGCAGGTAGTCGATGAGGTGGTCCAGCATCGGCAAGGCGTCCTTCGACCCGCTCTGCACCAGCCAGCGCAGGTTGGCCAGCGTATTGAACAGGAAGTGCGGCTCCACCTGCGCCTGCAGGAGCTTGAGCTCCGCCTCGGCGGTGCGCTTGGCGAAGCGCTCGCGCTCGGCCTCGGCCCGCAGCGTCGCCTCGCGCGCGCGCGCCTCGCGGGCGCGGATCCAGGTGGCACCGACAATGAACGCCGAGACGATGAGTCCGGTCAGGATGCCGGCCGACGCGAAACGCGCGACTTCCGCGGGCGCGATTTCCAGGAGGGGCTTTCCCGACGCCATCCTCGCCACCAGGGCCCCGCCCACGGCGCCCGCCGCCGTCCAGGCCGTGATCACGATCGCCGTCCTCCAGAGGGGCTTGCCCTGGTGGCGCCGGTAGCCGAACCAGACGCCCGCGAGCGCCACCCCGAGGGAGGCCAGCAGCACGTTGGCGAGGATCAGGGCTTCCCCGAAGGCTATCGAGGGCTTCACGCCGATGAGCAGGACCCCGAGCACGAGAGTGAAGGCGACGTAGCCCAGGCTGAGGGGCCAGAAGTTGGCCTTGATGTACCGGTCCAGCTCGCTCGCCTCGCGGAACTCGTCCGCCGAAAGGCGCCTGGCCGCCCAGGCATCGGCGCGCCGCTCGCAGGATGTCAGGAACGAGATGATTCCCATGGCGCGGAGGTTAGCCGATCCGCGCCCGGCCGGGCGCCCTGGCGACGAACCGCATTCCGGCGCGGACGAGCCGCCCTCTCCGCCGGATGAAAGGAAAAGGGGGTCAGGTTACCTTGCACAAAAAATGTGCAAAGTAACCTGACCCCCTTTCACACCCTTTCACATCTGCTTGAAGAGGTGGGAGTAGATGCGGGAGACGGTGAGGACCTCGTCCTTGCCTTTCACCTTGACGTGGGCCTGGCCTCGGAAGTCCCGGGTGACGCCGGCGATGGCGTTCACGTTCACGAGCGTGGAGCGGTGGATCTGCCAGAAGACCTCGGGGTCGAGGCCGTCCAGGAGCTCCCGGATGGGCGTCTTGATGAGGGCCTCGGCGTCCGCCGTGACCACGCGCGTGTACTTCTCGTCCGACTGGAAGAAGAGCACGTCGGCCACGGGGATGAGGCGCAGGTTCTGGCCGAAGCTCGCCTTGATCCACTGCAGCTTCTCCTTGGCCGCGCCGCCGCGAAGCTGCGTCGCCAGCTGCGAGACGATCGACTGCAGGTCCGGCGGCGGGCTGGCGAGCTTCTGCTTGAGCCGTTCGACGCACACCGTGAGCCGCTCGTCCGTGTAGGGCTTGAGGAGGTAGTCCACCGCGCCCGCCTCGAAGGCCTGGATGGCGTACTGGTCGTAGGCGGTCACGAACACCACGTGCGCGCGGTTGCCGACGTGGCGGGCCACCTCCACGCCCGTCATCTCCGGCATCTGGATGTCGAGGAACATGAAGTCGGGCGCGCGGTCCTCGAGCGCCTCGAGCGCCGCGGCCCCGTCGCCCACGGAGGCGATGATCTCCAGCTCCGGCCAGATCTTCCCGAGCTTCGCCTCGAGCTGCTGCCGGAGGATGGGCTCGTCTTCAGCGACGATCGCGGTGGGGTTCGCCATGCCCGCGATATTAACCCGCGGGCGGATCTTCCCTGGGAATCGGCGGGGGCGACGGCGGTGACGGCGGCGCGGGAGGCGACGGCGGCGTCGCGGCGGCCGGCGCGGGCGGCGGCATCACCGGCTCCACGCGGGCAGCCGGGGCCTTCCCGGGCTTCTTGCGGAAGATCCACCAGATGGCCAGGATCAGGAGGATCACGGGCGCCAGCGCGGGCGAGGCGGCGATGAGGATCATCACCGGGATGAAGATCGCGAGGCCCACCAGGAGCCAGCCCAGCCCGTAGATGATCGCCGCCACGATGCCGAGCACCGCCACCACGGCCACGAAGGCGATGGCGATGCCCGCCGCGCCCAGCAGCGCGCCGCCGGGGCCCGTGAGCGTCTCCGAGCCCACCTGGATCGGCATGGCCCCCGTCATGACCGCGAAGATGGCGAGGCCCGAGAGCACGGCCGCCACCACTACGAGGGCGACGAAGGCGAACGAGAGGGTCTTGCGCCACGTGCGCTCGGCCGTGCCCACCACCGAGAGCACCTTCTCCGTGCGCGTCCTCGGGGCCTCGGGCATCGCGGGCGAGGCCATGCCCGCGGCGGCCTGCGCGCGCAGCCCCTCCATCGGCACCTCGATCGTCGCGATGACGCCCGAGGGCGAGTTCGACTCCAGCGTGAGCTTCGCGCCCTCGCCGTAGAGCGCGGCCAGGCGCTCGCGGATGTTCTCCAGCCCCACGCCCGCGCCCACCGTCTCGCCGAAGCCGCGGCCGGTGTCGGAGACGACGAGGCGCAGCCTCCCGTCCTGGGCCTGGGCGGTGATGATGACGCTCCCGCCCTCGCGCTTGGGCTCGAGGCCGTGCTTGATGGCGTTCTCGACGAGCGAGGGCAGCATCAGCGGCGGGAAGGGCGTGGCGAGCAGGCTCTCGGGCACCGCGATGTCGAAGGTGAGCCGCGCGCCCATGCGCATCTGCAGGATGTTGAGGTAGGCGCGCACCAGCTCGATCTCCTGCCCCACGGTCGAGATCGATTCGCGCATCTTCGGCAGGGCGTTGCGCAGGTACTGGATGAGGTGCCCCGTCATCGCGTGGGCGCGCGTGGGATCGACCTCGGTGAGCGCCTGGACGCTCGCGAGGGTGTTGTAGAGGAAGTGCGGCTCCACCTGCGCCTGCAGCGCCTGGAGCTTGGCCTCCGTCACCTGCTGGCTCATGCGGTGGTACTCGGCCTCCTTGCGCTTCAGGTCCGCCAGGCGCTGCGCGGCGCGCGAGCGGTCGATGAAGAACTTGGCGATGACCGTGAGGATGAAGAGCGGGATGAAGAGCAGGACGAGGGCGGCGCCCAGGCCCATCTTCTTGAGGTCCTCGTTCACGTTGCGGCGGATCTGCGCCTTCACCTCCGGCGGCAGGTCCGTGATCACGATCGCGGGTCCCGGCGGCGGCGCCGGCGGCTCCACGCTCGGCACGGGGGGCGGGGGCGGCGCCGGCGGGAGGGCGGACTTGCCCCCGGCGGTGTCCTCCACGTCGATCGTGATGCCCGGGCCCTTCGCGCTGCCGGGCGGGTTGACCTGCACGCGCGCCTTCTCGCCGCCGCCGCCCTTGGAGACGTCGATGTCGAGCAGGGGCCGGGACTTGTCCCCCCCGACGCCGATCACGATGCGCTTGCGGTCCTCGGATGCCTTGCCTTCCTTGGCCGTCGAGGCCTTCTTCGCCTCCTCCTGGGCCTCGCGGGCCGCCTTGAGGGACTGGTCGAGGGCCTGCTTCACCTTGCCGTCGTCGAGTCCGGCGTCCTTCATCGCCTGCTCGGCGCTTCGGCGGGCCTCCTCGATCGCGGAGACGGCATCGCCGGCGGCCTCCCGCGCGGCTTCCGCCGCCTCGCGCCTGGCGCGCACCGCCTCCCGGCCGGCGTCCCTCAGCTCGGAGCGGGCGTTGTCCAGCTCCTCGAGGGCGCGGTCGAGCTCCTCGCGCCGCGCCGGGTCCTGGGTGGCGCCGCGCATGGTGAGGATCGCGCTGCGGGCGACGTCCAGCGCCCCTTCGGCGAACGTGTTGTCGATCTCGCGCTTGATCGCCCGGTTCTCCTCGGGCGTGGCCCCGACCTTGCCGTACTCGATGAGGTGGAAGGGGGTGACCAGCACCGCGAGCGCCAGGAGGACGGCGATGCCCCCGAGGATGAGCCCCCACCAGGGCGTGCGGTGGATGAAATCGGAAAGCGGCTTCATGGCAGGGTCGGCGGCGCCCCCGGAAGATACCCGGAAGGGCCGCGCCGGTCAGTAGTCCTCGAGGATCGAGACGGCCGCGATGGCGACGGAGAGCATCAGCACGCCGAAGAAGATGGTGGTCATGGCCCGGCCTCCCTGGATGGGTTCGGCCCCGGAAGGGGCCTCGATGGCGCCAGATTAGGGGGGCGGGACGGCCGGGGCGACGGTTTCGCGCCGGATTGCAGGAAACGGGGGGTGAAATGCAGCCCGTGCGGGCGAAAAGGGGACGGTTCCTGTACCCGTCCCCCGAGAAAAAGGGACGGGTACAGGAACCGTCCCCTTTTTCGGGGCCTACATCTGCTTGAAGAGGTGGGTGAAGTTGCGGGAGACGAGGAGGGTCTCGCGGTGGCCCTTGAGGGCGATCTCGGCCTGGTCCTTGAGGCCGCGGCGCACCGAGGCGATGGCCTCCACGTTCACGATGGTGGCCCGGTGCACCTGCCAGAAGCGGTCCGGGTCGAGCTCGTCCAGCAGCTCCTTGATGGGCTTGCGGATGAGGGCCTCGGTATCGCCGGTGACCACCCGGGTGTACTTCTCGTCGGACTGGAAGAAGAGCACCTCCTCCACCGGGATGAGGCGCACGTTCTGCCCCACGCTCGCCTTGATCCACTTCAGGTGCTCCGAGGGGCGGGAGGCGAGCCGGCCGGCCAGGCGCTCGAGGATCTCCTCCACGGGCGCGGGCGCGGCCCCCGCCAGCCGCTCCCGGAGCCGCTCCACGGTGGCCGCGAGGCGCTCCTCGTTGAAGGGCTTGAGCACGTAGTCGACGGCCCCCTGCTCGAAGGCCTCCACCGCGTACTGGTCGAAGGCGGTGACGAAGACCACGTGCGCGCGCCGGCCGATGGCCCGCGCCGCCTCCAGCCCGTTCACCCCGGGCATGTGGATGTCGAGGAAGAACAGGCGCGGGGCGTATGCCGAGATCACCTGCTCGACGTCCCGGCCGTCCGCCATCTCGTGCACGATGGCGAGCTCGGGCCAGAGCCTCGCGAGCCTCGTCCTGAGCTGCGCCCGCAGGAGCGGCTCGTCGTCGGCGATGACCGCGCTTACGGGGCCCCGGTCGGGCGGGGCGGCGGGGGAGACGGGCATGCGCGGATCATGCCGCGGCCCGGGCGGCCGGGGCAACGGGCTGCGGAGCCGCCTCCGGCAGGCCGGTGTCGATCTCGATGGTGGCGACGACGCCGCGCGGCGCGTTCTCCTCGATGACGAGGCGGGCGCCGGCGCCGTGCAGCGCCTTCAGCCGCTCCCGGATGTTGGCGAGGCCCACGCCCGTGCCCTTGCGCGGCGAGATGCCCTCGCCCGTGTCCGCCACCGAGAAGCGCAGCTTCCCGCCCGCCTCGGAGGCGCGGATCACGACCGTGCCCGCCTCGCAGCAGGGATCGACGCCGTGCTTGATGGCGTTCTCCACCAGCGAGATGATCATCATCGGCGGGAAGGGGCGGCTGCGCAGCTCCTCGGGCACCTCGAGCACGTAGTCCAGGCGCGAGCCCATGCGCATGCGGTGGATGTCGAGGAAGGCCCTGGCCATGTCCGCCTCGCGGCCCACCGTCGTGGCGTCCTCCCGCATGCGGGGAAGCGCCGCGCGCAGGTACTGGATGAGGCTCTCCAGCATGCGCGAGGCCGAGGCCGGATCCGTCTCGACCAGGTGCTGGACGTTGGCGAGGGTGTTGAAGAGGAAGTGCGGCTCCACCTGGGCCTGCATGAGGGCGAGCTGGGCCTGCAGCACGTTCTTCTCGAGCTGCGCCCGCTCGGCCTGGGCGCGGGCAAGCTCGGCCGCGTGCCGGGACTCGCGCTCGCGGAAGTTGTAGACCCACAGCGCCATGCACCCGAAGCCGATGCCCAGCCCCATGGTGATGAGCACGCCGTAGTAGCGCTCCGTGAGCATCGTCGCCAGCGGCCGGCCCTTCACGATGCCGGCGAGCATCGTCCCCAGGAAGGAGCCGACGATGATCGCGGCGACCTGGACCACCCACTGCGGCAGGCGGTGGCCGCGGACGTTCGTGGCCGCGGTGAACAGCAGCATGCTCGTGTAGCCCACGCACAGCGCGCTCACCAGCAGGTCGAGGAAGGTGTTGGCGAAGAACCAGACGATGGCCGCGGCCGCCCACACGCACAGCACGGTGACCAGCAGCACCCGCTTGAGCGTGAGTCCCTCGAAGAGTCGCGCGGCGTCGTTCACGGTGGCGGTAGCGGTGGCGGGGGTGGACGTCGCCGGAAAGGGTATCAGTTGCCGGCGGAGCGCACCCGGTCGCGCGGCTTCCACCGGGCGGCGATCCCGGGGCGGGCGGCGGCGGGCGGGGAATCCGGCCGGGAAGACGACGGGCGCGGCAGCCTCACGTTGCTCAGGCGAACGGTCCAGGGCGCGGGCATCGGTCGGGTCGGTTGCATGGGGTTTCTCTTTGTCATCGGAGGTTACGCGGGCCCCGGGGATCCCCTCCACCCGCCTGCGACGAAACGCGCCGGCAGGGGATCCGGGCGCGCCCGCGCCCGACAAAAAGGGGACGGTTCCTGGACCCGTCCCCTTTCAAAAAAAACCCGGCCGAAGCCGGGGGGGATGGTTCCACAGGGGATTCGGGTCAGGCGCCGAGGAGGACTCCCCCGACGGTGACGGCAAAGGTGAGCGCAAACCAACCGGCGACCACCCCGGTGATCGCGGTCGAGAGCCGGAACACCTTCGGTGAAACGACGCGGTCGAGGGCGCTCATGGCGGCGGCCTCAGGGGCGAAGGGCGTGCGGCAGCGCCACTTCCAGCGCCGGGCCGGCCACCGGGCTGGCCGAGTCCGACCGGGCGGCCGCGGTGTACTGGTGGGGGCGCTCGTGGGCGGCGGTCACCGTGAGCTTCATGCTCCCGTCGCCGGTGAGGGTGACGGCCGGGGCGTGGGCCACCGGGCGGACCTGCTTCGCGGCGTCGTGGGTCGTCACCATCCAGGCCACCAGCAGCGCGGCGGTCACGGCGCCCAGGGACACCACGCCCATCAGGTCCAGCTTCTCGAGTCTGCTCATGGTCTCTCTCCTTCTTTCCGGCCCGGCACCCGGCGGGTGCGTTCGACTTGGCGCCAGATTAAGGAAGCGCCCGGGGGGACAGAAGCGGAAAGCGACGAAATGCGGAAAAGCGGGGGCGAAACGCCCCCGGGAGGGGGGTATCCCGGCCCTCAGGCCCCGGCGTGGGTGCCGTGCCGGGCGTCCTTGACCAGCTGGGGGGCCAGGGAGCCGGCCACCATCCCGATGGCCGAGGCGGCCAGGCCGACGATCTGGGGCGGGATGTCGGCCTCGGCGAAGAACTTCTCGCAGATCCCCCACGTCGCCAGGCCGACCAGCGCCGAGACGAGCGCCCCCTGGGTGGAGGCGCGGTGCCAGTAGATCCCGCAGACGAGGGGCACGAAGGCGCCCACCAGCGTCACCTTGTAGGCGTTCTGCACCATCTCGTACATGGTGCTGGTGTTGTTCAGGGCGAAGATAAGGACGCCGGCGGTGAAGAAGACGAGCACCGTGCGCAGCATCACGAGGAAGCGCTTGTCGCTCATGTTGCCGAAGAGGGGCTTCACCACGTTCTCGGTGAACAGGGCCGTCGGCGCGAGGAGCGCCCCCGAGGCGGTGGACAGGATCGCCGAGAGCAGCGCCCCGAAGAACATCACCTGCGCGAACATCGGCATGTGGTTGAGGACGAGATTGGGCAGGATGAGCTGGACCTCGCGCCCCTCGGACTGGAGGAGGGGCTCGACCATCTTCGGGTCGATGAGGAGCGCGGCGTAGGCGAGGAAGATCGGCACGAAGGCGAAGCAGAAGTAGGCGGCCGCCCCGAGGAGCGAACCCCTCACCGCCGTGTTCTCGTTCTTCGCGCTCGTCACGCGCTGGAAGACGTCCTGCTGCGGGATGGAGCCGATGGCCATCGTGATCCAGGCGCCCGCGAAGGCCCACCACTCCTTGCTGCCCCCGGTCGGCCAGAACTGGAACTTGCCCGCCTCGGCCGCGTGCGAGACCACCGTGCCCACCCCGCCCGCCTTTCCGGAAACCAGCAAGGCGACGTAGATGAGGCCCAGAACGATCACCACCGACTGGAAGAGGTCGGTGAGCGCGACCGACCACATGCCGCCGAAGGTGGTGTAGATGAGCACGATCACGGCCCCGATGAGGATGCCCTGGTCGAGCGAGATGGCGCCCTGGGAGAGGGAATTGAAGACGATGCCCAGCGCGGTGAGCTGCGCGGAGGTCCAGCCGAGGTAGGAGACGGTCACCGCGAGGCTGGTGAGCACCTCCACCCCCTTGCCGTAGCGCTTCTTGTAGAAGTCGCCGATGGTGAGGAGGTCCATGCGGTAGAAGGCGCGCGCGAAGAAGAGCGCCACGAAGACGAGGCAGAAGCTCGCCCCGAAGGGGTCGGCCGGGATGCCCCCCAGCCCGTCCTTCACGAAGGTGGCCGACACCGACAGCACCGTCTCCGCCCCGAACCAGGTGGCGAACACCGTGGCGACGTTCATGTAGAGCGGCAGGCCCCGCCCGGCCACGAGGTAGTCCTTCGCGTTGGAGACGAACTTCGCCGCGTACAGGCCGATCGCGATGGTGACGACGAGGTAGGCGATCGTGAAGAAGACGAGGGTGGTCATGGGGCGACGGGGCCGGTTCGGATTGCGGGCGAGTCTAGCAAAATCGATGTTGCGCCGCAGTAATGGCCCTCATCCCCGGCCCCTCTCCCGTCGGGAGAGGGGCCGGGGGTGAGGGGCGGCTACTTGATCCCCGCCTGCATGAACGACTGCATGAACTG
>CAZNWZ010000056.1:0-11776 GCA_964576455.1 uncultured Lysobacter sp.
CCCCTGGAACCGGTTCGCGCGCACGGCCCGCGTGCCCGACTTCGCCGCCAGGAACGGCCTCGACGGCGCCACCCTCGCCGAGCTCTTCTCGTGGACGCGGGAGGAGTTCGAGGCGCGCCTGGCGGGCTCGCCCATCCGCCGCATCGGCCACGCCCGGTGGCTGCGCAACATCGCCGTGGCGCTGGGCAATGCCCCGGCCACCCCCGGGACGGTCGCGGCCCTGCGCCGCCGCGCGGGCGACCCCGACCCGCTCGTGAGCGAGCACGTCGCCTGGGCGCTCAGGCGCTGCGGGGCAGGCTGAGGCCCGGCGTGGCGGGCGCGTCGCGGTGGGCGGCCAGCCAGGCGGCCGCCTCGGCCGCCGGTAGCGGCGGGCTGGCGAGGAAGCCCTGCATCTCGTCGCAGCCGTGCTCGAGCAGGAAGTCGAGCTGCGCCTCGCTCTCCACGCCCTCGGCGATGGAGGTGATGGCCATGGCGCGCGCCAGGTCCACGATGGCCGCCGTGATCGCGCGGTCGTCGGGGTCGGAGGCGATGTCGCGCACGAAGGTGCGGTCGATCTTGAGCTTGTCGATGGGGAAGCGCTTCAGGTTCGAGAGCGACGAGTGCCCCGTGCCGAAGTCGTCGATGGCGAGCTTCACGCCCAGCAGGCGCAGGCCGTCGAGGGAGCGCATCAGGTCGGGCGTCTGCTCCATCAGCATGCTCTCGGTGAGCTCGAACTCGAGGCAGTCGGCGTCGAGTCCCGTCTCGGCGAGCACCCGCTCGACCTCCTCGACCAGGTTCTTCTGCTTGAACTGCACGGCCGACAGGTTCACGGCCACGGGGATCCTCGGCAGCCCCGAGAGCTGCCACATGCGGTTCTGGCGGCAGGCCTGCCGCAGCGCCCACGCCCCGATGGGCATGATGAGGCCGCGCTGCTCGGCGATGGGGATGAAGTCGTTGGGCATCACCGGCGGGCCCTCCTTCTGGGGCCAGCGGATGAGGGCCTCGACGCCCACGAGCCGCCCGGTGTCCACGCGCACCTGCGGCTGGTAGTGCAGCTCGAAGGCCTCCTCGCGGATCGCCTCGCGCAGGCGCGTCTCGAGCGAGAGCGTGTTGAAGGCCGCCTGCGACAGGCGCTCGCTGAAGAACTGGAAGTTGCTGCGGCCGCGGTCCTTGGCGAGGTACATGGCGGCGTCGGCGTTGCGGATGAGCGTGTCGGCGGACGCGCCGTCGCGCGGGAAGACGGCGATGCCGATGGACGGGCTCACCGAGAGCGCCTGCCCCTCCAGGGTCACGGGCTCGCTCACCGCGGCAAGGAGCTTCTCGGCCACCGGCACCGGCGCCTGCTCGCTCTCGAGGTCCGGCAGGACCACGAGGAACTCGTCGCCGCCCAGGCGCGAGACCACGTCCACGCTGCGCAGCGACCCCTCGATGCGCGAGGCCGTCAGGCGCAGCAGCGCGTCGCCGGCGGCGTGCCCGAGGGAGTCGTTCACGGTCTTGAAGTTGTCCAGGTCGATGAAGAGGATCCCCACCCGCCCCCCGCGCCGCCGCGCCGAGGCGAGGATGAACTCGAGCCGGTCCATGAGCAGCACGCGGTTGGGCAGCCCCGTGAGCGTGTCGTGGTGCGCGAGGAAGTGGATGCGGGCCTCGGCCTCCTTGCGGTCGCGGATGTCGCGGATCACGGTCATGCGGTAGGGCGCGCCCTTGAAGGGCATCACCTTGCCGGTGAGCTCGACGGCGATCCGGGTGCCGTCCTTGTGCACGATCGCGCCCTCGTAGGGACGCTCGTAGCCCATGCGGATGTTGTTGAGGACCGTGTCGCGCGCGTCCGGCGCCACGAAGTCGAGCACGGGCCGGCCCACCAGCTCCTCGAAGCGGTAGCCGATGAGGCGAAGCCCGGCGTCGTTGCAGTCGGTGATCACCCCGTCCTCGTGGAAGACGATCCCCTCGTGGGTGGCGTCGGCGAACTTGCGCAGCCGCTCCTCGCTCTCGCGCACCGCGAGCTCCGAGAGGCGGTGGCGGGTGATGTCGGTGATCATCACGAAGGCGGCGAGCACGGTGCCGCCCTCGCCCAGCCGCGGCAGCAGGTTCACCTCCAGCACGCGCTGCGCCCCGTCGGCGGCCCGGATCGAGCGCTCGTAGGTGACCGTCTCGCCGCGGACCACGCGCCGGATGTGCGGCTCGATCTCGCGGAAGCCCTCCGGCCCGATGATCTCCTCGACCGTGTGGCCGACGATCGAGTCCACGTCCCACCCCCAGGTGGCCGCGTACGCCTTGTTGGCGAAGAGGCAGCGCAGGCTGGACGCCGCGAAGTGCGCGATGAGCGCCGGGACGTTGTCGGCGAGGAGCCGGACCTCCTGGGCCCGCGCGCGCGCCTCCAGCTCGGCGTAGCGCCGCTCGCTGATGTCGTGGCAGGTGCCCAGGTAGCCCGCGAGGCGGCCCGTGGCGTCGTTGACGGGCTCCGCGGAGTGGTGCACCCAGCCGTAGTCGCCGTCGGCCCGGCGCAGCCGGTACTCCAGCTCCAGGCGCCGGCGCAGCCCCAAGGTCTCGGCCCACTGCCGCCCGACCGTCTCGCGGTCGTCGGGGTGCACGGCCTCCAGCCAGCCGGCGCCGCGGTCGAGCCCGAGGCCGCGCCCGGTGTAGTCGGCCCAGGCCTGGTTCACGAAGCTGCAGCCGCCCTCGCCGTCCGCGCACCAGACCAGGCTCGGGAACGCGTTGAAGAGGGCTTCCTGGGACGCCGGGTCGTCGAGGACCTCGGCGATGCCGATCGGCTTCGGGGTTTGCGGCGGGACGGCCATCGGGGGCGTCGGCTCTCCGGACGGATTCGTTTCGAGGCTACCACGCCCCGCGAGGGCGGAGTGTTTCGGCGCCGTGCACCGCGCGTTTCAGGCGAAACCGAGGACGACGCGGCGGTTGCGCGCTCCCTCGCTGCGGATCCTGAGCACGGCGAGCGGCCCCACTTCCCGGGTATCGGCCACGTGGGTTCCGCCGCAGGGCTGCAGGTCCACCCCCTCGATCTCGAGGACGCGCACGCCCCCCAGGCCCCGCGGGGGCTTCACCGACATCGTGCGCACGAGCTCGGGCCGGGCGTCGAGCTCGGCGTCCGTGATCCAGCGGGGGCGCACGGCATGGCCCTCGGCGACGAGACGGTTCAAGCCGGCTTCGATCGATTCCTTCACCAACTGCTCCATCGGGATGTCGAAATCGAGACGGGCCCTGTCCTCGGCCACCTGGCCGCCGGTCACCGGCGCGGGCACGACCGCGCACAGCAGGTGAAGCGCCGTGTGGAAGCGCATGTGGCGGTGGCGACGCTCCCAGTCGAGCACCGCCTCGACCTCCTCGCCCGGCCGCAGGGCCGCCTCGCCGGGGGCCGGCACGTGGACCACCGCCCGCTCCCCGTCGCCTTTCACCGTCCCGGCGATGCGCACCGCGGTGCCGTCGGCCCGCCGCAGCGAGCCCGTGTCGCCGGGCTGGCCGCCCCCCGTCGGGTAGAACACCGTCCGGTCCAGCTCGATCCCCGCCGGGGTCACGGCCACCACCCGCGCGCGGCAGGCGCGGGCGTAGGCATCGTCGCGGAACAGGAGCTCGGCCATTGTCTTTGCGGATGGGCCGGAAGCCGGCGCCTGATCGGGGGAACGGCTGCTAGAATCGACCCAAAAGCCCCGCAAGTCCACTCTTGGAGGAACCCATGAAGACGCCCCTGATCCGCGCGCTCGCGCTCGCGGTCGCCTGCCTGCCCTTCGCCGCCGCGGCCGACACCGTGACCGTCGTCACTTCCTTCCCCAAGGAGATCACCACGGCCTACAAGAAGGCCTACGAGGCGAAGTATCCCCAGGACAAGGTCGAGATCCTGAACAAGAACACCGCCGCGGGCATCGCCTACGTGCGCGAGCAGGCCGCGGGCGCCCGGCCCGAGGTCTTCTGGGCCTCCGCCCCCGACGCCTTCGAGGTGCTCTCGAGCTCCAAGCTCCTGGCGAAGATCGGCCCCGGCAACCCCGCCATCCCGGCCAAGGTCGGCAACTACCCGGTGAACGACCCCGAGGGCTACTACCGGGGCCAGGCGCTCGCCGGCTACGGCCTCATGTGGAACACGCGCTACCTCAAGGCCAACAACCTGCCCGAGCCGAAGGAATGGGCCGACCTCGTGAAGCCCGTCTACTTCGGGCACCTCGCCATCTCCAGCCCGTCCCGCTCCGGCACCACGCACCTCACGGTCGAGACGATCCTGCAGGGCGAGGGCTGGACGAAGGGCTGGGAGCAGCTGCTCGCGATCTGCGGCAACAGCGCCGCCATCACGGAGAGGAGCTTCGGCGTCCCCGACGGCGTGAACAACGGCCAGTTCGGCATCGGCCTCGTGATCGACTTCTTCGGCCTGGCGGCCAAGAACTCGGGCATGCCCGTGGAGTTCGTCTACCCGTCGGTCACCGCGATCGTGCCGGCCAACATCGCCCTCATCGACGGCGCGAAGTCGAAGGACGCCGGCATGCGCTTCATCGAGTTCACGCTGTCCGAGGAAGGGCAGATGCTCCTGCTGCAGAAGGACATCAGCCGCCTGCCCGTCCTGCCCTCGGTGTACGCCAAGGCCCCGGCGGGCTACCCCAACCCCTTCGGCGGGGCGATCCAGGCCAAGGTGAACTTCGACTCCAACCTGTCGGAGTCGCGCTACTACGTCGTGGTCTCGCTCTTCGACCAGCAGGTCACCTTCCGGCACAAGGAGCTCGTGGCGGCGATGAAGGCGATCTACGACGCCGAGAAGCGCCTGGGCGGCCGCAGGAGCGCGCAGCTCGACGAGGCGAGGAAGCTCGTCCTCGCGCCGGTGGTCGACGAGAAGCAGGCCGCCGACAAGCAGCTCCTCGCGCTCTTCAAGGCGAAGAAGACGGACGCGGAGGCCTCCAAGGCCAAGGCGAAGGTCGAGGAGGAGTGGGCCGCGAAGGCGAAGGCCAACTACGCGAAGGCGGTCGAGCTGGCCAGCGGCGCGAAGTAGGTCCGGGTGCGCACCCATCCGGGCATCGTGGCGATCGCGCTGGCGATCGCCGCGTTCCTGGTCGCCTTCCTCGTCATCCCCGTCGTGGCGGTGGTGTACACCGCCTTCTCCGACGGGCACGGCGGCTTCACGCTGGCGCACTTCTCGGCGTTCAACGAGATCTCGCTCATGCGCGAGTCCTTCGCCAACAGCCTCTACGTGGCGGGGATGACGGTGGGCCTCGCCACGCTCGTCGCGGTGCCGCTCGCCTACCTCACCGTTCGCTTCCAGTTCCGCGGCGCGATCCTGGTGCAGACGCTGGGCGTGCTGCCGCTGGTGATGCCGGCCTTCGTGGGCGCGGCGGCGATGCAGCTGCTCTTCGGGCGCTCGGGCTCGGTGAACCTGATCCTCAAGGACGCCTTCGGCGTGACGCTTCCCCTGATGGAGGGGTTGAACGGCGTCATCTTCGTGGAGACGCTGCACTACTTCCCCTTCATCCTGCTCAACCTCTCGGCGGCACTCGCCAACATCGACTCGTCCATGGAGGAGGCGGCCCAGAACCTGGGCGCCTCGGGCTGGCGCCTCTTCCGCAAGGTGGTCTTCCCGCTGGCCATGCCCGGCTACGTGGCGGGGGCCTCGCTCGTCTTCATCAAGGTCTTCGACGACCTGGGCACGCCCCTGGTCCTCAACGTCACCAACATGCTGGCCCCGCAGGCGTACCTGAGGGTGACCTCGATCGGCCTCGAGGACCCCATCGGGTACGTGATCTGCGTGATCCTGGTGGCGTTCTCCATCGGCGCCATGGGCGGCTCCTGGTGGTTCGTGAAGCGGCGCGACTACGCGCTGGTCTCGCGCGGCGGCGTCCAGGCCCCGAAGCGCAGGCTCTCCCCCTGGCAGACGTTCCTCGCCTACGGCTGGATCGGCGGGATGCTGCTGCTCGTCCTGTCGCCGCACCTGGGCATCCTGCTGCTTTCGTTCTCCAAGGTGTGGAGCTTCACCGTGCTGCCGGAGCAGTTCACGCTCGGACACTTCGCCACCGTGTTCACGGAGTCGAAGCAGATGATCTGGAACACGTTCCTGTACTGCGGCCTGGCGGCGCTCGTGGACGTGGCGATCGGCACGGCCATCGCCTACATCGTGCTGCGCACGCGGCTGCCCGGGCGGCAGGTCCTGGACCACCTGGTCACGGTGGCGCTCGCCATGCCGGGCCTCGTGCTGGGCATCGGGTACCTGCGCACCTTCAAGGGCGTGGAGCTGCCGTTCGGCGGCGGCGCCCTCACCGCGAGCTGGCTCATCTTCGTGCTGGCCTACGCGGTGCGGCGACTTCCCTACGCGCTGCGCTCGTGCATGGCGGCGCTCACGCAGGTGCACCCCGCGCTCGAGGAGGCGGCCGAGAACCTCGGCGCCGGCCGCTGGAGCACCATCCGCCGCGTGGTGGTCCCCCTGATGATGGGCGGGATCCTCGCCGGGTTCGTGACCAGCTTCATCACCGCCGCCGCGGAGATCTCGGAAACGATCCTGCTCACCAGCCGCGAGAGCATGGCGCCCATGTCCTACGGCATCTACCTGTACTTCCAGTCGGTGCTGGGCCGCGGCCCCGGCGCCGCGCTGGGCGTGATCGCCGTGTCGCTGGTCGCGCTCGGCACCTACGTCTCGCACCGTCTCGTCGCGGCCAGCTCGCCGCACCAGTCCGGAGGTGGCAAATGAACCCCGTCGGCGTCGACATCCGCCACGTCGCGCTCTCCTTCGGCGCCACGCAGGTCCTCAAGGACATCACCGTCTCGGTGGAGCCCGGCGAGTTCTTCGCCCTGCTGGGCCCCTCCGGATCGGGCAAGTCGACGCTGCTTCGCCTCATCGCCGGCTTCAACCAGCACCAGGCGGGCGAGGTGCTCATCGGCGGCCGGGACGTGACCGGCACGCCGCCCTGGAAGCGCAACGTCGGCATGGTGTTCCAGAACTACGCGCTGTGGCCGCACATGACGGTGGAGCAGAACGTCGCCTTCGGGCTCGAGGAGCGCAGGCTCCCCCGCACCGAGATCCGCGCGAAGGTGAAGGCGGCGCTCGACCTCGTGGGCCTGGGCGAGCTGGGCACGCGCCGCCCGGGCCAGCTCTCCGGCGGCCAGCAGCAGCGGGTGGCCATCGCCCGCACGCTCGCCATCGAGCCGCAGGTGCTGCTGCTGGACGAGCCGCTCTCCAACCTCGACGCCAAGCTGCGCGTGCAGACGCGCCAGGAGCTGGTGAAGCTGCAGCGGCGCCTCGGGATCACCACGATCTTCGTCACCCACGACCAGATCGAGGCGCTCACCACCTGCCACCGCGTGGCCGTGATGGACGACGGCGTGATCCAGCAGGTGGGCACGCCGATGGAGCTCTTCGACTTCCCCGCGAACCGCTTCGTGGCGCAATTCGTGGGCTCGGTAAACCTCTTCGCCGGCAGCTTCCGCCGCGAGGCCGATGCGCTGCGCTTCGCCTCGCCGAAGCTGGGCGACGTCGCCCTCCCCGCCGGCGTCGAGCCGCCCGCCGGCTCCTTCGACCTCGCGTTCCGGCCGCACGCCGTGAGCGTGGCGGCGGGACCGGCCGGGCCGCAGGACCTCGCCCTGCGCGGCGCGGTGGAGAGCGCCGAGTTCCTGGGGGAGTTCCTGCGCTACGAGATCCGCGTCGGCCAGGCGGTGGTGATCGCCGACGTGCCGCACGCGCGCGGGCGCGCGCCCATCGCCGACGGCACGCCCGTGGACCTGGCGGTGCCCGCCTCCGAGCTTCGCTTCGTGAGCGCGTAGATGCGCCCGCTCCTCCTCGCCGCCCTCCTTGCGCTCGCGCCCGCCGCCCCCGCCGCGCTCCCCCTCGAGCGCGTCAAGCTGCCGCCGGGGTTCGAGATCGCCGTCTTCGCCGAGGGCGTGAAGGACGCCCGCTCGATGGCCCTGGGCGAGAAGGGCTGGCTCTTCGTCTCCACCCGCGCCGCCGGGAACGTGTACGCGATCCGCCACGACGGGACGAAGGCGCTCGAGACGGTGACCCTCGCCACCGGCCTCAACATGCCCAACGGCGTGGCCGTGAAGGACGGCGCGCTCTACGTGGCGGAGGTGAGCCGCCTCTGGCGCTACGACGCGATCGAGGCCGGCCTGCCGCAGGTCCCCAAGCCCGTCCTCGTCTACGACAAGTACCCGACGGACCGGCCCCACGGCTGGAAATTCATCCGCTTCGGCCCGGACGGCTGGCTCTACGTCCCCGTGGGCGCCCCCTGCAACGTCTGCGACCGCGGCGACCCCTATGCCACCATCACCCGGCTCAGGCCCGACGGCTCCGCCATGGAGGTGGTGGCGCGCGGGGTGAGGAACACCGTGGGCTTCGACTGGCACCCGGTCACGAAGGAGCTGTGGTTCACCGACAACGGCCGCGACATGATGGGCGACGACGTGCCGCCGGACGAGCTGAACCACGCCCCCCGCCCCGGGATGCACTTCGGTTTCCCCCACTGCCACGGCGGCGACGTGCCCGACCCCGACTTCGCGAAGGGCCGGCGCTGCGGCGAGTTCGTCCCCCCGGCGCAGAAGTTCGGGGCGCACGTGGCCTCCCTGGGCATGCGGTTCTACACCGGCGCGATGTTCCCGCCCGAGTACCGCCACCAGGTCTTCATCGCCGAGCACGGCTCCTGGAACCGCTCGAGGAAGAGCGGCTACCGCGTGATGCGCGCGAAGGTGGAGGGCGGCAAGGTGGTCGACTACGGCGTCTTCGCCGAGGGCTTTCTCGACGCCGCCTCCGACAGGGCCTGGGGCCGTCCGGTGGACGTCCAGGTGATGCCGGACGGGGCGCTGCTCGTCTCCGACGATTACGCGAACGCGATCTACCGCATCTCCTGGCGCGGCGCGCCGGGTCGTTGATCCTCGTCAAGCCGGCGGGCGCGGCCACCGCATAGCCTCCCCCGAGGAGCTCCCGGAGGAGGAACGCCATGTACGGCATGCGCGTGAAGAACGTCATGGAGCGAAAGAAGCGCCTGGTCGCCCCGCCCGAGACGTCGGTCGCGAAGGCGGCGAAGCTCATGGTGCAGAAGAACGTGGGCGCGGTGATGGTGGTGAAGGGCAAGCGCCTGGTGGGCATCTTCACCGAGCGCGACGCCGTGTTCCGCGTCGTCGCCGCCGGCCTGGATCCGGCCACGACTTCGATCGGCGAGGTGATGACCCCGGACCCGGTCACCGTCTCGCCCGAGGAGATCTTCGGGCGGGCCCTGCTCGCGATGCACGACGGCGGCTTCCGCCACGTGCCGGTGGTGGACAATGGCGAGCCCGTGGGCATCGTCTCCTCCCGCAGCGCGCTCGACCCCGAGATGGAGGAGTTCACGGCCGAGACGCAGCGCCGGCTGAGCCTGCGTTAAGGTATCCTCGCGTCCGGCGCGAGCCCCACCCGGGCCGCGTCCCCTTTCCACGACGCCCCCACGAGGATCCATGGCGCTCATCCAACTCGACGAACAGCAGGTCCGCACGTGGTCGCGGGCGCAGAAGGACCAGTGGTGGCACGCGAACGTGTACCGCGGCGACATGCCGCAGCTCACGATCCGCTCGGGCGTCACCGGCTTCGTGCTCGGCGGCGCGCTCGCGGCCACCGGCCTGTACATCGCCGGCAAGACCGGGATCACCATCGGCGTGGGGCTCACCTCCGTGATCCTCGCCTTCGCGATGTTCCGCATCCTGCACGGGGCGGGGCTCGCCACCGACTACACGATCCTCGAGAACAACTGCACGCAGTCGATCGCGACCGCCGCCGGGTACGTGGTCACGCCCCTCACCTCGAGCTTCGCCGCCTACATGCTGGTGACGGGCCACATCGTGCCGTGGTGGCAGATGGTGGTGTGGATGATCGTGGTGTCGATCGTGGGCGTGCTCCTCGCCTTCCCCATGAAGCGCCGCTTCATCAACGACGAGCAGCTGCCCTTCCCCGAGGGCAGGGCCTGCGGCGTGGTGCTCGACGCCCTCTACACGGGAGCGGCCGCCGCGGGGATGTTCAAGGCGAAGCTGCTGGGCTGGACGGCGCTCCTCACCGGCCTCTACCAGATGCTCGTGAGCGACGGCTGGATGAAGCTCGTCCAGTTCAAGATCCTGCAGATGGACAAGTGGGCGGGGATGAAGGAGGCCTGGCACTTCTCCGAGCGCCTGGACGCCTACTACTACGCGCTCGCCGCCAAGGGCCCGATCTGGATCCCCAAGATCCTGGGCACCGACATCCGCCAGCTGGGCCTTCGCCTCACGCTCGACGCCGCGATGCTGGGCGTGGGCGGCCTCATGGGCATCGCGGTGGCCACGAGCTGCCTGCTGGGCGCCTTCGTGAACTTCGTGATCCTCGCCCCGATCATGATCCAGGCCGGCGACATCGTGCCGCGCGTCTCCGCCACCGGGGCCGTCATTCCCATCAACCGCGCCGAGATCGTCAACCAGTGGTCCCTGTGGTGGGGCGTCACGATGATGGTGGTGGGCTCGCTCGTGAGCCTGCTCGCGCGGCCCGAGCTCTTCCGCAGCGCCTGGCGCTCCCTCAAGGGCGGGCAGAAGAAGGCGGGCGAGGACGTCCTCGCGGACATCGAGCTTCCCCTCTGGATGTCGTGGGTCGGCGTGCCGATCTTCAGCCTCCTGGGCGCGTGGGTCTCGCACGAGTTCTTCGGCGTGCCCTGGCTCCTCGCGCTCGTCTCGCTGCCGCTCATCTTCGTGCTCACCATCATCTGCACGAACTCGATGGCGCTCACCTCGTGGACGCCCACCGGCGCCCTCTCCAAGATCACGCAGTTCACGATGGGCGCCATCGACCGCACCAACCCGGCGAGCAACCTCATCCCCGCCGGGATGACGGGCGAGATCGCCGCCAACGCCGCGAACCTGCTCTCCGACATCAAGCCCGGCTACATGCTGGGGGCCAAGCCCCGGCAGCAGGCCATCGGGCACGTGATCGGGCTCTTCGCCGGCTCGCTCGCCTGCGTGCCCCTCTACTTCCTGCTCTTCCTGCCCGCGGACGCGAACGGCGTGCGCTCCACGGCCACGATCGTCTCCGAGCAGTTCGCGATGCCCGCGGCGCTGCAGTGGAAGGGCGTGGCCGACCTCATCACCAAGGGCCTCACCAGCCTCGCGCCCTCCGCGATCGCGTCCATGGTCGTGGCGGCCGCCGCCGCGGTGGCCATCGAGGTGGCCAGGATCGCCACCAAGGGGCGCTTCCCGCTCTCGGCCGTCTCCGTCGGCCTGGGCGTGGTGCTGCCGCCGGAGGCGACCTTCGCCATGTGGCTGGGCGCGCTCATCTTCTGGTGGGCCGGCCGGCGCAACCCCACGCCCGGCACGAAGGGGCATACTTTCTGGGTCGAGGGCTGCGAGCCCATCTGCGCCGGCCTCATCTCCGGCGCGGCGCTCGTGGGCATCGGCAACGCCATCGTGAACGTGCTGCTCGGGTGAGGAGGAGGGACGCGTGAACGTCGCGATCGACCCGGGGCGCTGCGCGCTGGTGCTGGTGGACTACCAGCAGCGCCTGCTGCCCGCGATCCACCGCGGCATGGAGGTGGTGGCCGAGGCCGTGCGCCTCGCGGACTGCGCCCGCGCGCTGGGCATCCGCGTGGTGGGCACGGAGCAGAACCCCGGCGGGCTCGGGCCCAACGCCGAGGCGATCCGCGAGCGCTGCGACCGCATCGTCGCCAAGATGCACTTCAACGCCTGCGAGGACGGGCTGGTGCAGTGGCTGCGCGCCCCCGGGCACGCGGCGCCGACCGACGTCGTGGTGGCCGGCTGCGAGGCGCACGTGTGCCTGCTGCAGACGGCGCACGGCCTTCAGCGCGCGGGGTTCCACGTCTGGGTCGCGGCCAACGCCTGCGGC